>DASXBZ010000096.1:0-17988 GCA_036491435.1 Acidimicrobiales bacterium
CGCCAACCACGGGATGGTGGCCGTCGGCACCACGATGGAGAAGACGATGCACAACACGGCGCTGGTCGAGCGTTCGGCCCAGATCATCTGGGGTGCGAAGCAACTGGGCGGGATCTTCCCGTTGCCCGAGAAGGTCAACGCCAACTTCATGAACGTCTACCCGTACATGCGGTAGCGGGTGGCCGACGGCATCATCCGGGCTCGCGTGGCCGAGCTCGGCCTCACCCTGCACGGACCGCACCCGCCGCACGACCCGTTGGACGCGGTCGTCGTGCACGGCGGCGTGGCGCGGACCTCCGGACAGCTGCCGCGCATCGAGGGGCGCCTGACCTGTCTGGGGCGGCTGGGCGACGCCGTCAGCGTGGACGAAGGGCGCGAGGCCGCCGCCGTGTGCGCCCTGAACGCGTTGGCCGTCCTGGAGGTCGCGCTGGGCTCACTCGATCGGATCGAGCGGGTCCTGACCGTGACCGGCTATGTGGCGTCGGCACCCGACTTCCACGAGCAGCCGACCGTGATCGACGGCGCGAGCCGCGTGCTCGCCGACGTCTTCGGCGAAGCCGGGCGCCACACTCGTTCGGCGATCGGGGTGGCGGCGCTCCCGCGTGGCGGTGCCGTCGAGATCGAAGTGACCGTCGCCCTCAAGGCTTGACGAAGCTCGCCGCGATGGCTTCTCGCGCGGCTGCCGCGCGGTCCCAATAGTTCGCCGTTCCCTTTTGCTGCAGCTCTTTGACGGCGTCGACGGCGAAGCCGTACGCAGCCACGGCGATCGCACCCCCCACCGAGATCCGGCTGACCCCGAGCTCGGCGAGCTCGCCGATCGTGGGCGCGTCCGGCGTGACGAGGACGCTGACGGGCACGTCGACCGAAGCGAGGAGCTGGCGCAGCTCGGCCGGGTCGACCACGCGGGGAGCGAAGAGGACGTCGGCACCGGCCTCCTGGTACGCCTGGAGGCGATCGATCGTGTCGGCCAGGTCCTTGCGCCCGTGGAGGTAGTTCTCGGCGCGGGCGGTCAGGACGAAGGGAACCGGTCCGTTGTGTGCGGCGTCGGCTGCGGCGCGCACTCGCTCCGTTGCGTGTCGGAGCTCGTAGATCGGCTCGTCACGGTGGCGCGTGAAGTCCTCGACCGATCCGCCGGCCAGACCCGCTGCGATGGCGTCGGTGATCGTCGCGGCGACCCCTGCAGGCTCGGCGGCGAAGCAGTCCTCGAGGTCGGCGGAGACGGGGATGTCGACGGCCCGGGTCAGGTCGCCGCAGTGGGCGAGCACCTCGTCACGCGTCATCGCGCCGTCGAGGCGGCCGCGGGTGACGGCGAAGCCGCCGCTCGTCGTGGCGATGGCCGCACAGCCAATGGCGGCGAAGAGGCGGGCGGAACCCTCGTCCCAGGCGTTGGGCATGAGGAGCGGCGTGCCGGGGACGTGGAGGGCGCGGAAGGTGTCGGCCTTCTCTGTTTGCGAGGTCGTCGGGGTCATCACCGCACCGTATCGGTGCGGTGCGACGGCCAGCTCAGCCGGCGGTCTTCGCCGGGACGTAGGGCTTGGGGTTCTCCGGGAACTCCCAGTACTGCACCTCGCAGGTCATCGGGAGGATGTGGCGGACGTACACGGAGTGGATCTTCACCATGCCCTGGTCGTCCATGTGCAGGTCGATCAGTTCCATGCGGTCGTCCTTCTTGCGGAAGGCCTCGGCGCGCTCTTGGATGCCCTTCAGGTCGTCGAGCGAGTTGACCGCGAAGCCATAGTGGTCCATGCGCGGGCACTGCATGGGATCGTCCTCGGAGATGAGGAAGATGAACTGGTCCCAGTGCACACAACTCAGGATCAGCCGGCGTCGATCCTCCGTCATGACGGCCATCTCTTCGAAGCCGAGCACCTCCTTGAAGAAGGCGCAGATGTCCGAGCGGCTCTCCTCGCCGAGGAGGTCCGCCGGGAGGGACATCGCGACGTGGTTGAAGCGCGGGTTCCCGGCCGGGTAGTAGGGATGTGCCATCAGCGTGCCTCCGGTGCGACCATGACTTTGCCAACGATCTTGCCCACGGCGAGCCCTTCGAGCGCATCGACGATGCCGCCGAGCCCGATGGTGCCCGGCTCGATCAGCTGCTCGGCCGGGAAGCCGTCGGACGCGAGCATGTCGAGGGCGTGCTCGAAGCCGCCGAGGTCGTAGATGAACGAGCCCGTCACGGTCAGCTCGTTCAGGATCATCCGGTTGATGTCGAACGTCGGGTGGTCGATGCCGGCGCCGACCATGACGAGGATGCCTCCGCGCCGGACCTGGCAGAACGCGGTCTCGATCGCGGCACGATGTCCGGAACACTCGAGGACGACATGGGCGGCGCGTGCCGACTGGCGCTCGGGCTCCCACGAGGGGAACACCTCGAGGTCGGTCGGGTCCACGACCTCCTTGGCGCCGAGCTCGGCGGCCAGCCGGCGGCGGCTCTCGTTGGGCTCGACGGCGGTGACGTCGGTGATGCCCATGGCGCGGAGCGCGGCAATGCTCAGCGCGCCGATCGGCCCGGCACCGAAGACCATCACACTGTCGCCGGGCGCCGCCCCCGAGCGGGTGATGCCGTGCAATGCGACGGAGAGCGGTTCGGCGAGGGCGGCGTGGCGGGGCGAGAGACCTTCGGGGAGGCGTACCACGGAGCCGGCGCGCGCCAGGATGTACTCGGCGAAGGCGCCGTCGGTGTGCTCGCCGGTGCTCATGGAGTTGCGGTTCTCACACTGGGACGGCCGGCCTTCGAGGCACCGCCGGCAGTGGCCGCACTTGGGCGAGGCGCCGCCCACCACCAACTCGCCGACCGACCAGTTCGTGACGTCGTCGCCGACGGCGGCGATCGTCCCGCTCCACTCGTGCCCGGCGACGACGCCCTTGGGCAGGCCCCAGCCGTCGCGCAGTTGGTGGATATCGGAACCGCAGATGCCGCACGAGTGCACGCGCACGACGACCTGATCGGGATCCGGGCGCGGCACCGGGCGTTCCTCGACGGTGACCACGCCTGGCGACTGGTAGACCGCGGCGGACATGACGTCGGGGAGCGGTCCGCCGTTCGCCCCCCCGGGTGACCCTGACATGAGCGTCAGGCTATGCGTTCTCCCGCAGCCAGGCGAGGCCGCCCGCCAGGTGGCGCAGGTAGACGGGCAGTTCCCAGGCCAGGTGGAAGTGTCCCAGGGCCGTGTAGAAGCTGCGCGCGGCGCCGTCTTCGATGCACCAGGCAAGCGGGAAGCCGCAGTCGGGCACCCTCCCTTCGGGCGCCGAGAGGTCGACCTGGTCCTCGGCGAGCCGCAGCAGGACACGGGCGTCGGGCCGCAGGTCGCGGAACAAATAGACCTCGTCGTGCCAGTCCCACTGATCTCCGAGGTGTGCGGTGGCCGGGTGCGACGCGTCGACGACGTCGATGGCGAAGTCCTGGGTCCAGGGGTGGCCGTCGAAACGGGCACCGAGCATCGACCCGTACTCGGGCCACGTGTGACTGGCGTCGGACGCCGAGTGCACCCCGAGAAGGCCGAGCCGTCCTTCGCTCCAGGCCGTGGAGGCCGCCTCCTTCTGGTCGGCCGACCATGGCGTCTCGCCGATGGTGAAGAGCGCGAGCACGCTCGTCGTGGAGAGCTGCCGCGGCGAGACGTCGCGCACGTCGGTCACCACCGTGGGGGAGAGGCCTGCCATGTCGGCCAGCTCGGACAGGGCGGTCGTGGCTTGGGTCAAGGTGCCATGCACGCCGGCGGGCCCGTCCACGTACGGGGCGACCTGGGTGACGATCAGCATGGAGTCGGCCATCGGGAGCGGAGTGTACGGCTGGTGCGACCGCGCTGCCGGGTGGTCCAATGCACACCGGCACCCGAGCACGGGCGCCCGTGAGGAGGACGACGTGGCCGATCCCGTGATCAAACCCGAGGACGTGGCGGCAGCCCTCGCCGGCCTCGGGTCGGCGACCCTGGGCGAATCGGGCGGGCAGGCCGCACACCGCAGGCTCCGGCCGGTATGGCCGGGCGCCTCCATTGCGGCGCCGGCCTACCCGGTGGGGTGCACGCCCGGTGACAACCTCGGCGTGCACGTGGCGGTGACGAAGGCGCCGCGGGGCAGTGTGCTCGTGGTCGACGTCGGCCAGGTGACCGACCGCGGCTACTGGGGCGAAGTCCTGACCACCGCGGCAGAGGCGGCGGGATTGGCGGGGCTCGTCATCGACGGCTGCGTCCGCGACGTCGGCGCACTCGAGGCGCACGGCTTTCCGGTCTTCTCCGCCGGCATCGCGTTGACCGGTGCGACGAAGGACAAGCCCGGGACGGTGGGTCGGCCTGTCCGCGTCGGCGGCATCGTCGTCTCGCCCGGGGATTGGGTCGTCGGCGATGTCGACGGTGTCACCTTCGTGCCGGCCGAGGCCGTCGCAGAGGTCCTGGTGGCCGGGCGAGGACGCGAAGTCAAGGAAGCGGGGTTCTTCGAGGCGTTGCGCGAGGGGCGCACGACGGTGGAGCTGCTGGGTCTCGACGCGTCGCTCGTCTCGGAGCGAAAGGACTGACCCGGCGAGCGTCCCCAGTAGTCATCAGGTCAGCCTTATTAGTTTAGACTGATGATATGGGTCGGGACCCGCTGATCGACGAGGTCGCCGGTGCGCTGCACTCCAGCGTGCGGTTACTCGTGCAGCGCCTCCGCCAGACCCAGGCGGTCGAAGGCGATCTCACGTCGCCGGAGACGTCCGCCCTGGCCCGACTCGACCGTACGGGCCCGGCGACCGCGGCCGAGCTGGCCCGGCTCGAAAGGATCAGTCCCCAGTCGATGGGGGCGACGGTCGCCGCGCTCGAAGAGCGTGGCCTCGTGCGCCGGGCACCCGATCCGGACGACGGGCGGCGGTCGATCTTGTCGCTCTCGGGAGAGGGTCGTGCGCTGCTGCAGCGCCGCCGCAGCGCGCGCAGCGAGCATTTGTCCGAGGCCCTCGAGTCGGCGTTCACGCGGGCCGAGGTCAAGCAGCTCCAGGCGGCCGCACCACTCATCGAACGCCTGGCCCACAACATTTGATGGCCCGCAACGACGTCGACGACCGCTACAAGTGGGTCGCGCTCGCCAACACCACGGCGGCCACGTTCATGGCGGTCCTCGACGGCTCGATCGTCATCATCGCGTTGCCGGCCATCTTCCGCGGCATCCATCTCGACCCGCTGGCGCCGGGGAACATCACGTACCTCTTGTGGATGATCATGGGGTACCGCCTGGTGCAGGCCGTGTTCGTGGTCAGCCTGGGCCGCCTGGGCGACATGTTCGGCCGGGTCCGGATCTACAACGCGGGGTTCGCCGTCTTCACGATCGCGTCGGTGCTCTTGTCGTTCGACCCGTTCATGGGCAGCAGGGCGGCCGTCTGGCTCATCGGTTGGCGCTTCCTCCAAGCCATCGGTGGATCCATGCTCATGGCCAACTCGGCCGCGATCCTCACCGATGCGTTCCCGGAGAACCAGCGCGGGTTCGCCCTCGGGATCAATCAGGTGGCCGGCCTGGCGGGGCAGTTCATCGGCCTGGTGCTCGGCGGGGTCTTGGCCATCTGGGACTGGCGGGCCGTGTTCTGGGTGAACGTCCCCGTGGGCATCTTCGGGACGCTGTGGGCGTACTACCGCCTGCGCGAAACGGGGCAGCGGTCGGGGGGACGGATGGACTGGTGGGGCAACATCACCTTCGCCGGCGGGCTCGGTTCGCTGCTCGTCGCGATCACGATCGGGATCCAGCCCTATCACGGGCAGACGATGGGTTGGACCAAACCAGAAGTCCTCGTGTTGCTGTTCGGCGGCCTGGCGCTCCTGGGGGCGTTCGCAGTGATCGAGACGAAGGTACGAGATCCGATGTTCAACCTCGCGTTGTTCCGCATCCGCGCCTTCACCGCGGGCAACATCGCCAGCTTCGCCGCGCGTCTGGGCCAGGGCGGGCTGCAGTTCATGCTCGTCATCTGGCTGCAGGGGATCTGGTTGCCGCTGCACGGCTACGACTTCAGCTCCACGCCGCTGTGGGCCGGGATCTTCCTCTTGCCGCTCACGGCCGGATTCCTCGTCTCGGGGCCACTGTGCGGCTACCTGTCCGATCGTTACGGCGCCCGGGGGTTCGCCACGACGGGCATGTTCGTGTACGGCGCCAGCTTCATCGGCCTGATGCTGCTGCCGATCAACTTCTCCTATCCCGAGTTCGCCACGCTGATCGCGATCAACGGCATCGGCATCGGCATGTTCAGCGCGCCCAACACCGCGTCGATCATGAGCAGCGTGCCGTCGGATCAACGCGGCGCGGCGTCGGGCATGCGGGCGACCTTCCAGAATTCGGGTACCGCGCTGTCGATCGGGGTGTTCTTCTCGCTGATGATCACGGGGCTGGCGGGCACACTGCCGGCGGCGTTGAACAAGGGGCTGGCGCGACAGGGCGTGCCGCACGGCGTCGCCCACCACATCGCGTCCCTGCCCCCGGTGTCGTCGCTCTTCGCCTCCGTGCTCGGGATCAACCCGCTGCGCGAGCTCCTGTCGATGGGCGGCGAGCTGACCAAGCTCCCGGCCGCGGCGCAGCGGATCCTCACCGGCAAGGAGTACTTCCCCAACTTGATCTCGGCACCGTTCCACCACGGCCTCACGATCGTGTTCCTGGTCTCGGCCGGCCTCGCCTTCATCGCCGCGTTCGCGTCACTGGCCCGGGGGCCGAGCTCGACCCGGGTCCCGGGCGATCAGCCGACAGGGGAAGGGAGCGACGCGCACACGGACGCCGACCTCGTCGGCGTGGCCCCGGGGGACTGAGCGTTCGGACCGGCTCCGGGTCCGGCGTGCGGCGGCCCGGCCGCCGGGACGGGCCCGGTGGCACAATGCGGGCATGAGCGAAGAGACCAGCGACGAGAAGGCCGAGCGCATCGAGATCCGGCGCTTCGTCCCCGCCGACGCGGCGCGCATCTTCTCGGTCGTGCGCGACCCGGAGGGTCACGTCACCATCGACAGTACGGGCATGCTGCAGAGCTCGACGGGGGAGCCGGCGACGAAGGTGGGCGACGAGTTCGTGATCCACATGGACCGCGAGTCGCTGAACGACTACCCGATGGGCAAGTACGACGTCACCGTCGTCATCACGCGCTACGAGCAGGACCGTGCGATCGCCTGGACGATCGAAGGACAGATCAAGCCGCAGATCGGTCACGTCTATGGCTACGAGCTCGAGCCGGTCGACGGCGGCACGATGGTGACCTCGTACTACGACTGGTCCCAGATCGCACCGGAGTGGAAGCAGGCCGACATCTTCCCGGTCATCTCGGAGACGGCGGTGCGGGCGACGCTCGGCATCCTGGAACGGACACTGGCGCGGTCGAAAGCCTGGTAGCGGGCGCGCCGGCCGGCGTCAGAGCGACTGGATAGCCGAGAGCCCGACGATCGGCGCGTTCAACGGAAGCCCGCCGGCCGACCCGAAGAATCCGGCGTCGCCGAAACTGAAGATCCCGCCGTCACGTCCCACCATCCAGTAGCCCTGTCCGTCGGCGGTCCGGTCCATCCCCACGATCGGTGCACGCAGCGGTGCTCCACCCATGGAGCCGAAGTAGCCGACGTCACCGAAACTGAAGATGCCCCCGTCCGAGGCGACGAGCCAGTACCCACCGCCGTCAGGGGCGGCCGTCATGGCGACGATGGGCTTCTGGAGCGGCAACCCGCCGGTGGACCCGTAAAAGCCCGCGTCGCCGTAGGCGAAGATGCCGCCGTCCGAAGCCACGAGCCAGTACCCGTGGCCGTCGATGGTCGACGCCATGCCGACGATCGCCTTGTCCAAGCGCATGCCTCCGGTCGAGCCGAAGAAGCCTGCGTCGCCGTAGGCGAAGATGCCGCCGTCCGACGCCACCAGCCAATACCCGGCGCCGTCGGGCGTGGGTGTCATGCCCACGATGGGAGCGTTCAACGGTGAGCCTCCGGTCGACCCGAAGAAAACCGCATCGCCGAAGGCGAAGATGCCGCCATCTGACGCCAACAACCAATAGCCGGCGGCGTCGGGCGTCGCCGCCATCCCGATGATCGGCGCATTGAGGTGCAGGCCGCCCGTGGAGCCGTAGAACTGGGCACCGCCGTAGCTGAAGATGCCACCGTCGCTGGCGACTTCCCAATAGCCGGGTGCGCTGAGGGGTTTGATGGCGACGGTGAGCTGGGCCCGCCCGACCAGTTGATTCGAGTCGGTGACCGCGAAGGTCACGGCGTATGTGCCGGAGATGGTGGGAATGCCGCTGATGGTGCCGTCCGGATCGAGATGGAGGCCGGGTGGCAGGGTTCCACCGGCGACGGACCACGTGTAGGGCGGGAGGCCGCCGGTGGCCGAAAGGGAGCTCTGGTACGGCACACCGATCGTGCCGACGGTGAGGCTGGACGTCGTCACGTCCGGAGGAGCGGACAGGGTCTCGATGGTCCCCCCGAAGTTGTCGTTGGCGCCGACGGCCTCGCAGTTGACCGGGCTCGCGCACGAGATGCCAAACAGCGATCCCACTCCCGGAGGTGCCGGCGTGTCGGTCCAACTCGATCCGGTGTTGGTTGTGGCGACGATGCTCGTGCCGCCGACCGCGGTGCAGGAGTTGGCACTGATGCAGCTGATGCCCACGAGTGGCGTCGCGCCGGCCGGGGTGCCGAGGTCGGACCAGTGCGTGCCGCCGTTTGTGGTGATGATGACGTGAGCGCCGGCCGCCAGGCAGGTTGTGTCGTTCGGGCAGGCGATGGCCTTGAGTGTGCCCTGATATCCGGTGGGAACTGCTTGAGGTATCCACGTCAGGCCACCATTCGTGGTGGCCAGGATGGAGGCGCCGGGCCCGGGCGAGGCCGAGCCGACAACGGTGCAGTGGATCGTGTCAGCACATGCGACGGCGGTGAAATCCGTAACCGTGCTGGGAGCGTCCTCGACCGTCCACGAGGCGCCGCCGTTCGTCGTGCCGATGATGCTGGGCGAGTTCGGACCCGAGGCAAACTTGCTCGTGGCCTGACAGTTCGTAGAACTGGAGCACGAGACCGCTGTGAGCAGGCCGACTCCTGCTGGAAGAGGCTCCGGCGACCAGCTGGAACCTCCATTGGTCGTTCCGATCACTTCGGGGCTCCCGAAGATGCCAAACCCCACGGCCGTGCACACGGAGGTGGTGGGACAGGAGATCCCGTTCAGTCCACTGACTTGTGGAGGGATCGTCTGGGCGGTCCACGCATAGCCGGCGTTCGTGGAATGGAGGACTGTATTCACTCCCGCCGCGAAACAGACCGCTGTCGTCGGGCACGACGCTGAGAGAAGACGGCTTGTACCTAACGGCGGCGGGTCATCAGTCCAAGAGCGACCGCCTGAAGTCGTGCTCATGATGGTGGAGCCGGCGCCGGTGTTGCCGCTGCTTCCGACGGCGACACAGTCGAGCAGGCTGGAACATGAGATGCCTGTCACATCGACGGCATTAAGAGGAGGTGATTGGACCGTCCAGCTGGCTCCGTTGTTAGACGTCTCAAGCACATACGGTGCTGAGTCGAGATTTGTGCCGGTCGCAATGCACTGTGCTCCATTTGGGCAATCGACGGATTCCAAGCTTGCTCCAGTCGGGATCGAGCTTGTCGGGACCCACGTTGTGAAGTCCGTGGTGCTCAACGATGTGGCATTGCCAAATGACTGGATGCCAACCGCAACGCAAGTCGTGGCGGTTGAACAGGAGACAGAAGTTAGGGCGACGACGTTAGGAGTACTTAGGATTGTCCAGGGTTGACTGTTTTGGGTCCCGATGATTACTGGAGAATTGCTCGCGATTCCTACAGCGGCGCACGTGACTTCATTGGAGCAAGACACCGCTGACAGCGAATCTGTACCAGAAGGTGCGGTTTGGGCCATCCAGTTTGTTCCGTCCTTCGTCGCAACGATTTGAATACCACCTACCGCCGTGCACTCGTCGAAAGAAAAGCACGAAATGGACTGAGCGGGGAATCCGGGGTCAACGACGATCCATGTGGAGCCGCCGTTCGTGGATTTCAGAATGCCGGTTCCTCCGCCGGCGTAACAGATAGTCGGTGAAGGGCAGGAGACGGTCGAAAGGGAGGTCACTCCATTGGGAACGGTTCCGGCCGACCAGTTCGAGCCTCCGTTATTCGAAACGAGGATCGATGCATAGTTGCCGCCGTCATCGCCCACGGCGACGCAGGTAGTCGGTGCTGGGCTACAGGAGACGGCCCGAACGTTCGGTAGTGGCGTGAACGAAGCGGTGGTTTTCCACGAAGGTGTCGTTGCCGAGGCATCCGGCGTCGCTTCGATAGCGAGAATCCCGACGAGACCCAGGGCCGTCACGGTCGAAAGCGTGGCGAAGACAATTCCCTTAACCGTGGGCACGGCCACCACCTCCACCCGGAGACGACTCCGAACGACTCGGGGATCGTATCTCTCGACTCCCCTTTAGGACCGGGGAGCTAAGCGACCAAGAATCGAACGGTCGGCGTTAAGGCAGAGGCCGTGTCGCTAGGTCGACGCGACCGCATTTGGCGGGGTCCGGTCGGCCAGGACGTCGGCGACACCCTGGCATGCAAGGCGCGCCATGCGGGTCCGGGTTCCGATGGTGGCGCTGCCGATATGGGGCAGGAGCGTGGTCCTGGGTGCTGCGAGCAACCGGGGGTTCACGGCTGGCTCTCCGTCGAAGACATCGAGCCCGGCGGCGTAGAGCCGGTCCTCTTCCAGGGCGTCCACCAAGGCGTTTTCGTCGACAACCGGTCCTCGAGCCGTATTGACGAGCACTGCTGTCGGCTTCATGACGGCCAGTTCCGCCGCGCCGATGAGATGGCGGGTCGACTCGGTCAGCGGAACATGCAGGCTCACGATGTCGGAGCGCTGGAGCAACTCGTTGAGCGTGGCGACATAGCCATGCAGACCCGTGTCGTGGCGGGTCGTGTGGATGACCTCCATGTCGAAGCCCCCCGCACGCTGGGCGACCGCCCTCCCGATCCGTCCGAATCCGACGAGGCCGAGCGTCACGCCGTGCACATCACGGGCCAGGTGGTCACCGAAGCCCCAACCCTTCCAACGACCCTCGCGGAGGTCGGCCTCGGCTTCCGTGGAAAGTCGGGTGGCGGCGAGGATGAGAAGGAACGCCAGATCGGCGGTGGTGTCATCGAGGACGCCGGGCGTGTTGCAGACCGTGATACCCAGCTCGTGGGCCCGTCCGACGTCGATGTTGTCGTAACCGACGGCGGCATTGGCGACGACGCGGAGCTTGCCTCCGTTGCCGGCGGCCAGCACGGCGGCGTCGATCCGGTCCGTGAGGTGGCTCACGATCCCGTCGAACTCTGGGGCCAACGAGACCAGCTCGGGCGCCGATGGGGAGACGGGCGAAATGACGATCTCGTGGCCGGCCTCGACCAGCGGGTCAGTCCCGCCCTCGATCAGAGGACGGGTGACAAGGACACGACCCACCTAGTGCGTCGTGTAGTTGATGGCGCCGGCGCCCTTCACTCCGATGGCGAAGCAGAAGCAATGGATCGGGGCGTGATCACTGATCGGCCGCAGGGAGTGCACCTTGTCGGGCGGGATGTACACGAGATCGCCTTGGGAGATCTGCCTGTCCTCGCCGTCGATCGTCATGACGCCCTTGCCGTTCATCACGTAATAGAACTCGTGGGTCGGGTGGGAGTGCGGGTCGACCAATCCTCCACCGGGGACCTCGAACTCGTTGACCAGCTCGAGAAAGCCACCGTCCGTGATGTCTTTGAACTCTCGGGATTCGATCATCCACCAGACGGGCACGGTGCCGTTGTGCTCGACGACCGGCGCCTTGGCCTCAATGCTGCGCACGTCCATCCTGAGGTCCTCCCAAGTTTTCCTAGACTGACTCCGGCGTCAGGTTAGGCCGTGGGCCCCGGGGCCGCACTGCGGTATCAGAGGTGACGCCGAGCACGAAGGCGAGTGATGTCGACAAACGAGTCCCGAAGGCGAGCGGTGGTGGCGCAGCCACTGAGCGAGGACGCCTGGGCGCCGTTCGGCTGGCTTCCTGTCGCCGACACCGACCCCCGGGACGGGAAGCAGCACATGACGTTCGAGTGGGACGACGCCCACGTGAACCTCATCGGCCATGGGCGCAACGAGGTGCCGGACACGGCCAACGGGTATCGCTGCGAGATGCTCTACCGGCACGACACCCACACCCAGTCGCTGATGGCGCTCAACGTGCCGGCGGTGATCGCGGTGGCGCCGGCAAATATCGAGTTCACGGACGAGGGCGAGGCCGGGTTGATCCAGGCCTTCCGTCTCGAGCCGCTCGAGCCACTCGTGCTGCACCGGGGCACATGGCATTGGGGCCCCTTCCCGATCCTGGGGGACGAGGTCCGGCTGTTCAACGTGCAGGGACTTCGCTATGCCGAGGACAACCGATGCGTGGATCTTGCTGAGAAGGGACTGTCCGTCGACGTGGTGCTCCCGTGAGTGCTGCCGGGTCGGCCGGGTCGTCGAAGGCGGGTGCCGACCGTGGAGCTTGACGACGCCGAAGAGGCTGAGGTGTTCTCGGCCACGGTCGCCGACCTCGTCGAGGCGGTCACCGCTCGCGCCTCGGATGCCGATGGTGAGGGACGACCGACCTTCACGACGACCAGCCCGAATTGGTGGTTGGGGGGCCGCACGTTCGGCGGGATGGTGGTCGCCCAGGCGCTGCACGCCGCGATGCAGACCGCACCTGCCGGCACCGCATTGCACTCGCTGCACGGCTACTTCCTGCGCCCGACGGCCCCAGGAGCGCGGACGACCCACGTGGTCGACAACGTGCGCGACGGGCGCTCCTTCAGCCTGCGTGACGTGACGAGCCTCGTCGACGGCAAGGAGACGTTCCGGCTCGCGTGCTCGTTCCATGCGCCCGAGGAGGGCGACGAGTACCAGCTGCCCATGCCGCCGGGAGTTCTCAGGCCCCAGGAGATCGAAGGATTCGAGGCGCCGTTCCCCTTCGACATCCGAGAGCTCGGCGCGACCGAGAAGCGAGGGGACGGAACTTACGAGTCGACGCGCCGTTGCTGGTTCCGAACGAGAGAACCGTTGCCCGACGATCCGGCGATCCATGCCTGTGTGTTGACCTATTTCTCCGACATGACGGGGGCCTCGTTCCGCCCGCTGAGCCTCGGGTCATGGGGGACCCACACTGATGCCAGCCTCGACCACGCCGTCTGGTTCCACCGGCCCTGGCGTGCCGACCGATGGAGCTTCTTCAACATCCAGGCGCTCGTGAACGCGGGTGGCCGCGCCACCATCCGGGCCACGATGCACGGCGAGGACGGCACGTTGCACCTCAGCATGGCGCAGGAGCTGCTGATCAGGCGGCTCGAGACGCCTCTGGTCTTCGAGGCGCCGCCCTGGCTGGAACGGGCGTCGGGAGGTGGTGACGATGGGACTGCTCGAGGGTAAGAAGGCCGTCGTCACGGGCGGCGGATCCGGCATCGGCCGGGCGACGTGCCGCCGAATGGCGGAAGAGGGTGCGCGGGTCGCGGTGTTCGACGTCAACGGCGATGCGGCGGACGCGGTCGCTACGGAGATCGGCGGGATCGGGCGGGCGGTCGACGTAGGCGATGTCGAGGCGGTGCAAGCCGCCGTGGACGACGCGGCGGCCCAAATGGGTGGTCTCTCGATCATCTACAACAACGCGGGGACGTCAGCCTTCAACCGTCTGCACGAGCTCGAGGTCGGGGAGTGGGACCGTGTGCTCCGCGTGAACCTCACTGGAGTCTGGGCGGGCATCCGTGCCGCCGCGCCGCACATGTTGGCGGGAGGCGGGGGCTCGATCGTGAGCACCGCCTCGATCAGCGGGACACGACCGGCAGCGGGAGAAGGGCCCTATTCGGCGAGCAAGGCGGCCGTCGCGGCACTGACGGCGTCGGCAGCCCTCGAATACGGGCCGGCCATCAGGGTGAACTCGGTGTCGCCCGGGATGATCCGCACCGCCATGACCGCGCCCTGGTTCCAGTTCATGCCGGACCAGGAAGAGCGCTTCGTCAAGGGGACGCCGGTCGGACGCGTGGGCGAGCCCGAGGACGTGGCCGACGTCGTCGTCTTCCTGTGCTCGGACCTGGCGCGGTTCGTGACCGGGCAGAACATCGTCGTGGACGGCGGGCTGACGCTACACGGCTCGGGCGTCGACACGATCTTCGAGCGGGTCTTCCCGGCCGCGCCGTAGGGCAGCGCCGGCGGGCCGGACTCCGGTCCGGCTCAGGCGTTGGTCAGGCGTTCGGGTCGACGAACGCCCGGTACACCATCGTGGTCATCGTCTCGAGCGCTGCGTCGTCGATCGTGCGGCCGGAGAACTCGAGGAAGTAGTGGAACCGGTCGAGCATGGCGAGGGTCGCCATGCCGGCGACGTCAGGATCCATGAAGTGACCCGAGGAGTCGGGGACGATCTGCTTGGCGAGAGCCCCGGCCATGGCGGTGAAGGTGTCGCGCATGATGTCGACCAACTCCGGATCGATCCCGGTGAGGTCGGTCCAGGAGCGGAACAACGGCGCATAGCGCTGCCAGAGTTCCGAGAACGCCGTGACCCAACGATGCACGTCCTCCCACTGCGGCTTGCCGCCGTCGGCGGGCAGGGTGTTCAGCGCGTCGTAGAGGCTGTGGGCTTCGCCGGCCGCCTCGGCGACGAGCGCGCGGAGCAGGTCCTCCTTGTTGGAGAAGTAGAGGTAAAAGGTGCCGTGTGAGGTCTTGGCGATCTCCACGACGTCGTTGACGCGGGTGTTGTGGTAGCCCCGCTGGTCGAAGGCGACCATCGCGGCATCGAGCAGCTTGCGCATGGTGCGGCGTCCCTGGCTGCGGAGCACCCGCTTGCTCGCCGGCGCGCCCACCGCGTCGGCATCACCCGTCGGCAACGCGCGTGACCCGTTGGGCGGGTTGCCCGCTCCGGCACGTGAACGTGAAGAGGTGCTCCCGGTAGTGGCCTTGGCGGCGGCCGTCTTCTTGGTCCCGGCCGAGCGCCCGCGGTCCTTCGTGGCAGTCGCCGCGTCAGATTGGACTCCCGGCGATCCCATGGCGCGTGAATGCTAATGCCCGAGCCGGGTCGAAATGGCTAACCTGACACGGTGGTCAGGTTTGGGTTGGGCGAAAAGTGATGCGAGACCAGGGGTTTTCCCCTTCGCGGGCTGACGTGAAGCCGGTTTCGTGACCCCAGAGACGTCCTCGAGGGGGGCACCGGTTCTGGCCAACTTGGACCAGGCGATCGGTGCGAACGTCAGGCCCGGCGACACCGTCTTGGTGATGATGGGCCACAGCCGTTGGACAGCGGGCGCCCGGGAGCTGGCCCGTCAGTTCTGGGGCACGGATCCGGGGTTCACGCTGGTCATGACGAGCTTGGGCGCGCTCGGCGGTGCGTTCTTCCGCGGCGGTCTCGTCCGCAAGGTCGTCACCGCGTACTCGGGCAACAGCTTCCCGACGTATACGCCGAACCCGATCTTCCGCCACGCCTACGAGTCCGGCGACGTCGAGGTCGAGCACTGGTCGATCCTCACGTTGAGCCAGCGGCTGGAGGCGGCCGCACGCGGCCTGCCCGCGGCCGTCACGGGATCCCTCGTCGGCTCGTCGATGGCTGACAACGACGCCTTCGCGGTGGTCGACTCGCCGTTCGGGCCGCTCGGTCTCCTCGAGCCGCTCGCACCCGATGTGGCCCTGGTCCACGCGGCGGCGGCCGACCCCGCCGGCAACCTCGTGTTCTCGGAACCGTTGCTCGACGGGCTCTGGGGTGCCTGGGCCGCCAAGCGCGGCGTGGTCGCGACGGTCGAGCGCGTCATCGACGACATCGAGGGGCTCGGGCACCGGGTTCGCATTCCCGCCCATCGCGTGCTCGCGGTCGTCGAGGCTCCCTATGGCGCGCACCCAGGCGGCTGCTATGCGCCGGGGCTGCCCGTCCGGAGCTACGGAGAGGACATCGCACACTGGAGCGCGGCCGCCGACGCGGCGGCGCACGACGAGTTCGACCGCTACGTGGACGACTGGGTGTTGGGCCCGGCGACGCATGCCGAGTACCTGGCGCGGGTCGGTGAGGAGCAGCTCCTCTGGCTCGAGGGCCGGTCCGACCCGATGTCGTGGAAGGCCGACGCCGACGCGACGCCGATCGACGAAGACGCCGAAGTGACGAAGTGGGAGAGGGCGGCGTCGTTCGGTGCCCGGGAAGTCGAGCGCGTGGTCGATCTGGTCGGGGCGGATGCGGTGCTGGCGGGTGCCGGTGTGGCCAACCTGGCCGCGTGGGTGGGGGTGGGCCGGGCGAGGGCGGCGGGCAGCAACGTGGTCCTGACTGCGGAACTCGGGCTGTGGGGCTACCAGCCGACGCCGGCCGACCCGTACATCTTCAATCAGCGGGTGTTCCCGTCGACGCCCTATCTCTCGGACGCCTCGGCGGTGCTCGGCATGGTCATCGGAGGACCGGCCACGACGACCGTGGGCTGCCTGGGAGCGGCCGAGGTCGACCGGGAGGGGCGCTTGAACTCGACCGAGTTGTCGGGCGGACGTTTCCTGGTGGGTTCTGGGGGCGCCAACGACGTGGCGAGCCGGGCGACGGCCTGCGTCGTCGTCACCCTGGCCCGGCCGGAGCGCTTGCCCGACTCGGTGGCCTACGTGACGTCGCCCGGCGAGCGCGTGGCGAGCGTCGTCACGGACCTCGGCGTCTTGCGCCGCCAAGACGGTGTGCTGCGGTTGGCCGCGGTGCCCGCCGGTGAGGGCAGCCTCGAAGATCGTGTCCGCGCGTTCGCCGCGTGCTGCGGTTACGAGCCCGACGTGGCCAGGGACGTGGAGGAACTTCCTCCGGCTCGGCCCGACGAGGTCAGAGCGCTCCGGGATTTCGACCGGCGGAGGTTGTTCTTGGGGTGATGCCAAGGCGGTGACAGCGGATTTCCACGGTGCAGAGGAAGCAGTGACGTCGGGGCGACGACGATTCTTCCCAGAAGAGACGGGCGTTCTCTCGTCTTCCTAAAAGAGTCGTATAAGCCCGTAAGGGGTGAGCAAAGGGCGTGAAGCCCTGCAAGTACAGTGACCTGCATCCCGGGGGGGATGCCCGAATGATGAATGGGGAAACCATGCGTGTGAGGCAAGGAATCAAAGCGGCGTTGGCGACGGTGCTCGCGGGATCGGCCTTGGCCACTGGCATCGTCGTGACGACCGCGACTGGTGCAGGTGCGGCAGCGAGCAGTGCGCCCGGTGTGACGGCGACCGCCATCACGGTCGGGACGATCTCGACCCAGACGGGCGTGCTGGCGTCGAACTTCGGCTCGTTGATCTACGGCGAGAAGGCCTACTTCAGCTACATCAATTCGCAGGGTGGTGTGAACGGGCGCAAGATCAACTATCAGTACGCGTTGGACGACGGCGGCAATCCCACCACGTTCAACCAGCTGGCCAACACGCTGATCAACCAGGACCACGTTTTCGCCGTGACGGGCGTGGGGACGGCCTTCTTCTCGCCCAGCCTCTTCGTCCAGTCGGGCATCCCGACCTACGGCTACAACGTGACCGGCAACTGGGCCCCGGCGCCCAACCTCTTCGCCGCCGGCGGGTCGGTGCAGTACTACCCGGCCGGGGCGCCGTCCGTGGCGTTCGTGTCAAGGCAGACCCACTCGCCGTCGATCGCCTTCCTGGCGTACGGGATCGCGGCGTCCGCCGACGCCTGCCAGGCCGAGCAGAACGCTCTGCAGTCCGCGGGGTACAAAATCAGCTACTCGGACCTCAAAGTGAGCTACCCGGGCACGACGGTCGCGACTGACGTGCAGCGCATGCGCCAAGCCGGGTCGAACATGATCGTCAGCTGCATGGACGTCCAGGGGAACGTGACCATGGCGCGGGCGGTCAAGCAGTACGGGCTGAAGGCCACGCAGCTGTGGTTCAACGGCAATGACGCGCAGACGCTCGCGCAGAACAAGAGCCTCATGCAGGGCATCTACTTCAACATCTCCCACGTGCCCTTCTCGGCGCCGCTCTCGCTGTACCCCGGTCTTAAGCTCTACGAGACGCAGATGAAGAAGTACGCCCCCAAGTACGAGTTCGACGAAGTCGCAATCC
>DASXBZ010000097.1:0-17705 GCA_036491435.1 Acidimicrobiales bacterium
CCGAGGGCGGCGGTGGGCTCGTCCATGATCACCAGCTTGGCCGCCGACATGACCGCCTTGGCCACCGCAACGGATTGCCGCTGTCCGCCCGACAGCGACGCCACGGGCTGGCGGATGGAGCGGACCGTCGTGACGTGGAGGTCGGCCAGCGTCTGGCGCGCCTCGATCTCCATGGCGGACTCGTCGAGGAGCCCGAACCGCAGTTTCTCGTGCCCGAGGAACATGTTCTGCACGATGTCGAGGTTGTCGCACAGCGCGAGGTCCTGATAGATCGTCGTGATCCCGCGCGCCTCGGCATCGTTCGGGCTGTGGATGTGGGCGGGCGAACCCTCCCAGAGGATCTCTCCCTCCGTCGGCGGCCAGAGCCCGGAGATCGTCTTGATCGTGACCGATTTGCCAGCACCGTTGTCGCCGACGAGAGCAGTCACCTTCCCCGGCGGCACCGAGAGGTCGACCTTGTTGAGGGCTTGGACTGCCCCAAAGACCTTGCTCACCCCCCGCAGTTCGAGCAGTGGTGCACCCTCTGCCACCTTCGCTACCCCCAGTCACGCCACCATCGAGCATTGACCTCCCATGACCGACCCCCCGTCCTGGGGGCGGGGGGTCGGTCCGGAAGCACTTCTGTGGGATCGACACTACCCAGTCGGGCAGCGCGATCCAATGATTGGCTACGGCGTGATGCCCGCCGCGGTGCAATCGGCCGCGAACGAGCCGGTGCAGAGCTGCGAGGCCGGGACGTACTTGTCCTTGACCACCGTGGAGTTCATGTTCTTCACGGTAACCCACTTCGGTGTCAGCGCCACGGTCGGGACGGCGACACCGCCAGTCGTGTCCTCGGTGGTGGCGTTCACCAGCTTCTTCGGCGGCTTCACGCCCGCGCGCAGGTACAGGGCCAGGGCGACGGAGGTCTGCGCCTCGATACTGTTCGGCTTGTACACCGTGCCGCACTGGTAGCCCGCGAGCACGTTCTGCAGGCCCGTCAGGGAGGCGTCCTGCCCCGTGGTGGGGAAGGTCTTGGGCTTCACGTGCAGTGACTGCAGATAGGTAACGATCGGGGCGTTGGTTGTGTCGTTGGGGACAAGCGCCGCGTTGGTGTTCGAGTGTGCCGTGTACACCGCCTGGAACTCGTTTTCCTGGGTGGGCGCGTCCCAGGTGCCCGCAGTGTGTGCCACCGCCGTGTATTTGCCGCTCTTGAAGAGCGGGTTCAGCACACCGTCATACCCTTGAGCGAACAGCGTGGCGTTGTTGTCCGTCGCCGCTCCGTGCATGACCACGACCTTCGGCTTGGACACGTGCCAGGCCGAGATGCAGCTCACCAGGCCATTCCCCATCGTCTTACCGACGAGAACGTTGTTGAAGCTCACGTAGTAGGCGCGGCTGCCACCCAGTGTCAGGCGGTCGTAGTCGATGACCTTGACGCCGCGAGTCTTCGCGTAGCTCTCGATCTGCGCGCCGACGCCCGAGTCGAGCGGGTCGACTAGGAGGACGGTGGCGCCGTTGGAGATGTCCGTCTGCGCGTCGGTCAGCTGCGTTGCGTCACTGCCGAGGGCGTTTTGCACCACGTACTGGGACGAGCTCATACCTGCCGTCTGGAGCGCCTTAGTGATGTCCGGCGCGTCGTACGCGACGTACCGCGTCGAGCTCACCGTATCGGGCAGGATCGTCGCCACCATGCCGTGGCCGGCCGCGGCGAGCGACTTGAACTGCTTCATGACGCTGAAGTCGGTGGTGAAAGAGGTGGCCGTGATGCCGGACGGCCCACTAGCGCGGAGCGAAGCCGACGCGGCCCCGCCCCCCGCACTCACGAGCGCCGCCGTCAAAACAAGAGAGACCCCCCCGAGCATGCCTGTCCTACTGAAACGCACATTGCCTCCTTTGTCCGGGTTCGCTCGGTTGCGAAGCCCCCCTGCTGTTACTGGTTCTACACCGAACGTAACGGTTTGTGTTGCGGTTTTGTTGCAACTTCGAGAACCATACCCAGATCTCCACCTCGATGCTGGGATTTTGCTTTGGGATGTGTCAGTCAGTTCGGCTGATGGCACCGACCCAGGCGGCCGCTCCGGCCAAGCCCGCATCGTCTCCCAACGCGGACAGGACGATCGACAGCTCTGTCGGACGATGCTCCTTGCGCTGGAGGACCAGCTCGCGGAGTGGGTCGAAGAACTCAGGTCGGCGTCCGATGCCGCCGCCGACGATCACCGCGCGTGGGGCAAAGGCCATGACGAGGTTGCACATCCCGGCCGCACAGGCCGTGACCGCGTCCTCCCAAATCGCGCGCGCCTCGACGTCGTCTCTGAGCGCGGCCTCGAGCACAGCCTGCGCGTCGACGTGTCCGATTCCCCCTTCACGCGCCTGGCGAGCCATGCCGCTGCCGGATGCCAGCTCTTCCAGGGTGCCGGGGGCGCCTTCGCGCCAGGCGCGCCAATCGACGACGGAGTGCCCGAATTCACCAAAGGAGTGCCGGCCGCGCATAAGCCGCCCCCGGTCGACCACTCCGGCACCGATGCCGGTCGAGACCGTCAGGTAGGCAACGATGTCGTCGATGCCGGCGCCCGCACCGAACGCTGCTTCGCCCACCGCCGCCATGTCGGCATCGTTGGCCACGTGGACCTCGAGGCCGAGATGACCCGACAGCTGGTCGGCCGAGAGCGAGTCGGGCCAACCGTCGGGAAGGTTGGGTGCCGAGAGCAAGCGACCCGCCGCGTAGTCGATTGCGCCCGGGAGTCCCACCACGGCGTGGGACACCTGGAAAAGCCCGGCCTTGGCGCCGACGCCGGCAATGAGGTCGATAAGCCCACCGGGGACGTCCGAATCGGCGGGCGTTGGGGCGCTCTCGCGGACGACGAGGCGGCCATCGGCGCCGACGAGCGCGGCTCGCATCCGAGTGCCTCCGACGTCGGCGGCGAGGATCAGTTCGGGGCTCATGCCTGCTCGCTCATGGACGCCAGTGTGGCGCGGGTGGGCGTGTCGTCGCCCGTAACGGGCTGTGCCGGCGCTAGCCGGTGAGGTCCTCCGGGGCGTAACCACTGCGGCGAAGTAGGCGCCGCAGGATCGCCAGTTGCTCTGTTTCGATCTCCTTGTGGCGAGCGGGTTCGAGCACTTCGGTCGCATCGCCGATCGATACTTCGATGTGCCCCTTGTGGGTATCCCGGACGGTACCCACCGCGTTGAGCAACGACAGGATGTCGTGCCACTCGATGTTGTGGCTCGTCGGATGACGGAAGACCTGGGCCAAGGTGTCCCGGTGATGGCTGTTGAGCCGAGATCCCATCCAACTCCTTTGCTTCTTGGGTCCTGTGTCCGGAGCCATCGTCGCACGTACTGCCCTGAGTCGCTCCGGGTGAACGGCTCGTCGGACCTCGTGATCCCTGGTCGGCCGGTTATCTGCCTCTTTGCGCAAGCCGCGGGTAAGAGTGAAGGTGCAGGTGACGTCGAGGAGGTGGTGATGAGATTTCGCGATCGGCTCGACGCCGGACGTCATCTGGCCGATGTGCTGGCCCGTGCCGACCTCCCGGACTGTGCCGTCGTGGTGGACGCCCTGCCCAGGGGCGGCGTACCGGTTGGCTTCGAGGTGGCCGAACGGCTCGGCGCCCCCCTCGACGTCCTTGTCGTGCGAAAGCTCGGCGTGCCCTTCCAACCCGAGCTGGCGATGGGTGCGATCGGGGAAGGGGAGGTGCGCGTCGAGAACGCCGATGTGATCCGGTCGGCCGGTCTCGGATCGAAAGACCTGGAAGACGCGGAACGGCGTGAGCGTCCCGAGCTCGAGCGTCAGGCGGCTTTGTACCGGGAGGGACGATCACGCGTGGACGTCCGCGGCCGCTGTGCCATCGTGGTCGACGATGGCATCGCCACCGGTTCGTCCGTCCGTGCGGCCTGCCAGGTCGTTCGCACACTTGGCGCAGCGCGCATCATCGTCGCCGTGCCGGTGGCGTCGCGCATGGCGGTGACGGACCTCCGCGGCGAGTGCGACGAACTCGTGTGCATCGAGGTGCCCGAACCCTTCTTCGCCGTCGGAGAGTGGTACCGCGACTTCTCCCAGACGCATGACGACGAAGTGGTCGATCTGCTTCGACGCGTCGCCGTCGACCAGCAGCGCGCCGGCGATCCGGGGGACGAACCGAACGTCACTGACGTCGATGACGAGGTAGAGGTTCCGATCGGCGGGATCACGCTGATGGGTCGGCTCACGATCCCTCCCGGCCCCAAGGGGACCGTCCTCTTTGCGCACGGCAGCGGGAGCAGCCGTCAAAGCCCGCGCAACCGGCGCGTCGCCTCCGTCCTGCAACAGGCGGGGCTGGCGACGTTGCTGCTTGACCTTCTGACCCCGGCAGAAGAGCTCGACCACTCGAGCGTCTTCGACGTGCGTCTGCTCGCCGGTCGTCTCGGCGACGCGACGAAATGGGTGGCCGCCCGGCCGGAACTGGATGCCGTCCCGATTGGCTACTTCGGGGCGAGCACGGGCGCGGGCGCCGCGCTCTGGGCTGCCGCACAGCCTGACGTTTGCGTGGCGGCCGTGGTATCCCGCGGGGGCCGTCCGGACCTTGCGGGGCCACTCCTCCCGGTCGTGACGGCCCCGACGCTCTTGATCGTCGGCGGCCGAGACGGGCCGGTCCTCGAAGTGAACCGCGAAGCGCAGGCGGCCTTGCGCTGCCCGAACGAGCTGGTCGTCGTTCCGGGCGCCACGCACCTCTTCGAAGAGGCAGGTGCCCTCGAGCGCGTTGCCGACTTGGCGCGTGACTGGTTCCTCTCCAGGCTTGTGGCGGAGGCGACGTGACGGACTCCGTCGCCCTTCCCGACGAGTCCAGCGACCTAAGCAGCAGGCTTCAGCTGCGGCGGTGGTCCGACCCAGCCATCGTCGCCATCGCCTTCATTGCGCTGGCCTCGGGTTTCGGACAGTACGGCGCCGTTGCCGCGTTGGGCGACGTCTCGAAGCAGTTGGGCCACGTCGCATCCGGGGCATCGATCGCGGACAAGGTCGGGCTGTCGGGTACGAGCCTCGGCGTCGGACTGGCGATCATCCGCCTGGCGTCGCTCGGCAGCCTTCCCCTCATCGGCGTCGCCGACCGCTTCGGACGGCGACGGGTCATCCTTATCGTCACCATCCTGGGACTCGGCCTGACCGTCGTCGCGGCCGCCAGCCCCGGATACTGGTGGTTCGTGGTGATCTTCGCGTTCGGACGTCCTCTGTTGAGCGCAACGAACGCGCTGGCGGAGGTGATGGGAGCCGAGGAAACGGGATCGTCGGATCGCTCGGCAGCCGTGGCCCTCATCGCGGCCGGCTACGGCGTCGGTGCCGGACTTTCCGCCGTCGTGCACAGTCTGGCCTCGGGCGCGCTGGGGTTCCGTGGGATCTTCGCGCTCGCGGTCGTCCCCCTCATCGGTGTGTACGCGTTGCGCAACAGGGTCGAAGAACCCCGGCGCTTCGTGGTCGCCGAGGCCGCCGGGGAACATCCGACGCCGGTCTGGGGAGCAGTGGGACGGCCGTATCGCGGCCGGGTCATCGTGCTCGCTTTGATCGGGTTCGCAATCTCGATCGTCACCGGCCCTGCGAACAGCTTCGCCTTCCTCTACGCGCAAGATGTCCTGCATCTGGCTGGTTACGTCACCGCCATGGTGGTCGTCGCCTCAGGCGCCTCGGGCGCCGTCGGACTCGTGGGGGGTCGCTGGCTGGCCGATCACATAGGCCGTCGGCTTACCGGCACCGTCGCACTCGTCGGCGTCGCGTGCACGGGGGCGCTCGCCTACACCGGTTCCGAGTCCGCGTACGTCGCCGGGTACATCCTGGGTGTGCTCAGCGGCGGCCTGCTCGCTCCTGCGGTGGGCGCCATGCTGGCCGAGTTGTTCCCCACCTCTGTGCGGGCATCGGTGACAGGGTGGTGGGTGACCGCAGGCGTCCTCGGGGCCGTGAGTGGGCTCGTCGCGTTCGGCGCCGTGGCCGATGTGGGCAACCAGTTCGCGCAGGCCGCGCGGTTGACGTTCCTCCCGGCCGCCGCGGCCGCGGCACTCTTCTGGTTCTTGCCGGAGACGAAGGGCAAGGAACCCGAGGCCCTCTGGCCCGATCCCGAACCCGGGGTTGGCGCCGGAACCTACGAGTAGGTGAACGTCACGGCGTTGGAAGTGCCGCTGGCCGTCGTGATCGTCACCTGGGCCGACGAGGACCCGCTCATCGGTGGGACGGTGACGGTACAGGTGTTCGGCGCGGGACAACTCGTCGACGCGACCTGGCCGTTGAAGGTCGCCACGATCTGGCCACTGGAACTGAGGAAGTTGGACCCCGCGACCTGAATGCCCTGCCCGGGTGCGCCGCTGGCCGGCACGAGAGAAGCGATCACCGGTGGACCGCCCGGGGTCGCCGGCGGCGCCGTGGATGTCGTGGTACTCGAACCGCTGGACCGCCCGGTGTGGCGCCCCGGGGCCGGATGGTTCGCCGGCCCGCCGGTGTGTGCGGTCGTCGGCGTCGGAGCAGGCGGGGAGGCCCCCTGTTGCCCGCCGCCCCCCGATGAGACCGCGAGTGCGATCCCAGCGAGCACGACGAGTGCGGCGACGGCTGCGACCGAGATGGTGAGCCAGTGCTCCCGCCGCGCCGGTTCGGCTGTGCGGGCCGGGGCGCTCGGGGGAGGTCCCGACCAGGGTGGTTGCGGCCCGGACCAGAGTGGTGCGGGCGGAGTCGGAGGGTCCTCGGAAAAAAACGAGGTGACCGAGACCGGTTGGGTATCCTCCTGGATCGGCCCGGACCCGGTGACCACGCCGGCGCGCTCACGGGCGCGCCGGACGGCGCTCTCCATCGCTCCCAGCGCACGCTGGCTCGGCGTACCCGGGGGCCGCTCGCCCGTCGACCTGTCCGACATTCCGCGCCTCCGTCCAATCCTTGCCCCCTTCGGCGCGTATGTACTCGCGCGCCCCGGACGGATCGTCGGGCCGTGTCCGGACACGGCGGCTGGTGGCGGCACCCCCGCGTTTCGTGCGACCCTGGCCCGTGTCGACCAGCCGACAGCTTGTCGTGTGCGACGGGGACGAAACCGGACAGGAGCTCCTCGAACAGGCGTTACGGGTCATGGCGCCCGACGTCCTGGGCTTGGACGTCGAACTGCGCCACTACGACCTCTCCCTCGAGAACCGCCGTGCCACCGGGAACGAGGTGGTCCGCCAGGCCGCGGCCGCCATGAGAGAGACCGGGCTCGGACTGAAGGCAGCCACGGTGACACCCGAGATCACCGGCGATGTCGGCAGCCCCAACCGCATCCTGCGCGAGGGCATCGGGGGCTCGGTGATCGTGCGCACGGGTCGTCGCATTCCCGGTGTGACACCGCCGGCGCACGTGGTGCACCCCATCGTGGTGGTGCGCATGGCCGTCGGGGATGCCTATGGGGCCGAGGAAGGAAGGACCGGCACGCCGGGCGAGGCGGGGGAGCAGGGGTGGCGAACCGAGCGCATCGACCGGTCCGTCTGCCGGTCGGTCGCCGAGTACGCGTTCCGGGCGGCCGCCGCGTCCGGCGCGTGCGTGTACGGCGGTCCCAAGTGGACCGTCTCGACGGTCTACGAGGGCATGCTGAAAGAGGAGATGGACGCAGCGGCGTCCCGGCACCCTGAGGTCGTCTACCGACCGGTCCTGATCGATGCGGCCTACGCAGGGCTGATCGCCGAGTCGAGCGCGAGCCCGCTCGTCATCCCCACGCTCAACCGCGATGGCGACTGCATGTCCGACCTCGTGCTGGCGTTGTTCGGGTCCATCGCCGGCGCCGAGTCCGTGCTCTTGGCCTTGGACGAAGAGATGCGGCCACAGGTCGCAATGGCCGAGGCACCGCACGGCACGGCACCGTCGCTGATGGGGAAGAACGTCGCCAATCCCATGGCGATGTTGCTGGCATGCGCGGCCGTCCTCGATCACGCCGCGCGGGGCGATGCCGCGGTCTCCGGCAAGGCGACCGCCATCCGCACAGCGACTCTCGGCGCGGCCGCAGACGGGATCCGGACGTTCGACCTCGGAGGTGAAGCCTCGACTTCGGAGGTCGTCGATGAGGTGCTGCGTCGACTCGGAGGAAGCGAAGGCTGAATCGGTCAGCGGCTGAGCGCCCGCTCCAGCTGCGATTTGTTCATCTTCGAGCGGCCTTCGATGTTCTTCTTGCGCGCCTCTTCGTAGAGCTGGTCCCGCGTTCGGCCGCCCGGCCCGCGGTGCGAGCGCAGCCCGCCCCGGCGGCCCGAGGAGATGTCGTGGGTCGACGTCTCGCTCGCGGTCTCCGCCTCACCCGAGCGGGCTCGCTCTTTGTTGACGGTCCGGGCCGCGATCTCCTCGGCCAGCGACTCGGAGTCACCGCGCTCGAGCAGGCCTTCCTTGATGTGCTCGTACTGACGTTCACGCTTGTCGTTCCACTGCGGCTGCGGCATCGCGTTCTCCTCCATGGATGGTCCTGCAGTCGCGCGTACCCGGAAATCCCCGAGGCATGCTGCATCGGGGCTTGACGGTGGCGTTATGCAGTCCCGAGCGGCGCAAACAGGTCGCCGTGCTGCTCCACCCGGCGCAGCACCTCCGACGTCTCGAACGTCAGCACCTGCGCCTTCTTCCGCGTCGCGCACCGCTGCACTTCCTCGGCCGTCACGGGCGTCGACACGGTTGGCCGCGGCCGGGCGCGCACCGAGTACACGGCGACGGTCGTCTTCGCCGGGTGGTTCTGGCTCCAGTCGATCAACACGCGCCCGTGTCGCAGCGACTTGCGCATGTTGGAGACGACGAGGTCGCGGTGGTCCGACTCCAGCTTGAGGGCGATGTCATAGGCACGGTTGCGCACGCTGTCCCACGTGCTCTTCGCTCCGGCTGGCGCGTAGAGCTGCAGCCCCTTCGAGCCGCTCGTCTTGGCGAAGGACGGTGTGCCGGACCTCTCCAGCTCGTCGGTGATGTAGCCGGCGACGACACAGCACTCGACGATTGAGGCGCCCTCGCCGGGATCGAGGTCGAACACCATGAAGTCCGGGTTGGCCGGCAGCTTGAGGCGCCGTCCGACATGCCACAACGGCACGTGGAACTCGATGTTGCCCAGGTTGGCCGCCCAGGCCAACGTCGGGACGTCGTTGGCCATGGTGTACGAGATGTCGTCGTGTCCGTCCATCGACGGCACCGTGATCGTGCGCACCCAGTCCGGGGCGTGGGACGGGACGTGCTTCTCGAAGAATGACTTGCCGTCGACACCGTTGGGAAAGCGCCGCATCGTGAGGGGGCGTTCTTTGATGTGGGGGAGCATCGCGTCGGCGATCCGCACGTAGTAGTCGATGAGCTGACCCTTGGTGAAGCCGGTCTCCGGGTAGAACACCTTGTCCAGGTTCGAGATGGACAGCTCGCGACCGCCGATCGAGGCGCGCGTCGACGACCCGGCGCGGCTCACCATGCGACCGGCCGCCCTCGACACGGAATTGGCTCCCTCACTCGACCGTCACCTGCTCCGGCTTCTTGTCGGGCCGCAGCCCCCGCCACGTCGGGTGACGCAGCCGACCCGCCGGCGTCCACTCCCCGTAGCCGACCTCCCCGACCAAGGCCGGACGGACGAAGTGTGCGCCGGAGGTTTCCCGCGCCGGCAGCGGAGAATCGAAAGGGCTGCTCTGGACGGCCAAAGCGTCCAGGTCTTCCAGCAGATCCCGCCGGGCCCGCTCGCTGAACCCGGTGCCCACCTTCCCGACGTAGCGCAGGCCCTCGTCGGCGGGGATTCCGAGGAGGAGCGCTCCGAGGCTGCCGTCGCGCTCGCCTCGGCCTTCGGTCCAACCGCCGATCACCACTTCCTGGGTCCGGACGGACTTGACCTTGATCCAGTCGGGACTCCGGCGCCCGGGGCGGTACGGCGAGTCCCGCCGCTTCGCCACCACGCCCTCGAGCCCGTTCGCCGTCGCGGCGTCGAGAATGTCTTGCCCGGACGCGTCGCGGAAGGTCTCTGTGGTCGAGAAGGTCTCACCGGCGAGATGCAGGGACTCGAGCCGCGCCCGGCGCTCGTCATAGGTCTCGTCCGTGATCAGACGGCCGTCGATGTAGAGCAGGTCGAATGCGACGAAGCTGACCGGGTCGGCAGCGGACCGCCGCTTCGCTTCTCGCTGGTTGGCCACGTGCATCCGGTGCTGCAACCTCGAGAAGCTCGGCCGCCCGTCCTCTCCGAGGGCGACCACCTCACCGTCCAGGACGCACGTCGTCATGCCGAGGAATTTCCCGACGTCGGCCAGCTCGGGGAATGCCGCAGTGACGTCGAGATCGTTCCTGCTCTGGGCCCGCACCCTCCCGCCCTCGACGAACAGGATGGTGCGCACGCCGTCCCATTTGATCTCGAACGCCCAGTGTTCGTCATCGGGAGGAAGGGTTCCCGATACCGCCAGCATCGGCTTTATCGACGTTGGCAGGGGATCGGTGCGGGTCGACGCACCGTGCCGGTGGATCATCCAATTGCGGTCCTTCGTTTGGAACAGGACGAAGTCGCCGGAAGCCTTCGTACCGTGCAGCACGAACTTCACTTCTCTGTCCGTCCATTTCTCGGCTTCGTAGACCCCGCGGTCCCAGATCGTCATCTGACCACCGCCGTACTCGCCCTTGGGGATCTCGCCCTCGAACGTGGCGTACTCGAGTGGATGGTCCTCGGTGTGCACCGCGAGATGATTCTGGTCGGGCGATTCGGGCAGACCCTTCGGGAGCGCCCACGAGACCAGGACGCCGTCGCGCTCGAGGCGGAGGTCCCAGTGCAGGCTGCGCGCGTGGTGTTCCTGGATCACGAACCTCCGGTCGCCGTGACGCGGCGAGGGTGGGTGGCCCATCGGCTCCGGGGTCTTCCGGGGGTCCCTTTTGGCGCGATAGGTCTCGAGCTGGCCCGGGCCACCGGCGGCGGGACGTTTTGCTCTCGGTGTCACTCGGTCCCCACCGTAGCCAGGAAGGTCTCCGACTCGAGACGGTCACACCCGGGTATGGACTGCAACAATGCCGGTCAAAATGAGCAAAGAGCGCAGACCTCGGTGCAGGCGGTGAACCCACTGGAGCGGATCGTGCGACGAGTGGACGGGACCCAGCAACGGATCGGCCCTCTTGCCTTCGGTTTTGCGGTGGTCAAGAAGTTCGGTGATGACCGTGGCGGTCTGCTGTGCGCGATGTTGGCCTTTTACGGCTTCCTCTCCATCTTCCCGCTGTTGCTGTTGCTCGTCACCGTGCTGGGCTTCTTGGGCGGCGGTCCGCATTCGCTCGCCCATCGCATCGAGGCGTCGGCTTTCGCTCAGTTTCCTCTCGTCGGCAGCAAGCTCAGCTCGAACATCCACGCACTGCACAGCGGAAGTACCTTCGGGCTGGTCGTCGGGATCCTGGTCGTGCTTTGGGGATCCCAGGGCGCGCTGCAGACAGCACAGTTCGCCCAAGCGGAGATCTGGCACGTGCCGGCCGCCATACGTCCGAACTTCTGGGCGCGGCTCGGGCGCACGGGCTTGATGATGGTCCTCCTGGTTGTCTTCCTAGTCGCAACGACGGTCCTGGCCGGAGTGGTCACCATCGGCAACCACGGCACATGGGCGGCGATCGGCGCAATGTTTTTGTCACTGGTCCTGAACGTCGTCTTGTTCGTGGTGGCGTTCCGTGTGCTCACGCCTCGACAGATCGAATGGTCGGAGCTGTGGCTGGGGGCCATCGTCGGCGGAGCAGGTTGGACGGTGCTCCAATACGTCGGCGGCCTGCTGGTGCAGCACAGCTTGCGCAACACGAGCAAATTGTACGGAAGTTTCGCCCTGGTGCTGGGACTCATCGCGTTCCTGTACCTGTCGGCCACGATGACTGTCTACGCCGCGGAGATCAATGTGGTCAGGGCCCGCCGTCTCTGGCCGCGGAGCATCGTGCAGCCTCCGCTCACCACAGCCGACCGCGAAGTGCTCTCGTCTCTCGCGCTGGAGAGCAAGCGACGACCAGAGCAATACGTCGGTGTCGGTTTCACCGACTCGGCGCACGACGACAGCGAAGAAAGTTCAGTAAATGGCGAAGATCTCGGTACCCACCCTGTGTCTCCTCCAGAAGCATCGGGCGTTGCGCGCAACGCGTGACGGCCGTTTCCGCCTCCGGCTCACGGGTATCTAATTCTCGAGCGCGTACGACGCGCTGCTGGGACGAAGGAGGTCCAACGATGACAACGGGCACCCTCACTGGTACTGAGAGTTTCGGTCGCTCCGATGTCGAGCGACGAGACAAGACCATGCGTGTGCGACTGGGACGGATCGGATTGGGAACAGCGGGAGTCGTTGCCGTCCTCGCATCGGCTTGGGGCGGCATCGTCCCTTACGTCGGCCCGCTCTTCGGGTTCAGCGCAGACGGTGCTGGTTCGTGGCACTGGAGCCTCGCGCACACCGTGTTGTTCCTCGTGCCCGGCGCTGTGGGCGTCTTGCTCGGGATGTTCGTGATTGCCGAATCGCGTGGCGTCACGGTCGGCAAGGGCCGGTTGAGCTTGGCAACGGCCGGAGCGCTGCTCATTCTGTGCGGTGCTTGGTTCGCTATCGGCTCGTATGCCTGGCCGGTCCTGAACCACAGTGGCACCTACTTTGCGTCCGCGTCGGCCAAGCGGTTCCTGACCTATGAGCTCGGCTACAGCGTCGGGGTCGGGTTGGTCCTCGTGATGTGCGGCGCGTTCGTCGCGGGCTGGGCCTCACGGCACTCGCCGAAGTCGGCCGTTGTTGCCGAGTCGCCTGCCGCCGAGCCGGTTGCCGCAGAGCCGGTGCCCGAGCCTGAGGGAGGCATTTGATCTTGGCGCAGACGCGAGTCAGAGATGACGCCAACGCGCTCGAGTTGCTCGAGAGCGAGGATCTCGAGCTCCGGGAGCTCTTCACCGAACTGCGGCAACGACGCGGCAGTTCGGTGGAGGACCGGGCCGAGTACGGCGACATCGCCAAGGAGATCGTCCGCCACGTCGCCATCCGTGAAGCGGCACTCATCGATGTCGCGGAGGTGGCATCGGACGACCCTCGAATGAGCGAGTTCGCCTCCAGGATCGAGCAAGGGCGCACCTTGAGTCGTCCCCACATTGATCGAGTGGAGAGGATGTCGCGCGGGGTGCAAGGCATCAATCTCAGGACGGGGCAGGACTTCGATGCCGAGTTGGAGGAGCTCATCCAAGTCGTCGGTACCGAGATCGAGTGGGACCTCGGCGAGGCCATTCCCGAGCTGCGGGCGTCCTTCGAAGTCTTCCACCGTGAGGACGAGCTCAAGAGCGCGCGGCACCTTCGAAAGCATGCGCCGACCAATTTGGACCCGAACGGTCCGCGCTGGCGTGAAGGCGCGCCGGTGATCTCGCGCCTCATCACCATCTACGACCACCTTCGAGACTTTCCGAAGTCGTCGCGGCGAGACCGCTGAGCCGCCGGTCGAGCACGCCGGTGTAAGACTCGCCCGGTGGGGACGTCCTCGCCGGGACAGATCGTGATCCTCAACGGTGCGCCGCGATCGGGGAAGACGTCGATTGCGCAGGCCCTGCAGGAGGATGGTCCGGGCGTCTGGGTCAACCTCGGCGTCGACGCCTCCAACAATTCGCTGCCGGAGCGGTTCCGCCCGGGGATCGGCCTCCGGCCCGGAGGAGAGCGGCCGGATCTCGAGGAACTCGTCGTCGCGCTCTATGCCGCCTTGTGGGACTCCGTGGCGGCACACGTCCGCCTCGGCCTCAACGTCGTCGTCGACGCCGGCTTCCACGACGCCTATTCCGCACCACGGCAGATCGTCCCCGACGCCGCGCGGCGACTCGGGGACAGCTGTGTCTTGGTCGTCGGGGTCCGTTGTCCCATCGAGGTCATCTGGGAGCGTCGACGCGAGTCGTGGGGCCGAGGGCTCGCGGACGCCGACGATCAGACCGTGGCAGCCGTCGAGCGCTGGCAGTCTGCCGTCCATGACTCGTTCGACTACGACCTCGAGGTTGACACCGCGTCGTTCTCTCCGGAGCGCTGCGCCGAAGCCATCGTTGCCCGGTTGGACGGACCGCCTGGGACTTGCTTGGCCATGGCCGCCTCGATCTGAGCTGGCCGCGCCGTTTCGTCGCTTGGATGCGTTCAGCGTCATCAACGTGAACGCGCTTCTTCGGGAGATCTGAGGCCGGAATCCGAGTGCGCCCCTCGGGACACCCAAAACCTGCGGATTAAGAGTCCGAGGCGGTGGAGTCCACTACGTCCTGATAAATCTGTGACGTGGGATTACGTCCACGAACGTCCGTCCGTCTCGCGGAGACGCCAACGCGTTCCACGGCTACGACACCGGATCGTCGTCGCCGAGTGCGGTCAGCGCCGCCAAGAGTTCGTCGCCCCATCTCTCGAGCCGAATGGGCCCCATCCCCTTGCACAGCGCGAGTTCGCCGAGCGTGGAAGGCGCACGGGCTGCGATGCCGACAAGCTCGCTGTCGTTCAGGATGACGTACGCCGGCACGGCGGCCTCCTTCGCTGCCTCCGACCGCCATCGACGGAGCGCAGTCTGCCGCCTTTCCACCTCCCTCGCGTCAGCGGGGGGACTATCTGGCGCGCTCAAGCGCACCAAGACTCCGTCTACACGGACGTCGCTCCCAAAGGGCACCGTGAGTTGCACGGTGCCCACCTTGATGATGGCCACCGATTCCGTTAGATCGACGACCGGACCCGTGTGCCCTCCGTGTTCGATCTCCAGGCCGATTTCAGCGAACCTCTGGGGCCCGGTCTTCGTCTGGTTGTGCGAGCGTCCCCTCCGCCGCTGTTCTTTCGACCGGACTCGGTCGGATTGCTTGTGCTCACCCTTTCGCACACGCGTGGCCCAAGGCGTCGGCTGGCGGTCTCCGCCACCTCTGCCGACGGTGGTTCCCGCGGGCTGGCTGTGGGGACGGCTTCCATCCAACTCATCCAGAAATGGCGACGGTTCCTTGTGGTCGGACATGAACACGATCTGACGGACGGCGCGTGTGAGGGCGACATGGAACACTCGCCGTTCCCCCTCGATGTCGTCACTCAGGCGGTGGGGGAGCAGTCCCTTGTCCGCCCCGTAGACGAGGACGTGTCCCCACTCGCGGCCCTTGATCTTGTGGATCGTGGAGACGTGGACAGCAGGCCCCTCGGACGAGCCCCTGGTGAGGACCTCCCGGAGCCACGCCTCGAACGTGGTCGCTTCGGGGTGTAGGGACGCCAAGGACTCCAGCGCCAAGAGGTCGTCCAGGTGCGTGGAACGGTCGGCCGCTCCGCCCGATGCGTCGAGGACGTCCATCGTCGTACCGAGGCCGACTTCTACCCGAATGGCCCTCAGCGCGGCCGCCGTGGACTTCGGGCTGGCTCGCACCACCGACTCGATCGAGTCCGCGTAGTCCGACAACTTCGGCACATCCCGTCCCGAGAGCCAGCCCGCCAACCTCCTTATATCCGCCACAGACGTCGCGCTTCGCTTGGTCAACATCTCCTGCACCTTGGGCGCGATCCCACGCGACGGACGCCGGATCGTCTCGATGACGTCCTCACGGCGGATGGATTCGGGTGACTGAGCCATACGCAGATAGGCAAGGGCGGTCCGGATTCCGGTGCGCTGGAGCACCCGGGGTCCGAGCGGGGCCGTGCAGGGCACGCCGGCGTTGACAAGTGCGACTTGGACGGGGAGGAGCGCCGAGTTGACCCGTGCGAGCACGGCGATGTCATCGAGACCGACTCCGCCGGCCCGCCAGGCCGAGATGGCGGCCAGGGCGGTCGTCGGGAGTTCGTCCGTGTCCCCGCTGAGGACGGACACTGAGCTCCGGCCCCTGAGTGGCACGTCGAAGGTGGGAAGGTCGTCGTCGCGCTCGGCCGGTGTCGTGATGGCCTTGGCGATGCGCGTCCGATTGTACGAAAGAAGATGCTTCGCTGCGGTGACCACTCCCGGCGGGCAGCGATAATTCACCTCGAGCGCGTACGCAGCGGCCCCGGGAAAGTACTCGTGGAAGTTAATCAGGTACTCGGGGGTTGCTCCCGAGTAGCCGTAGATGACCTGATCGTCATCTCCGACCCCGAAACAGTTGTAGTGGGGGGCGCACAGGAGCCGGATGAGCAACATGTGGGCCGCATTGAGGTCTTGGAATTCGTCGACCAGGAGATGTCGACACCGGCGTTGTGCCGAGTTCCGAGCGGCCGGGTCCCGCAGGAGGATCTCGATCGCTCGGTAGATCTGTTCGTCGAAATCGACCGACCCCGCCTCCTCGAGTGCAGCGCGGTACGCATCGAAACTTTCCGCCAGGCCCCGGGCATCGGGGATCTGTTCCTCAACCGCCGCCGGCGATGCGAGTCCGAGCCGAACGGCTGCAAGCGCGTCGAGGTAAGGCAGGACGGTGTCCGTATTGGATTGTCGGCGAACCTCGTAGACGCGCTGAATGAGATCACGCACCTGCGGCTCGTCGAGGACTTTCAACCGCCCCAGGCCTCCAAACTCGTTGCAGATCCACAGGCCGACACTGTTGAGCGTCTGGATGTGGGGAGCCCGGTCCGACACGAGGTTGCATCGCTCGCGCATCTGAGCGGCAGCCTTGGTGTTGAAGGCGAGAGCGGTCACCGTGGACGGCTCAGCCCCACGGTTCTCGATGATGTGGCGGAGCCGTTCGGTCAGGACGCGGGTCTTTCCGGAGCCTGCCGGTGCGATGACCCGCGCACCCCCGGTTGGATTGCGAACCGCTACCAGCTGATCGGCGGCCAGGTCGGCGTCGGGTGCAAGGTGGGCGACGCTCGACAAGGACCCCGCCTCGGTGTTCCATCGATGGACGATCCCGGTGCCGTCTGGGAGCGCTGGAGGCTCGAACGGACCCCCGTCGATATAGAGCGGCGTCCCGTCGGACAACAGGATGTCTGCCGGTCCAGTCTCGCTTGCGCCCACGTCCTTGAACCTGCGGGCCGCCTTGCGACGGTGCCACCAGACCGGGTCTCCTGTCCGGGCGTCGTAGTTGTTCGCCCAGACGAGGAAATGGAGGCGCTCCCGCGTGAACTCGAATCGCGGGTTCAGGCTGTGGACGGGACGAAAGCAGACTTCGGGCTCCTGCAGCTCCCTGGAATCGACCCCGAGCTCGACCACCACGGGCTCCCGCTCGAGCCACGCTCGGTGCAGGGCGGTCACGGCCAGCTCCGGATCCCCCAGGGCCCGTTCGTCGATGGACAGCCGTGTGCAGTCCCGCCACGGTTCGGGAGCAGCCATGCCGGTCGCCACGACGACCCCACGCCCAAGCTCGCGCGGCCCCGGGTCGGTCATTTTCGGCACGCTACTGGAGCGTTGTCACCCCTCTTCGCGGCGATCGGGCTCGGAACGCCACCCCGGATTCACCGCCTTCTCCCTTGCTAACAGGCCTCACACAGGGCCTGGGTCTAGCAGCGCCAACGAGTCCGCGCACGCGACAAAAACCACGGGAACGACACCAGATCGCGGCGCCAGGTCAAATTGCCTGGGCGACCCAGCCGGGGCGTCAAGTCGTACAGGTGTGATGGAGTAGAGGAATGCAGCAGACATGGTTCATTACGGGCTCGTCGCGCGGGTTCGGCCGAGCGCTCACTGAAGCTGCTCTGGCAGTGGGGGATCGAGTTGTTGCAACGGCCCGCAGGCCCGATGTCCTAAACGATCTGGCGCGACTCCACACCGCTGACCTGCTTGCTATCCCCCTCGACGTCACCGACTCGAGAGCGGCGCAGCGCGCAGTCCAGACAGCAGTCGATCGGTTCGGGCGGTTGGATGTCGTGGTCAACAACGCTGGCTACGCGAATGTGGCACC
>DASXBZ010000098.1:0-1673 GCA_036491435.1 Acidimicrobiales bacterium
AAGCTCATATGACCACCGCCATGTAGCCGCCGATGAGCGCCTCGACGTCGGGATCCTTGAGCCCGACGCGGACCACGCCCATGTCGCCCCAGCCGATGGTGCCGTCGAGGGAGTCCCGCCGGCGGTACCAACGCGACGCCAACAACAGCGCTGCCTCGTAGAGCCCGTCGGGGACCGCGGTGTTGGTGAGCGGCGGCAGGCCGCCCCAGATGCCCGGGTCCACCCGGCCGATGACGTAGTTGATGGCGGCCAGGCGGGCCGACTCCACGACGGTGGCGTCCACACTCGGCTCCTGCAGGCGCAGGATCGCGCAGACGTCGTCCTGGGTCGGCCAGCCCGTCGCCATTGACTAGCGGGCCCGGCGGGCCTTGGGCGTACCCGGTCCGTCGCCCGGCTCGAGCGCGCGCTCCTCCTCGGCGGGAGCCTCGGCCTCTTCCTCGGCCGGGGCCGGGATGGTGACGCCGGCGTCGATCTTGGCCAGTGCGGCGGGGTAGCGGGCCACCACCGGGGCGGCGTAGCCCCAGACACCGAGGCGGATCGACTCGGGGCCGAGCACCTCTTCGTAGCGGAAGTTGAAGGTCGACGACTCGAGCAGCAGCATGTCGTCGGCCTTGGCCACGTAGAGGTGGTTGTCGACCGCGGCCCACGACGGGATCACCTGGAGGCCGACCACCTCGCCGGCCACGTGGCCGTAGGTGACGGCCTCGCCGAGGCCGTAGGCGTTCACCGGGCCGTGGTAACCGGTCACGATGAGCGGGCGCCCCGCCGTGTCCTTCTGCTTGGCCATGTAGGCCCAGGCGCCCTCCGAGCACAGCACCGTGCGCGGCGGGGCCTTGCGGTGCTTGCGCACCGAGGCGCCGGCGTCGACGAAGGCGTCGGGCAGGTTCGCGTAGACCGGGGCGGTGCCCGGGTAGGTGATGGTCGCCGCGAAGCCGGTGGCGGCCTCGATGGCGGCCACGACGGCCGACTCGATGGTCTCGTTGTAGGCGCCCATGCAGTCGGCGTAGACGATGCCGTCGACCGAGGGGTTCGATCCGTCCACGAGCTGGCGGCTGACGTCGACCTTGCCGGTGTAGGTCTTGGGCGAGGTCGTGAGCAGGCTCACGTTGATCGAGCCGTCGCTCGGGATCGTGTTCTCAGAGGCTTGCGCGGCCACCACGGCACCCGGACTGGCCTGGACGCCGATGTTGATCGGGTTGGCCGAGTCGATCCCGACGCGGCGCAGGGTGTCGGCCCAGGGCCTCGCCCCGTGCGCGATGACGGCGAACTCCTCGAAGAGCCAGGTCGGCGGGACCATACCGGTGCCGGTCGTGGTCGTGCCCGCGGCGCGCATCATGACGGCGTGGCGCTCGAGGCGGGCGCGCGCCTCGGGGTCGGCGTCCATCTGGGCGTGCAGGAGGTCTCGGAAGAAACCGAAGCGTTCCCCGCCGCCGGCGTCGGCGCGGCGGTAGATCTCGGCCTCTGAGCGCACGTGGACCATCGACTTGTTGCCATTGGACTCGGGCGGCGCTTCGGGCGCCTCGGCCATGGCGCGCACGGCGGCGTAGCGGCGGTCCTCGGTCTCGCGCAGCTCGATCAGGCGCTCGCCGAGCGGCGCCATCTCTGAGCGCAGGCCGTCGAGGTTGGCCGCCTCCTTGTCGTCGGGGTCGCGGTTCTCGTCGTCACAGCGGGTC
>DASXBZ010000099.1:0-19470 GCA_036491435.1 Acidimicrobiales bacterium
TCGCCGCGATCACCGATCCGGAGGGCAATCCGCTCATGCTGGTGCAGGCCTGACGATGTCGGTCGTCGAGGTCACGACGTTCCGCCTGGCCGAGGGGGTCAGCGACGAGTCCTTTCTCGCCCTGGACAAGCGACTGCAGACAGAGCTCATCCCGAACCGGCCCGGCTTCCTCCGGCGGACGACCGCGCGCCATGGGGAGGAATGGCTGGTCGTCACCCTCTGGTGGAGCGAGGACGACGCCGCCTCTTTCTACCGGGAGACCCAGGACGACCCCATCCAGGCGGAGTTCGCCCGGGCCGTCGAGGCGGGCACGCTGCACTCGACGCGCTTCGAAACCCTCGATTGAGGTGGACGTCTCCGAGCTGAAGGTCACGCGCTACGACGTCCGCGACCGGGTCGCCACGGTCAGGCTGCACCGGCCGGAGCGACTCAACGCCTGGACCGGGCGCATGCACGCCGAGTACCGGGCCTTGCTGGACAGGGCGAGTGCCGATCCGGGCGTCCGGGTGATCGTGGTGACGGGTTCGGGGCGTGGCTTCTGCGCCGGCGCCGACAGCCGTGCCCTCGAGGGCCACGTCGAGCGGGGCGGGTACGACGCCGGTCTGGGTGATGACGTGGCGATGCCGGGCTACGGCGTCCGGCCGGAGTTCGACGCGGACTTCGCCTCCCAGTTCGGGATCCCCAAGCCGATCATCGCGGCCATCAACGGGCCGGCGGCCGGCGTCGGCCTTGTGCTCGCCTGTTATTGCGACCTGCGCTTCGCGGCGCGGGGGGCGAAGCTGACGACGTCGCACGGACGGCTCGGGCTGCCGGCCGAGTACGGCCTCTCGTGGCTCCTGCCGCGCCTGATCGGCGTGACCCGCGCCGCCGACCTCCTGCTCTCGAGCCGGGTCGTGCTGGCCGAGGAGGCCGAACAGCTCGGGCTCGTCAACAAGGTGCTGGAACCGGAGGAGCTCCTGGCGCATACCTATGCCTACGCCGGCGCGCTCGCCCGCGACATCGCGCCGTCGTCACTCGCCGCGACCAAGCTGCAGCTCTACCGTGATCTGCACCTCGACGCGGCCTCCGCGGTGCAGGACGCCGGGCTGCGCATGGCCGAGATGATGCAGGGCGCCGATTTCGCCGAAGGGGTGGCCGCCCTCACGGAGAAGCGGCCGCCGGACTTCCCCGACGCCGACCCCGACCCCGTCGCCTGATCAGGACGGGAACAGGCGCCTGCTCAGCCGTCCACGCCGGCCGGCAGTTTGGCCACATCCCAGTCGAGCAGTGCCACCGCCTGGCGGAAGGCGAAGCGGTCCGTCATCCCGGCCACGTACGCGACCGCGGCGCGCACCGCGTCCTCGCTCCCGGCCACCACGTCGGGCGGGCGATCGGGTGCTCCGTCGTCGGCGACGAGGTGCGGCCGGTCCGCGAAGTGCTCGACGAGCGCGCGCAGCACGGCCACCACGGCTTCGCCCTGGCGGAGCGAAGCCTCGCGCAAGTAGATGCGCTCGTAGTTGCAGGCGCGGAAGGCGGCCAGCGCCTCCGCCTCCTCTTCTTCCATGCCGACCTGGCCCGTGCGCAGGGTGGCGGACACCACCCCGGTGATGAAGGCGCCCAGCTGCGCGCCGCGGGATTCGCCGCAGCGCGCGCGCACCGAGTCGGGCAACTGCGGCGGCGCCACGATCCCGGCCAGGACCGCGTCCTCCCAGTCGTGGCACACGTACGCGATCCGGTCGGCCCAGCTCACCACCTCACCCTCGGGCGTCGACGGCGCTGGGCGGGACCAGCTGTGGTTCGCGATGCCATCCACCGTCTGCGCGCAGAGGTTCAACGGCGCGAGCGAGACCAGCGCCCCCCACGGCGCATGGTCGAAGCCTCCGGCCACGTAGGGGTCGAGCGCGTCCTCGCTGGCGTGGCCACCAGGGCCGTGGCCGCAGTCGTGGCCCAGCGCGATGGCCTCGGTCAGCGCGACGTTCAACCGCAGGGCCCGGGCGATGGCGCTGGCGACCTGGGCCACCTCGAGCGCGTGGGTGAGCCGGGTGCGCTGGTGGTCCTGGGGGAAGACGAAGACTTGGGTCTTGCCGGCCAGGCGTCGGAACGCGGTGGCGTGGAGAATGCGGTCCCGATCGCGCTCGAAGCAGGTCCGCCACGCGTCGGGCTCCTCGTGACGCGGGCGTTCGCCGGCGCCCGCGGCGCGGGTGGCGCCCGGCGCGAGCAGCGTCGCCTCGAGCCCCTCCCGCTCGAGGCGGCCACAGGGCGAGATGCGCTCGGGGCGATCCGACGCCGGCGCGTCGGGGGCCGGACCGATCCGGGCGTGGGAGTCGGCGTGGGCCAGACGCACAGGGCCGGCGTAGCCCGCCATCGTCGCTGCCCAGCGGACGTTGCGTTCCGTCCCGACGGGGCCTTCGGCTCCGCTCATGGCATGCAGTCTGTCGCGTGGCAGTAACGTCCAGGAGACCAGGACACGGCCCGTGAGCGGCCACGAGAGGAGTGACCCAGGTGGACGTGCGTATCGGCATCACCCACACCCCCAAGGAGCTCGAGGTGGAGATGCCCGAGGACGCGGACCGCGACACGCTGGTGAAAGACATCGAGAAGATGCTCGATGCGGGTGACGGCGTCCTCTGGCTGACCGACCGCAAGGGCCGCAAGGTGGGCGTGCCGGTGGTGAAGGTCGCCTACGTCGAGGTCGGGGCGCCGTCCTCGGAGCGCCGCGTCGGGTTCGGCGCACCCTGAGGGCCAGGTCCTCCGTGGCGGAAGTGGCGGGAGGGGCGCGGGACCTTTGAGCGCGGCCGTCGACCTGCTCGACCTCAAGCTGGTCTTCGTCACCGGTAAGGGCGGCGTCGGCAAGACGACGGTGGCCGCCGGCCTGGCCCAGCTCGCGGCCGAACAGGGCAAGCGCGTCCTCGTCTGCGAGACCGACGCCAAAGGAGACGTCACCTCGCTTTTCGAGGCGCCCCCGACCGACTTCACGCCGCGGGAGATCGCGCCGGGCATCTGGTCCATGTCGATGGACACCGAGGCATCGTTGCGCGAGTACCTCAAGCTGCACCTGCGCATCCCGGTCGTCGGTCGCATCGGGCCACTGGCCAAGGCGTTCGACTTCGTCGCGACGGCGGCCCCCGGGGTGCGGGAGATCCTGACGGTCGGCAAATTCTGCTGGGAGGTCAAGGAGCGCCACTACGACCTCGTGGTGGTCGACGCGGCGGCGAGCGGCCACATCGTGGGGCAGTTGGCGGCACCGCAGGCCATCAACGACCTCGTCAAGGTCGGCCTCATCCGCGGCCAGACCGACTGGATGCTCGAGATTCTCTCGGACCCCAAGCAGACCGGCCTCGTCGCGGTCTGCACCCCCGAGGAGATGCCGGTCAACGAGACCATCGAGCTGGCGACGCGCATACGCGAGGAGACCACGGTGCGCATGTCGGCGGTCGTGGTGAACCGCGTCCTGCCCGAGCTGTTCGCGCAGCGCGAGGAGGAGATCTTCGAGCAGCTACGGGAGCCGGCGACCGAAGAGATCTTGTCCGGACGGGCCGGCGGGTCGGTGGTCCCGGTGCTCGAGGCCGCCCGGCTGGCGGTCACGCTGCGGCGCACCCGTTCGATGCACCTCCAGCACCTCCAGGCGGGGCTCCCGCCCGGGATGCCCGTGCTGTTGCTGCCCTACCTCTTCGCGCGCAGCTTCGGCGCCCGCACAACGCGCCAGGTCGCGCACGCACTGGGCGAGGAGCTGGGCCTGTGACTGTGGCCAAGAGCGCCGGCGACGCGAAGACCGTCGCGCACCTGCTGGCGGCGAAGGACATCGTGATCGCCTGCGGGCCCGGCGGCGTAGGCAAGACGACGACCGCGGCGGCGCTGGCCGCCACGGCGGTGGTCGAACAAGGCGGCCGGGTGCTGGTGCTCACCGTCGATCCCGCCCGCCGGTTGGCCGACGCCCTCGGCCTCAAGGGGATCGGGAACGACGAGGTCCGCATCCCCGACGACGTGTTCGCCGGGGCGGGCGCCCATCCGAGAGGCGAGCTGTGGGCGGCGATGCTCGATACCAAGCAGAGCTGGGACGACCTGATCCGGGCCCATGCGCCAGACGAGGCGACGCGCGAACAGATCCTCGCCAACCCGCTCTACCAGAACATCTCGGCACGCTTCGTGCAGTCGCACGACTACATCGCCATGGAGCGCCTCTACGAGATCCACACCGAAGGCAAGTACGACCTGATCGTCGTCGACACGCCACCGACGCGCAACGCACTCGACTTCCTCGATGCGCCGCAGCGCATGGCGGACTTCTTCTCGTCGCGCCTGTTGCGCTGGCTGATCGTGCCGTACCGGTCGCGGTTGGTGAACGTGGCGGCGCGGCCCTTCTACCAAGTGGCCGACCGGATCCTCGGAACGCAGTTCCTGGCGGACATCTCGGAGTTCTTCATCTTGTTCCAGTCGATGTACAGCGGCTTCGTCGAGCGGGCCGAGGCCGTCACGCGCCTGTTGTCGGACCGGCGCACGACCTTCATGGTCGTGTCCACGCTCGAGGCGACGCCGGTGCGCGAGGCCGAGTTCTTCTCCTCCGAGCTGGCGGCGCGCAAGCTGCATCTCGGGGCCATCGTCCTGAACAAGGTGCTGCCCGCGTACCTGCGCGACGCCAAGACCGACAAGCTCGCCCAGTCGATGGAGAAGCAGTCGGCCGAGCTGGCCGAGGGGCTCACCGACGACCCGGCGGTGGCGGCGCGGGTGATCGTCGAGGTCGCCGAGAGCTTTCAGCACTTCGGCGTCGTGGCGCGGCGCGAGGCCGAGCAGATGGCCGAACTGCGAGGGGCGCCCGACGTGCTCGTGACCGTGCCGTTCTTCGACGCAGACATCTACGACATGGGCGGGCTGCTCCGGCTCGGCGCGCAGCTCTGGGACTGACGGATCGGCCCGCCGGAACCGGTCCGGCCCGGGGGGATCGACTGGGGCCCAGGCCCCACCGACGCAGCCGCTGCCGCGTTGTTCGCACTGACTTCGCGCTGCGCTGCGCATCCGGTCGCCTTTGCGCAGGAGGGGCTGCTCGCCTCGGCCGAGTGAGCACGACGGTGTGCGCATTTCGTCCGGCGTGAGCAGGATTTGGCGTAGACGACGCTGAAAGGCCAACCCCCGGTACCGGGCGCGTACCATCGGTGCCATGACCGAGCTCATCAACCCCGAGGTCCTCGAGTACGCCGACGCCCACACCACCGCGCCGACGGCGCACCTCTTGGAGGTCGACGCCTCGACCAAGGCCGACTTCCCCGCCTGGGGGATGATGGTCGGGCGTCAGGAAGGCCGCTTCCTCGAGATGCTGGTGTTCGCCCTCCAGGCCACGAGCGTCCTCGAGATCGGGACCTTCACCGGCTACTCGGCCATCGCCATGGCGGCCGGGCTGGCCAAGGGCGGCGCGATCATCTCGCTGGAGGTGGATCCGCACCACGCCAAAGTGGCCCGGGGCAACATCGCGGAGGCGGGCTACGAGAGCTACGTCAGCGTGATCGAGGGGCCGGCGCTGCGCTCACTCGAGGAGTTGCAGGGCCCGTTCGACCTCGTCTTCATCGACGCCGACAAGGTCTCCTACGACGCCTATTACGAGGCGGTGCTGCCCAAGCTCGCGCCCCACGGCCTGATCGTCGTCGACAACACGCTCCAGTCGGGCGGCGTCCTGGCGTCCGAGGAACACCCCCACGAGGGCGCGCAGGCGCTGCGCGCTTTCAACGACAAGGTGGTCAACGACCCCCGCGTTGTGTGCGTGCTCACCACCGTGCGCGACGGCGTGACCCTGATCCGCCACGCCACTCCCGCGCCCGCCCGGAACTGACCGGGGGACAAGGACCGCCCACGTGCTCGACTACCACCTCCACCTGTGGCCGCACTCTGAGCACGAGACGCCGTTGCGCCCCGAACAGCTCGCCGCGTACTGCGAGCGCGCCCAGGAGGCGGGGGTCACCGAGCTCGCGGTGACCGAGCACCTGTTCCGGTTCCGCCAAGCCGATGCGTTGCTGGGCGGGTTCTGGGACGACCCGGGCATCTCGCCGTCGTTGGCCGAGTCCATGGCGCGGTACTGGAAGTTCCACGCCACTGCCGACCTCGACGCGTACGTGGAGTGCGCGCTGGCGGCGAAAGAGGCGGGGCTGCCCATCGTCATCGGCCTCGAGGTCGATTTCTACGAGGGCCGCATGGACACGGTCGCCGGGCTGCTGGCCGGCTACCCGTTCGACGTGCTCCTCGGGTCGGTGCACTGGGTGGGGGCCTGGCGCTTCGACGACCTCGACGACCCGGTCTCCATGGCGGAGTGGTCGGCCCGCGAGGTCGACGCCTGCTGGGACGCCTATACCGGAGCCATGGAAGAGTTGGCCGCCTCGCGCTCGTGCGACGTGCTGGCGCACCCCGACCTCATCAAGGTGATGGGGCACGTGCCGGCTGCGCCCGCCGAATGGTGGGACCGCATCGCGGAGGCGGCGGCGGCCTCGGGCATGGCTGCCGAGGTGTCGTCGGCGGGGTGGCGCAAGCCGGTGGACGAGCAGTATCCGGCCGCCGGGCTCCTGGACCGCTTCGTGGCGCGCGGCGTGCCGCTCACGACGGCCTCCGACGCGCACCGCCTCGAGCACGTGGCGGACCAGGCCGAGGACCTGCGCGCGGTGCTCGCGGCGGCCGGCGCCGGCACGCTCCAGGCCTACCGCGGACGCGTCGGGCACCCCGTGCCCGTGACGGCGGGTGCAGGCGCGGGCGAAACTGCGACGGCGAAGGGAACCGAGGCCTGATGCCCACACCAGCCGAGCTCGCGCAGACCCACACCGACCTCAAGCCCGAGGAGCTCGAGCACCTCCAGCGCCTCCTCGGCAGTTGGGGCGTGCTCGCCGACCTTTCCTTCTCCGACCTGCTCCTGCTCGTGCCGGTGCACGCGAGCACCGTGAGCGGCAACGGTCACGGCCCCGGCCAGGGCCAGCGCCCCGAGGCCTCGGCCGACGACGACACCGACCCCGAGCTGGTCGTCCTCGGCCAGATGCGGCCCAACAACCGGCCCACCCTGGTCGAACAGGACCTCGTCGGCCAGACGGTGAACGAGTCGCAGTGGGCGCTGGTGGCGCGGTGCTTGCACACCGGCGAGATCGTGCGCGGCAGCATCCACCACCCGATCCTCGGCGAACAGGTCCCGGTCGAGAACATCCCGGTCCGCTTCGAGGACCGCATCATCGGCGCGCTCCTCAGGGTGTCGCTGGCGCCCCTCAAGGGCCCGACGTCCATGTACGAGCGGACCTACCTCGATGTGTTCGAGCGCCTCGCCGACATGGTGGCCCAGTCCTCCTTCCCCTTCCCCGACGAGGACGTCGGCACCGAAGAGGCGCCCCGGGTCGGCGACGGCGTGGTCATCGTCGACGCCGACGGGCGCGTCGAGTTCGCCTCCCCGAACGCGATGAACGCGTTCCACCGCATGGGGATCTACACGCAGCCGGAGGGCCGGCGCTTCGGCGACCTGGACATCGAGGAGTCTGCGGTGGAGTGGGCGCTCGCCACCGGCCGCCCGGTCGTCGAAGAGGTGGAGCGGCGCCCCGACGTCATCGTGCTCGTCCACTGCATCCCGCTCCTCTCCCACGGCGTGGTGACCGGCGCCATGATCCTGCTGCGCGACGTGACCGACGTGCGGCGCCTTGACCGCCTGTTGCTCTCCAAGGATGCCGCCATCCGCGAGGTGCACCACCGGGTCAAGAACAACCTGCAAACCATCTCGTCCCTGTTGAGCCTCCAGGCCCGCCGGGTGGGGGACCGCGCCGCCCGCGTGGCGCTGCACGAGTCGGAGCGGCGCGTGCGCTCCATCGCCCTCGTGCACGAGATCCTCTCGCGCGACCCGAGCGACCAGGTGCCCTTCGCCGAGATTGTTGCCTCGCTCGTGCAGATGGCCGAGGACTCCGTCGTCTCCTCGCAGCCGATCGTGATCGCGGTCCACGGCGACCTCGGCGAGGTGGCGGCCGATGTGGCGACCCCGCTGGCGCTGACGGTCGCCGAGCTACTGCAGAACGCGGTCGAGCACGCCTTCGACCCTCAGAACGCCGGCGGCGACGACGGGGCGGCCGGGCTCGAGGGCGCGGGTGGCGCCGCCGGCTACGTGCCGGTCGGCCACGTCGACCTGACGCTCGATCCGGGCAAGGACGTCCTGCACATCGACGTGCGCGACGACGGGCTGGGCCTGCCTGAGGGGTTCGACGTCGAGCAGACGACGAGCCTGGGGCTCTCGATCGTGCGCAACCTCGTGGTCAGTCAGCTCGAGGGGACGATCTCCATGGCGAACGTGCCCAAGTCGGAAGGCGGCGGGACCCGGGTCGCGATCTCGGTGCCCATGCGCGCGCCGAACTGAGCAGCGGCGCGGGACGAAGGATGACGAACGACGGCAGCCGGTGCTCGACGGCAACCGTTGCCGGTAGGAAGGTTCAGCTGGCGGCGCGCTGCGAGCGGCGGGCGGCGAGCCAGGCCTTGCGCAGCTTGCGGCGCTCCTCTTCGGAGGTGCCGCCCCAGACGCCGGACTCCTGGTTGGTGGCCAGCGCGAAGTCGAGACAGGGCTCGATGGCGTCGCACGAGCGGCACACCCGCTTGGCCGCCTCGATCTGGTCGATCGCCGGCCCAGTCGTGCCGACGGGGAAGAAAAGGTCAGGTTCTGTGTTGCGGCAAGCGGCCGAGCGCCGCCAGTCGTCCATGTCCCAATCGACGGTCCGGTTCCACATGAGTGCCATCGGAAAGTGCCTCCACCAGCATTGTGAAGCAATTCACATGATCGAGCCTAGAACGTGCCCGTCCGTAAAAAGCGGTTAACAAGAAGAGGCTAACGACCCTGGTCAAACCGTGCAAGGAGTTTTTGTGAATTTTTTCACCTGCATCGCGGAGGATTCGTGAACGACGTGACAAACGTCTGGGCACATAGGGGTTGCACAGAGGGTACCGAAAATGCCCCCGAGGGCTTCACCGAGAACACGCTGGATGCCTTCGCCGAGGCCCGCCGCCGCGGCGCGGACGGCGTCGAGCTCGATGTCCGCCTCACGGCCGACGGCGGCCTCGCCGTCCACCACGACGCCGAGGTGCCCGGCCTCGGGCCGATCTGCGAGCTCGGGGTGGCCGACCTGCCGACGCACGTCCCCCTCCTCGCCGACGCCCTCGGGGCCTGCGAGGGGATGCTCGTCAACGTGGAGATCAAGAACGCACCCCAGGATCCCGGCTGGGACGAGGGCGAGGCGGTGGCCGCGCTGACGGCGACGGCGATCGACGAGGCGGGCTGGACCGACCGCGTCCTCGTCTCGTCCTTCGAACCCGCCACGCTGCGCGCCGTGCAGGCCGCGGACGAACGCCTGCCCATCGGCGCGCTGTGGGGCTGGGCGGCCGAGCCCGGGCCGGCGCTGGCCGAGGCGGCCGCCGCGGGCTTCCGCGCCGTGCACCCCTTCGTGACCCTCGTCACGCCCGACCTGGTGGCGCAGGCTCATGCGGCCGGCCTCGCCGTCAACGTCTGGACCGTCAACGCGCCGGCCGATCTGGCCGCCATGGTCGCTCTCGGCGTCGACGCGGTCATCACCGACCGTCTGGGCGACGCCCTCGCCGCCGCCCGCTCGGGCACCGCCGGCTGAGGCAATCGCCGTCGCACCCGTCGGGGCGGTGCGGAAGAAAAGCCGTCGATTCGGCTCACCGAACGAGAAGAAGGAGGCGGCCGTGGCGATCGCTGTTTCGCCCGGCCCTAACCGTCCGGCCCGACCGGGCCAGCGGCCGCGACCGGTTCCGGGGCGGGACGCCGCCGCCCCGACAGGGCCGCCACGGCCATTGAGAGGGGCAGGAGGCTGCGACCGGGCGCAGGAGTGTGCGGCGAAAAGGCCCCGTGAACGGGTCGAATGGCGGGGGAAGGGCCTGGTCCACAAAGATGGTCGGCCATGAACGTCGTCGTTTGCGTGAAGCAGATCCCTGATCCGGCGGCCCCCGGGGCCCTCAAGCCGGACACCCACACGCTCGACCGCTCCGGCAAGCTGATCATGGACGACTCCGACAATTACGGCGTCGAGATGGCTCTGCAGCTGGCGGGCGGCGAGGGTGACGAGGTCACCCTGGTCTCCATGGCCCCGGGCGGTGAGACCTCCGGCCTGCGGACCGGGCTCGCCATGGGCGCGGCCAAGGCCATTCTGGTCAGCGACGATGCGCTGGCCGGTAGCGACGCGCTGGGTACGGCCAAGGTGCTGGCGGCCGCCATCGGGCGGGCCAACCCCGACCTCGTCGTGATGGCGACCGAGTCGACCGACGGCTACACCGGCACGCTGCCTGTGCAGGTGGCCGAGCTCATGGGTTTGCCCTCGGTGACGTTCGCCAAGGCGATCAAGGTCGACGGCTCCTCGGTGTCGGTCGAGCGCCAGACCGAGGCGGGCTACGACGAGGTGACCGTCCCGATGCCGGCGGTGGTCACCGTGACGGCGGGCGTGGTCGAGCCGCGGTACCCCTCGTTCAAGGGGATCATGGCGGCCAAGTCGAAGCCGGTCGACAACCTGACGGTGGCGGATCTCGGGATTGACGCGTCGCAGGTGGGCGCGGCGGGGGCCGGGCAGGAGATCACCAACGTGGCGCCGGCCGAGGCGCGCGCGGCGGGAGAGATCGTGGTGGACGAGGGTGACGGTGCGGCGCGCATCGTGACCTTCCTCGAGCAACTGAAGGTGGTCTGAGATGGCGATCGACAAGATCTGGGTGCTGGCCGAGCACGTCGACGGCGCACCCACGCCCGTGACGCTCGAGCTGCTGACCGAGGCCCGCACCGTCGGCTCGACGGTCGAGGCTGTCGCCTGGGGCCCTGACGTCTCGGCGCTGGCGGGGCCGCTCGGTGAGTACGGCGCGACGACGGTCTACGACGTGGGCGACATCGGCGACGCCCTGCCCGGCGTGCCGGTGGCCGCGGCGATGGCCGAGCTGATCAAGGGTGGGAACGCGCCCGACGCGATCTTGTTCGCGCAGAGCTACGAGGGCCGGGACATCGCGGGACGCCTGTCGGCCAAGCTCGACAAGCCCGTGCTGACGAACGTGACCGGCTTGGTGGCGGGCGACGGCGCGCTGTCGAGCGAGCACCCGATCTTCGGCGGGAACGAAATCGTGACCGCGAAGTTCACCGGTGCCGGGCCGGGCATCTTCGTCATTCGGGCCAAGTCGTTCGCGGCGGAGCCCGGTGGAGGCGGCGCGGCCACGGTGACGGCGGCCGCCGTGCCCGACGTCGCGGCGACGAACACGGCGAAGGTCGTGGCCCGCCACGTGGAGGAGCGCAGCGGGCCGAAGCTCGACGAGTCGCCGGTGGTCGTATCGGGCGGACGTGGGCTCGGGGATGCGGCGAACTACGAATGGATCGAGGAGCTCGCCAAGCTCTTGCACGGCGCAGCGGGCGCGTCGCGGGCAATCGTCGACGCCGGCTGGGTGCCCTACTCGCACCAGGTCGGCCAGACGGGCAAGACGGTCAAGCCGAACGTGTACGTGGCCTGCGGCATCAGCGGTGCTACGCAGCACCTGGTCGGGATGAAGGGCTCCAAGAACATCATCGCGGTCAACAAGGACCAGGAGGCCCCGATCTTCTCGGTGGCCGACCTCGGGATCGTCGGCGACGTGCACAAGGTGCTGCCGGCACTCATCGAGCAGCTGAAAGCCAAGGGCTAGGAACTCTCGGGCTCTGGGGCCTTCGGGCTTTCGGGCCCCCACCGCTCGTTGCGGCGCTGCCCGGTCCCGGGGGGTGGGCCGGATGCACCACCATTGTCCCGGTGAGAGGGGCGACCGGCGTGACACACCCATGGCGGCGCGGCACGTTGCGGGAGCCGCGGGCGACGTGGACAACGTGCCCAGGGCGAGCAACCGGTCGGCGGTACATTCGGCCCACGCACTGATCGCCGATGCTCTTTCCCACGATCGACTTCGCCATCTTCTTCGCCGTGGCCTTCACGGTGAACTGGTTGCTGAACCCCTACGCGGGGCCATGGAAGCTCGCGATGATCGGGCTCAGCTACGTCTTCTACGGCTGGGTCGGTTGGAGCTACTGCTTGTTGCTCTTGTTGACGACCGCCGTGGCCTACGTCGGCGGCAACGTGACGGGGGCCATGCGCAACGACCGCGGCCGGCGCACCGCCATGATCGTCACGGTCGCGGCCCTGCTCGGCATCCTCGGCTGGTTCAAGTACTACGGCTTCGTCTCGGTCAACCTCGACAACGTCACCCGCAGCCTCGGCGTTGGCCAGCCCGTTCCGCTGCTGCAGGTGGCACTGCCGATCGCGATCTCCTTCTTCACCTTCATGGCGATCAGCTATGTGATCGACATCTACCGCCACAAGCTCGAGCCGGCCAAGCCCCTCGACTTCGCGGTCTACCTCTCCTTCTTCCCCCACCTGCTGGCCGGCCCGATCGTGCGCGGGACCGAGCTCCTGCCCCAGATCCGGCGCCGGCGTGACCCCGACAACATCGACTACTCGCGTGCCTTCTGGCTGATCCTCGCCGGGCTGTTCAAGAAGGTCGTGATCTCGTCGTACGTGTCGGCCCACATCGTGCAGCCGGTGTTCACGTCGCCCAGCCAGCACTCCGCGCTCGAGGCGATCTTCGCCGCGTGGGGCTACGCCGTGCAGATCTACTGCGACTTCAGCGGTTACACCGACATTGCCATCGGCCTCGCCCTGCTGCTCGGGTTCCGCTTCCCCCAGAACTTCAACGCGCCGTACACGGCGCGCAACCTGCAGGACTTCTGGCGCCGCTGGCACATGACGCTCTCGCGCTGGCTGCGCGACTACCTCTACATCCCGCTCGGCGGGAACTCCGGGAACGGGGTCACGACGGTCCGCAACATCATGATCACCATGGTCCTCGGCGGCCTATGGCACGGCGCCGCCTGGACCTTCGTGATCTGGGGCGCGCTGATGGGCGTCGGCCAGAGCGTGGGGCACGTGCGCCGGTCCATGCGCGAGCGCCGCGGGCTGCCGGCGGTGGCCGACGGCCCGGTGCGGATCTGGGTGCAGCGCTTCCTGACCTTCCAATTCGTGTGCCTGGGCTGGGTGTTCTTCAATGCATCGGGGGTGTCGCAGGCCCTGGCGGTGCTCGGCCGCATGTTCAGCGGGTGGGGCGAGGCGTCGCCGCTCGTCACCCCGCTGCTGGTGCTCGTCGTCGCGGGCACCCTGGTCTCCCAATTCGTGCCGCCGATCAGCGTGCTCCGCGTCCAGGCCTCCTTCTCGCGCCTGCATGCGGCGTGGCAGGTCGGGATCCTCGGCGTCGCCCTGGCCGGCATCACGACCTTCGGCCCCGTGGGCGTCGCGCCCTTCATCTACTACCGGTTCTGATGGATATGGACGCCGAACTCCCGACGACCGCGGCGGCACCGGCCGGTGCGCCTGCGTCTGCCCCTGCATCCGCCCCTGCATCTGCGTCTGCGCCTTCATCGGCGCCGGCTCCGCCTTCCGCCGCGCTGGTGGACGAGGCCCTCAGCGTCTGGTCGACGGCCGTGGACGGTGCTCCGCCGCGCGACGGGCGCGTGCGGTTGCCCTGGACCCGCGTCCTTCTCCTCGGCGTGCTGGCCTTCGCGGTGTGGTTCCTGCTGTTCGCGCCGACGCTCCAGCACAACGCACAGGTCTCGCCGGTGGGCACGCGCCGGACCATCAGCCTCGACATCACCCGGCCGATCGCGGCGCTGAGCCGCGCCCTGCAGCTGTCGCGGATCGTGTCGGCGACCGGACGCGAGAACGACCAGCCGGGGGGCACGGCGGGCCTGATCATCTCGGGACCGCACCCGCACAAGTCGAAGTCGAAGCCGAAGACGCAGCCCTCGACCGTGCCGGGGCAAGCGGTGGCGCCGACGACCACTACGGTCCCGCCCAATCCCAAGCTCCCGACGGCCGCAACACCGCTGCGCGTGCTCATCGTCGGCGACTCCATCGGGCTCGACATGGGCGGCGCGCTCCAGTCGGACCTGGCGGGGACCGGCGTCGTCAACGCGGGGCTCGACGGGCGTGAGAGCACGGGGCTCACCCGGCCGGACTACTTCAACTGGCCCGCCGAGCTGGCGAACGACATCAAGGCGGACAATCCCCAGGTCGTCGTCGTCATGATCGGCGCCAACGACGCGCAGGACTTCCTGGGCCCACCCGACACCCCGTACGCTTCGCCGGCCTGGAACGGCCTCTACGCGCAGCGCGTCGCGCAGTTCATGCAGGTGGCGGGCAGCACCGGTGCCGCCGTCCTGTGGGTGGGCATGCCACCGATGCAGAACCCGGTCCTCAGCGTGCAGATGGCCGACCTCAATTCCATCGTGAAGCAACAGGCCGCGGCGGCCAAGCCGCCGGTCACTTTCATCGACACGGACAAGTCGCTCGGCACGCCCATGGGCGGCTACACCGCGTTCACGACCAACGCGGCGGGCCAGATCGTCAACACCCGGACGCCCGACGGCACGCACCTCACACCGGGCGGGGGACAGGTGGTGGCCCAGCAGGTCATCGCGCAGCTGGTGGCCGAGGGGTACCACATCTAGGCCCGGTCCTCCGGGCTCGACGGCTTGGGCGTCAGGACGTCTGGCTGGGCGCGCTCTCGAGCTCGAGCGCCCTTTCGTCCTCGTCTCGTCCGTAGTGCAGCGGATTGGCCGAACCCGTCGCCACGCCGACGCGGCGCGGGCGCACGTAGACGACCCAGTAGAGCGCGCCGACGAGGAGCACCGCGCCGAGCGTCCAGCCGAGGGCGGTCGTGCCGAGGCCGACGTACTTGAGGCCCGAAGCGAAGATGACGAACGTGATGACCGGGCGGATGAAGCGGTCCGGCGCTCGCGAGGAGATGAGCGCGCCCACCAGGACGGCCGGGACGCTGCCGATCACGATGGACGTCGTGACGGAGAACTCGACGTGCCCGAAGGCCAGCGCGCCCAGCGCGGCCGCCAGCGTCAGGGGCACGGCCTGGGTGAGGTCGGTGCCGACGAGCTGGTTCGCCCCGAGCACCGGGTAGAGGAAGAGGAGCAGCACGATCATCAGCGAGCCCGAGCCGACCGAGGTCATGCCGACGATGAAGCCGCCGACCACACCGATGGCGACCGTGGGAAGAGGGCGGACGACGACGTCGCCGATGATGCCGTGGCGGCGCTGGCCCGACCGCTTGTCGAGGAACACCCGCAGGGTCATGGCGGCCGCTCCCACGAGCAACGCGGCGCCGAGGATGGTCTGCACGTGGCTCTCGGCGCCCTTGGAGTTGCCGAGCAGATGGAGCGACCACGCGCCGAGCAGCGCCGCAGGCACCGATCCGAGGACCATGTAGCCCACGAGCCCGTAGTTGACCGTCTTCTTCGTCATGTGGACGATGGCGCCGACGGGGCGCATCAACACCGCGGCGACGAGGTCGCTGGAGATGGCGGTCGACGGCTTGACGTTGAAGAAGAGGATGAGCATCGGCGTCATCAGCGCCCCGCCGCCCGCGCCGGTCATGCCGACGAGGAAGCCAACCACGGCGCTGCCCACGACGATGTAAGGGTCAATCGACACGCGGGCCTCCCTAGGGACGGTTGCCGTTCACCGTCCACCCATTGATGATCGTTGTTTCATATTAACGATGCATCTGGTCAGCAATCATTGTGGCGGTCCGGAAAACCCTGTGACCAGGGTGGAAGGAGTTGGGGCGCCGGATCCGGATCAGACGAGGGGCCAGGGGTAGGGGGGCCAATCGCCGTCGTCGCTCATCTCGGGCAGGGCGCGCAGGCTGAGGAGCCACGCCAGGCGGTCCCAGGTGGCGGCCACCTCAGCGGGTTCGAGCAGTTCGCACAGGGCGGGGGACGGGCCGTCGTGGGCCAGCCGGCCGAGGTCCTCCTGCACGGCGCGCTCGAGCGTGGTGCCGCCGAAGTCCCAGATCACCGTGCGCAGCTTGTCCTGCACGTTGAAGCAGAGGCCGTTGTCGATCGCCCAGAGGCGATCCTCGGCCAACAGCACGTGGCCGCTCTTGCGGTCGGCGTTGTTGGCAACCACGTCGAACGCGCCGACCTGCATGAGCGTGGGATGCCACTTGGGATCGTCGCGCAGCGTGAAGTAGTGCGACGTGCCGTCCTCGTGCACGAAGCGCTGGACCGAGCCCGGACCGAAGGGGCCCTCGGGCCGCAGCACCGTCTCGGGGACAAGGCCCCAGCCGAGTGCCTCGGAGAGCATGTAGGCCGCGACCTCGCGCCGGAAGAGCCCGCCGGGGAAGTCCCAGAGTGGTCGTTCGCCCTTGTGGGGTTTGTACACGGCGAGCAATTCGTCCTCACCCAGCCGGCACGTGACGAGCAGGGTGGCGTTGGAGCTGCCGGCGATGCGTCCGTGCACCTCCATCTCACCGTCGGTGAGGACGTGTTCGACGGTGACGTCCACCGCGCTCAGGTAACCGGGGGACGGTGCCCGTTCGTACGCGGGCAGTCGTGGCCCGACGGGTCGAGGGGCAACGAACAGAGGGGGCACGGGGGCCGTCCGGCCTCGACGAGCCGGGTGGCGTGGATGGCGAACGCGGCCGCCTGCTCACGCGACAGCGCAACGCGCAGCACGTGGGCGCCCTCGTCGAGCTCGTCGTCGTCGTCCTCCTCGTCGTCCTCCTCGCCCGAGCCGACCTCTTCGAGGACGACGACGATGCGGTCGAGCTCCTCGTCATACGAGACGCCGATGGTCCCGACCACCCACTCGAACTCCTCGGTGCCGTAGAACTCGAGGTCGTCGGGCAAGTGCCCGGGACGCCCGAGCTCCTTGACGATGCGCCCGAGGTAGCCGGCCAGCACAGCGATCTGCTGCTTCTCCACCTTGACGGTGGTCTCGGTGAGACCCTGACGGCAGTAGAAGAGGAACAGGCGGTGGCCGACCTCGCCGATGACGCCGAGCGTGCAGTGGTCGGGGGCGTCGAAGTCGAAGTCCTCGCTCATCGCGGCGCCACCGTCACGACACCACCAGCTCGGCGAGCGCGCCGGTGTTGTTGGTGCAGAGCACCATGGGGCCACCCGCGGTGAAGAGGACGGCCGAGACCGAGCACGGCGAAACGACGAGACGCTGCATGAGGTCGAGCGGAATGCCCGCCGCGGCCGCCAGGATCGCCTTGATGGTGTCGGCGTGCGAGACCGCGACGATCGTCTCGCCGGGGTGCACGGCGACCAGGTCGACCACCGCGTCCATGGCCCGCGCTGACATCTCTGAGAACGACTCGCCACCAGGGAAGCGGAAGCCGCTCGGCCAGCGCTGGACCTTTGGCCACTGCTTGTCGCGGTACAACCGAGCGAGCGGCTTCTCCGTCCATTCCCCGACGTCGAGCTCGAGCAGTCCGGGCGACGTGCGCACGCGCAGGCCGAGGGCGCGGGCTATCGGAGCTGCGGTCTCGCGGGTGCGCTCCAGGGGCGACGCGTAGACGGCCGTGGGGGCCTTGGGGAGTGCGGCGATGCGCTCGGCCACCGCGGCGGCCTGGGCGCGGCCCTTCTCGGACAAGTTCAGGCCGGGCGCCCGTCCCGGCAGCTTCTTCCCCGTCGTGGGCGTCGTGCCGTGCCGGACCAAGAGCACGACCGTCGCCGCCGGAGGCTTGCGGCCGCGGCGCGTGGGCGGGCGGGGAGAAGTCGTTCGGGCTGCTGGCGGCACGAACGCACATCGTAGGCTCTGCGCCGTGGCGTCCAACCGGGACACGAGGGACTCGTTGGCCGCGGTGCAACGGGACGTGACGGCCTGCCGCCGGTGCCCGCGCCTGGTGGCCTGGCGGGAAGAAGTCGCCCGGACGGGACGAGCGTCCTATGCCGGCCAGACGTACTGGGGCCGGGGCGTGCCGGGCTTCGGTGACCCGCGCGCGGCGCTGGTCATCGTGGGCCTGGCCCCGGCGGCGCACGGCGCCAACCGGACCGGTCGCATGTTCACCGGCGACCGCTCGGGCGACTGGCTCTTCGCGGCGCTCCACCGCGCCGGCTTCGCGTCGCAGCCGACAAGCAGCGCGGCCGACGACGGCCTGACGTTGTGCGACGCGTACATCACCGCCACCGTCCATTGTGCACCGCCGGCGAACAAACCCCGCCCCGAGGAACGCGCCAATTGCGCGACCTACCTGGCCCGTGAGCTCGCGTTGTTGGACCGGGCCGCGGTCGTGGTGGCGCTCGGCCAGTTCGCGTGGCAGGCGCTGGCCGCGTACTACGAGCTGAGGCCGCGCCCGGCCTTCGGCCATTTGGCGGAGGCGCCGCTGCCGGACGGGCTCGTCCTCCTCGGCTCGTACCACCCGAGCCAACAGAACACCTTCACCGGGACGCTGACCGAGCCGATGTTCGACGCCGTGTTCACCCGGGCGCGCGAGGTGATCGGCCTTGGCCTGGGGGACCAATCGGCGGAGGCGTCGCACAGCCGGTAGCCCACGGGCGCATCTGAGAGGTGCGCGGGCGACCGGCTACCGTCTCGCCCAAACCCAGAGGGAAGGCGTGAGCGAGCACACCGAGCACACCGTGCACATGGACGTGGAGCCTTGCGGGGCGGAGGAGATCACGAACTGGGACGTGACGACGGACGTCATCGTCGTCGGCTTCGGCGCGGCCGGATCGACAGCCGCCTTCAGCGCAGTGGAGGCCGGCGCCGAGGTTCTGGTCGTCGAGCGGACGGGCGGTCCGGGCGGGGCCGCAGCGCTGGCCGAGGGGATCGTGTACCTCGGCGGAGGGACGCCGATCCAGACCGCCTGCGGCTTCGAGGACAGCCTCGACGACATGTACCGCTACATGATGGCGGCCTGCGGACCCGATCCCGACGAGGCCAAGATCGCCCGCTACTGCGCCGAGAGCCTCGGCCACTTCGACTGGCTCGTGGCGCGTGGCGTCCCTTTCGACCCCACGTTCTGCCCCGACACCTCCATGGCGCCGACCGGCACCGAGGGCCTCGTCTACTCGGGCGGAGAGGACGCGTACCCCTTCAACGAGATCGCACGGCCGGCGCCGCGGGGCCACCTGGCCAAGACGAAGCGCTCGACCGGCTGGCTCCTGATGCAGCACCTGGCGGCGGCGGCCACGGACGCGGGTGCGGCGGTCTCGGCCGACACCCGAGTCGACCGCCTCGTGGTCGAGGACGAGCGCGTCGTGGGCGTCCAGGCACAGCGTTTCGGCGAGACGGTGTCCATGCGAGCGCGCCGCGGGGTGGTCCTGACCGCCGGCGGCTTCATCTTCAACGACGAGATGCTGCGCCAGCACTGTCCACCGCTCGTGCGCGGCACGTACAAGGTGGGCACGGAGGGCGACGACGGGCGCGGCATCCGTATGGCGCAGGCCATCGGCGCCTCGGTCCGCAACATGTACGCAGGCGAGGTCTCGCTGCCGATCACGCCACCCCGCACGCTGATCCACGGGATCCTGGTCAACGGGAAGGGCCAGCGCTTCATCAACGAGGACACCTACATGGGACGGGTCGGCCAGTCCGCCCTCTACGAGCAGGACGGCGAGGTCTACCTGCTGGTGGACGAGGCGTCGTACGAGGTGAACTGGATGGGCTTGGCCGCGACCTGGGTCTGCGAGACGCC
>DASXBZ010000100.1:0-3954 GCA_036491435.1 Acidimicrobiales bacterium
CCGACCATGCCGCTCGGCGCCGCCCGGGTCGCGGAGCCCAACCCCGGCTTCAGCGCGGACGTCGTCGTGCTCGGCCTCGGCTTCGTCGCCACGGCCGTCGTGCTGACGGCGGTCCTCGCGTGGCCCTCGTGGCGGCTGAGCTCGGAGAGAGGCACCGCGAGGGCCGCCACGAGCCCACCGTCGTTGCGCAGGCCGCTGGCGTGGCTCTCGAGCGGCGCCCTGCCCCTCACGGCGTCTCTCGGGATCCGCGAGGCGCTCGACCCCGGCACCGCACGTGGTGCCGTGCCGGTGCGGAGCGCGCTGATCGGCACCGTCCTGTCGATCACCATGGTCGTCGGGACACTGACGTTCGGCGCCAATCTGACGCACCTGGTGACCACGCCCCAGTTGTACGGCCAGACGTGGCAGGCCGCCATCAACACGCAGTTCCAGCCCCTCCCGTCCTCCCTGATCCGCAGCTCGGTGGCGCAACCCGGCGTCGTGGCGTGGTCGGCCGGTGACATCGGGACGGTCGACGTCATGAATTCCCACGTTCCCACCATCGGGCTCTCGCGTGGAGGTGGACCTCTCGTCGGGCCGGCGCTCGTGACCGGAAGGCTTCCCACGCGTCCCGACGAGATCGCGCTGGGGGTCTCCGTGCTCCGCTCCAGCCACCGGCAGGTGGGCCAGTATCTCGAGGCGAGGGTCAACGGCGCCCTGCGCAAGATGCACATCGTCGGACAGGCGGTCTTCCCCGCCTTCGACCAGGGAAGCTTCACCGCGACCGACCTCGGTTTCGGTGCCGTCGTCGTGGCGGCCGACCTCTTGCAGCCCGGCCAACCGGTCTCGGAGTCATGGGTGTTCGTCCTCGTCCGGTTCGCTCCGGGACCCGGCCTGGCCCGGGACGTGCGCAGCTTCGGGAGGGCGACGGCGCACTACTGCTCGGGCGTGCAGCAGTCGAGCTGCTTCGTGACGCAGCAGGCGCCCTTCGACGTCGGCAACTACGCGCGGATCGAGAACGTTCCCGAGGTTCTCGCTCTGGTCCTCGCCGTTCTGGGTGTCGGTGTCCTCGCCCAGCTCATGGTGGTGTGGGTCCAACGCCGCAGGCGTGACGTCGCCGTCCTCAAGACGATCGGGCTCTTGCGACGTCAGGTCTTGTCGCTCGTCGCGTGGCAGGCAGGAACCTTCGCCGCGCTCTCGTTGTTGGGAGGCATCCCACTGGGGATCCTGGCCGGACGGGGCGCGTGGGCGCTCTTCGCGAACGAGCTCGGGATCGTCTCGTCCCCGATCCTGCCCGGAGTCGGCATCCTGCTGTGTATTCCCGCGGTCTTGGCCATCGCCATGATCGTCGCGGTGGGCCCGGCGTGGTTCGCCAGCCGCCTGCAACCGGCGACAGTCCTGCAAGCCGAGTGAACAGAGACGTGGTGGGCGCGACCCGTCACGAATAGGCGGTCCGCGAGTGTGTGCCGCCTGGTGCCAGGGCGACTCGGCCGCAGGGCCCCGGTACCCTGGGCCGATGGCCTCGCCACCGCCGCAGCACCCGCTGTCGCGCGCGCTGGTCGCGCTCATCGCGGTGGCGACTGGGGCCATCGTGGCGAACCTCTATTACGCGCAGCCACTGCTCCACCGCGTGGCAGACACGTTCCACAGCGGGCCCGGACCCACGTCCTGGGTGATCACGGCGACGCAGGTCGGCTACGCGGCGGGGCTGTTGCTGATCGTGCCCCTCGGTGACCTCCACCCGCGCCGGACCCTCGTCGTGCGGCTCTTCTGCCTCGCCGCGGTTGCCCTGGTGGCCTCGGCCCTCGCACCGAGCCTCTGGTTCTTCGCGCTGGCCTCACTGGCGGTGGGCGCCGCGTCGGTGGCCGGTCAGGTGATGATCCCCTTCGCCGCCGACCTCGCGCCCGAGGAGCGGCGGGGCCGCGTGGTGGCCCGCATCATGACCGGGTTGCTGCTGGGCATCCTGCTCGCCCGCACCGTGTCGGGCTTCGTGGCCCAGGCGACGGGCGGCTGGCGCGGCATCTACTGGCTCTCGGCCGGGTTGATGCTCTGCTTCGCGGCCGTCCTGTGGCGCGCCCTGCCGGCCGAAGGGCCGCGCCCGCACCGCACCTACGGGGCCCTCGTGCGCACGTCGCTCCGCCTCCTCGTCACCGAGCCCGTCCTGCGCCGCCGCGCCTGGCACGGCGCGGTGGCGTTCGGCGCCTTCAGCGTCCTGTGGACCACGCTCGCGTTCCTGCTGTCGGGCGGCCCGTACCACTATTCGTCGGCGGTGATCGGTGTCTTCGGCCTGGTAGGAGCGGGCGGGATCCTGGCGGCCAACGTCGCCGGCAAGCTGGCGGACTCGGCCCGCACCACGTTGACGACGGTGGTCGCCGGCGTCCTCCTCACCGGCTCCTTCGCGCTGCTCTGGGCCGGCCGCACCTCGCTGGCGGCGCTGATCATAGGGATCGTCGTGCTCGACATCGGCACGCAGGGCATGCAGATCACCAACCAGGCTGTGATCTACGCGCTCCGCCCCGACGCCCGCAGCCGCATCACCAGCGCGTACATGGTCTGCTACTTCATCGGCGGCGCGGTGGGCTCGGTGAGCGCCGGCACGCTCTACGCCTCGCACGGGTGGGCCGGGGTGTGCCTGCTCGGCACCGGCTTCGGGGTGGCCACGCTCGCCCTGTCGGCCTACGAGCGCTGGCGGGTGCCCGACCGATCCGACACGGTGGACGGGGCAGACGCGGGAACGCACGCCATCGCGGCAGCGCCCTCACCCGAAGGCTGAACGGGCGCGGGCGCCTGCGCGCTCAGGCGTTCAGTCGTTCGGACAGGGAGACGGACACCCGGTCACCGACGTCCTTGCCAATCTGCTTGCGCAGCTCCGCCGTGATCGGGAGCTTGTGCGTCCCGTCCCCGAGCGCCATGAAGGAGCTCCGGAAGGGCCGGCCGTCGACCGTCCCGCGCACCTTGACCAGGCCGCGGGTCCCGAAGTACTCGGCCGAGCCCGGCATGACGACGTAGGCCCACCCGCCCTTCGCCGACGACTGCACGATCGTCGCGGTGAACCTCTTGCGCAGTTTCACCGTGGCGCGCTCTCCATGATCTTGAACTGGTTCCCGTCCGGGTCGCGCAGGATGAACATCAGCGGCACGCCCGGCCAGCGCAGCAAGGGATCGGCGTCGACCCCTCGCGAGGCCAGCGTCGCGTGGTCGGTCTCGGCGTCGCCCGTGGTGAACGTGATGCCGGTGTCGACGCCGACCCGGCCGCCCTCGCCGGCGGCTACGAGCGCCACGGGCACGCGGCCGCCCGGCGGCGCCACCTGGAGCCAGCGCCCGCCGTCGCCCATCGGCACGTCCAACCGGATCTCGAATCCGAGCGGGTCGAGGTAGAAGCGCAAGGCGCGCTCCTGGTCGACGACGGGCACGGCGACACCTCCGACGTCGCTGATCTTCGCGGTGATAACGGTCTCGGCCATGTGAACTCTCCTCTCGGCTGCGAATCGTTCGGTGGGTGCTCCGCTCAGCCGTACATGACCGAGCCAGGGGTGGTGAGGAGCTCGCCCGACTCCAGCCACGTCTTGAGGCCCGAGAGGATCATCGGCCAGCCACCGAAGATCTGGCTGTTCGCGCCCTCGCGCATCTGGTCATGGGTGAGCGTCAGGTGGCAGGAATCACCGACCGGCTCGATCTCCCAGGTGACCCGGGTCGTCCCCTCCGCACGCACGTCGTCGTCCCAGAGACAGGCCATGGTGTGGACGAGGCGCCGCGGCGGGTCGACCTCGAGCACTTCACCTTCGCCGAGGTGGACACCGTGCTTCTCGACGTCCACGCTGAGCGGTGAGCCGACCTTCCACTCCGAGTTCACGGCGGCACCGAAGTTGTACTTGGCCCGGATCTCGGGGTTGACGATGGCGTCCCAGAGCTGCTCGGGCGTCGTCTTGATGAAGATCTCGTACACCTTTTCCATCTGCCTCTCCAATCTGTCCTT
>DASXBZ010000101.1:0-54461 GCA_036491435.1 Acidimicrobiales bacterium
CGGTCGGTGCCGCCAGCACTCCGACGGCAGTGAGCATGGACACCGCGACTGCGATTGCCCCAGAACCGAGCCGTACCGTGCTTCGTTCCATGTCCATCCCCCGTCCTCGCGCCCGCTCGCGCGGCGCCGTCGCCAAGCGCCGCGATGCTATTCCCCCTCGCGAGCGAAAAGGCGGTCACACGGGCGCAGAACGAAATCGGGCGGGGCGGGCAGGGCGAACGCGCAGTACCACCGTGCACCTCGACTTGGATGATCAGGCGGCCGTCCCGAGCGTGATCGTGGCCTTGGCCGACTGACCCGCCCGGTCAAACGTGATGGGGACGGTCTCGCCCGGCTTCTTCTTCAAGGTGAGCAGCGCCAGCTGGGTCGGGCTGGTGGCAGGCTGACCGTCCACCTCCGTGATCACGTCCCCCGGTTGGAGTCCGGCCGCGGCGGCCGGACCAGCGGGCACGACGGCGTTCACGTACAAGCCCACAGGCGCGCCGGTCGCCGACGGCGGCACCGTTGACACCTGGAGGCCGAGGTACGAGTGCGTGACCTTTCCGGTCGCGATGATCTCGTCGGCCACGGCACTTGCCAGATCGACGGGGATGGCGAAGTTGATGCCGACGTTCCCCGTACTCGTCTGGCCCGTCGAGGTCGTCACCGTGGCGTTCGCCGTCGGCACGCCGATCAGCTGACCCGAGCAGTTCGTAAGAGCGCCGCCGCTGTTGCCAGGGTTCACGGCGGCGTCCGTTTGGATGGCCGCCAGGAGCGTGGCTGTCCGGCCGTTGTCCGACGGGACCTGGATCGTCCGGTCCAGTCCGCTCACGATGCCGGTCGTCACTGTGTTGGAGAGGCCGAGGGGTGCGCCGAGCGCGACGACGGGTTCCCCGATGGTGACTGAGGGCGACGAGCTCGTCGGTAAGGCATGGAGAGGATGCGATGTGGTGATCTTGAGGACGGCCAGGTCTGTCTGCGGATCGCGGCCCGAAATGGTCGCCGCGTAGGACGACCCGGCACTCAAGACGACTTGGATCGTGCCTCCTTGGGCCGCCATCGACACCACGTGATTGTTGGTGAGAATGAAGCCGTCGTCGCGGAAGATCGTGCCGGACCCGGTCATGCCATTCGCGCCGTTCGTGGCAGTGATCGTGACCACCGATGGAAGCGCGTCCTCGGCGACAGCCGTGGCGTCACACACGATCGCGTTGGACCGACCCGCGTCCGTGCTCGTCGACGGGGAACTGCACGCGGCCAATACCCCTGCCAGGAGGGCAAGTGCGCCGACCGCAAAGCCGACATTTCGCACGGGCGTCCTGGAGTGGGGGCGCGACGCCGTTGCACTGCGCCTGTGCGCAGCGGAGCATTCGTTCGCGCGGGCTCCCACCTTCGCTCGCTGTTCCGCGGCGCTGAGGCTAGTTGGAGATCCAGGTGCGGTGGCTCCGGAGGGGGTTCATTGGCCTTGGCCAGCTCGGCGGACCGAGCTCGGGACTGGGCGACGTGATCGCACATACGGGCGGACACCCAGCTGGCGCCGACCGCAGCTTTCGCACGTTGACTTTGCGATGATGCCCTCGATGCAAAGAGGGAGCGCCACGACGGAGCGCTCCATGAGAGAAGGGGTCGCCCAGGTGGAAGCCGCCGAGCTGATGGTGCACTGTCTCGAGCAGGAGGGTGTCGAGTATGTCTTCGGCATCCCTGGCGAGGAGAACATCCGATTCGTGCGGGCCCTCGACTCGTCGAGTATCACCTTCGTTCTGGCCCGCCACGAGCAGGGTGCGTCGTTCATGGCGGAGACCTACGGCCGCATCACCGGTCGTGCCGGCGTCTGCTCATCGACGCTCGGGCCGGGCGCCATCAATCTCATGCTGGGCACGGCGGACGCGACGACGAACTCGACCCCCCTCGTGGCCCTCTCGGCTCAGGTCGCGCGGTCGCGCAGCTTCAAGGAGTCCCACCAGAACATCGACCTCGTCCCGATGTTCGCGCCGGCGACCAAATGGTCCGCGCTCGTACCCACGCCAGACGCCGTCCCCGAGATGATGCGAAAGGCGTTCAAGCTCGCGCAGTCGGAGCGTCCGGGAGCGGTGTATCTCGCTGTGCCCGAAGATGTCGAAGCAGAATCGGTGGCCGCAACGTCGCAGCCTCTCCGCGTGAATGTGCCGAGGTCGGAGGACCCCTCTCCGGCACAGATTCGGCGGGCCGTCGACGTCCTGCAGGCCGCCCGGGCCCCGATCGTCCTCGCCGGCCACGGCGCCGCCCGGGATCGGGCCTCCGAGGCGCTCCTCCGCTTCATCGAGCGGGTCGAGGTACCTGTTGCGACGACCTTTCACGGAAAGGGCGTCGTTCCGGACGATCATCCGAACGCGCTCGGCGCGGTGGGGTTCATGCGGCACGACTATGCCAACTTCGGCTTCGACGCGGCCGATGTCATCGTGGCCGTCGGCTATGAGCTCCAGGAATTCGACCCGGTACGGATCAACCCGAACCGCGACAAGAAGATCATCCACATCCATCGCTTTCCCGCCGAGGTCGACGCGCACTACGACGTCGAGGTCGGAGTGCTGGGCGAAATCGGTCGAAGCCTCGACGCGTTGACGGCCGAGCTGCGACCGTGCTCGAACGCGGTTTCGCAACACCAGAAAATTCGATCGCTGCTGGAGGCGGAGCTCCAGGAAGGTCGCGAGGACGAGCGTTTTCCGCTCGCGCCCGCACGCATCGTCGCGGACACGCGGGCCGCGCTGGGACGTGACGATGTGGTGCTCGTCGACACCGGGGCTCTGAAAATGTGGATGGCCCGTCTCTACCCGACCTACGAATCCAACACCTGCCTCATGTCCAACGGGCTCTCGACCATGGCATGGGCACTTCCTGGCGCGATCGGCGCCAAATTGGCCAGGCGCGACGCCCGCGTGATTGCGGCGACGGGCGACGGAGCCTTCCTGATGAACTCTCAGGAGATCGAGACCGCCCTGCGCCTCGGCGTCCCCTTCGTGGTCCTTGTGTGGGTCGACGACGAATACGGCCTGATCACCTGGAAGATGCAGTTGGAGCTCGGGATGGCGACGCATACGAAATTCAAGAATCCGGACTTCGTCACGTACGCCGAGAGCTTCGGGGCCAAGGGGTACCGCGTGGAGTCGGCCGACGACCTGCTTCCCACGCTCCAGGCGGCGGTCGCCGACGACACGGTGTCAGTGATCGCTTGCCCCGTGGACTACTCCGACAATCTCCGATTGACGGAGGCTCTCGGTGAGCTCGACGGGCCCATCGGGTGAGCGCGCCGGGCCCAGCACGAGCCGCTTGACGTCGAGATCTTCTTGGTTCGACCGGCTCAGGACGTCGCCGGTGTCCGCCACAAGTCGATGCCCCCGTCAACGGCATAGCGGTCGATGGAGGCGAGCTCGTCAGCGGTGAAAGCGAGGTCGTCGAGGGCCGCCACGTTTTGCTCGAGCTGCGCGACGCTGCTCGCTCCGATAAGCACCGATGTCATGCGGGGGTCACGCAAGGCCCAGGCGATGGCCATTTGCGCCAGGGACTGGCCTCGCCCAACCGCGATGTCGTTGAGCGCTCGGACCCGGGCGAGATTCTCGTCGCTGAGCATCCCAGTGGTGAGCGAACCCTCCCTCGCCGCCCGCGAGCCCGCAGGGATGCCCTCGAGGTACCGATCGGTGAGAAGCCCTTGGGCCAAGACGGAAAAGGCGATGCACCCCACGCCCTCGTTGCCGAGGACGTCGAGAAGGCTGTCTTCGATCCACCGGTTGAGCATCGAGTACGACGGTTGATTGATGAGCAGCGGGGTGCCGAGGTCGCGGAGAATCGCCACTGCTTCCGCCGTGCGCTGGTCGGAGTAAGAGGACACGCCGACGTAGAGCGCCTTGCCGGACGTGACCGCGCTATGGAGCGCTCCGAGGGTTTCCTCCAGGGGGGTATCGGGGTCGAAATGGTGATGGTAGAAGATGTCCACGTAGTCGACCCCGAGCCGCCCCAGGCTCTGGTCGAGGCTGGCGAGAAGGTACTTCCGGGAGCCGAGGTCGCCATACGGGCCCGGCCACATGTCCCAGCCGGCCTTGGTGGAAACGACGAGCTCGTCGCGGTGATCGCGAAGATCGTGATGCAGGATCCGCGCGAAGTTCGACTCAGCGCTGCCGTAGGGAGGGCCGTAGTTGTTCGCCAGATCGAAATGGGTGATGCCCAGGTCGAAGGCTCGGCGCACGATGGCGCGTTGTGTGTCGAGCGGTCGGTCGTCTCCGAAGTTCTGCCACAAACCGAGCGACACCGCAGGCAAGCGAAGGCCACTGCGGCCACAGCGGCGATAGGTCATGGACCCGTAGCGGTCTTCAGCGGGGTGGTAGCCGGTCACACGTCACCCTGTTCGGTCTCGGCGCTGATCGGAACCTATTCGACAGGCCCGGGTTCGAGCCAGTGGGCCTGCAACTGGTGGCGCCGCCTTGCGCTGTCCCGCCCTGCTCCCGTCGCGGGACGACGCTCAGCCCGTCACGCCTCGTGTCGGGTCGTGCGGCGCATCACGACGGGAGCCTGGGCGTGCGACATCCTTCGCGGCGTCGACAACCACATCGACCACCTCAGCCAACACTCCCCGCTCCGGCTCGGCGTAGCGCTGCCGCTCCATTGCCATCATTCCCCACAAGATCCCCAGCAGTATCAGCGCAATACCCCAGAAGATGACGAGCACGAACCCGATGACACCCGCGATCATGGCGAGGCTCAGGAGGGCCAATTGCTCGGCCCGACGGCGTCCCCCGGGGAAGATGCGCGCCGTCCCAGTCCTGTCGACCCTCATTCTCTGCGTTCCGGTGTTCTCGGCACTCATTCCTTGTGTTCCGGTCATTTCGGGCCTCCTTGAAGGTCCACGTGTGCCTTACCCCTAAAGCAGGCGGGTACACGGCTCAGACACCGCCGAGGCGGATTGATCAGCGCGTCTCCGTGGTTCTGACAAGCGAACGAACCCTTCCGGTCGGCCCACGCGAGAGGCGGCTCGTCGCACCGAAATGGATTGGAAACGGCCGGTTCGGGTACGGGGACAGCAGAAGTTGACGTTGGAGGATCGACAGTGACCCACCACCAGCGAGAGCTCGCGGGTCGCTGTATGGAGGAACGGGGAAATGGCACTTCGCGCCGTTGAAGACGCAGCGTTTTCGGGCCGATTCGAGCCGGACGATTGTCAGGCGCTCAGGCCGAGCCGGCCTGGGTTCAGCGTGGAGGGCTACCGAGACGGCGCGAGAACCTTCCTGTTCCTCCAGGGAACGTTCGACCCCTCCATGGCGGACGACCTCCGTCTATTTCTGGCTGATCTGGTCGCCCGGAGCCATGAGTTGGTGGTGAACCTCGAAGGGCACACCTTCTTGGGAAGGACCGGCCCTTCAGGGCTCGAGTTGACGCGTCAGTTGCCCGCTTCTTGCCGCCGCGACGAAGTCGCAAGCGAAGCGACGAAGGAGTTGCGTCTCGTGCTCGAGTCTCTTTGCGACTCCGCGAAGGAGGAGGCCGCCCTCCGCCTGGTTTGAGGTCGGACCTCGATCGCGGCGCACGCCACCGCGACGACCGCGACGGCCGCGGCGAGCTGAGGATCTAAGGCGTTGCCGGTGTCGTCAGCGACCGCCGCACTTTCGATCTCACCGACAACCCACACGGACCCGCGAGACGTGAACTGGGGGTGACTCCACGATCGGCGGGTCGGCCTTGACGACGTTCTCGGCCGCCAGCGTCGCCAGGCCGCCGCGCTGCAGTACGAGGCCGGCAACGACTGCTCCGACCACGAAGATCACGGCGGACCAGAGGAAGGCGGTCGTGTAGCTGTGAACCAATGCCGCCTGGAAATTGGCCGGGGTGAAGGCCCGGCCCACCAAGTACGACGTGGCGGCACCCGCGGCCACCGTATTGAGCAGCGCTGTGCCGATGGATCCCCCCACCTGTTGTGCGGTGTTCAACGTGGCTGATCCCACGCCGGCGTCCCGCGGAGTCAAGCCGAGGGTGCCTGTGCTGAAGGCCGGGGCGACACTCAGTCCGAACCCGAATCCCAAGATGATGAGATACGGAAGCACGTGCGTGGCGTAGGACGAATGCAGTCCCACATCATGGAATCCGTACAGAGCCACCGCGCACAGGAGCATCCCAATGGGCACGATCGGCTTGGGGCCGAATCGCGGCAACAAGGTCCGGTTGGAGACCTGGGACATGGCTGCCAATGCCGCGACCAGTGGGAGGAAGGCCACGCCGCTCTTCACCGGACTGAACTTCAACGTGCCCTGCAGGTAGTAGGTCAAGAACAAGAAGACGCCGAAGATCCCCACGCTGGCAATCACCATCACCAACACCGATCCTCCCCGCGTTCGGTTGCGCACGACCCGAGGAGGCAGTAGCGGGTACTTCGCTCTGGTCTCGACATAGGCGAAGACGGCGAGCAGGACCACTCCGGCCACCAAGAACCCGATCGTGTAGGGATTGCTCCACGCCGTGGTCTCCGCGTGGGAGAAACCGAAGACGAGTGAGAAGAGCCCGCCGGCCACCAGGAAGAGGCCGGGAAGGTCCAGCGGGTCGCGATCAGCGCCCTCGTCGTTTGCCAACCAGAGGGTGGCGCCGATGATGGCGATCGCCGCGAACGCGAGATTGACGAAGAGCGTCCAGCGCCACGACGCGTAGGACGTCAGGATGCCGCCGAGCAAGAGTCCCAACGCGCCCCCCGCACCAGCGATGGCGCCGTAGATCCCAAAGGCCCGTCCTCGCTCGTCGGGATCGGTGAACGTCGTGGTCAAGAGCGCCAGCACCGAAGGGGCGAGGAGGGCCCCGAACGCGCCCTGGACGGAACGTGCAATGACCAGCATTGCGAAATTGACCGAGGCACCACCGATGGCTGACGCCGCGGCGAAGCCGACGAGTCCGATGACGAGTGCCCGCTTGCGTCCGATCATGTCGCCGATGCGGCCACCGAGGAGGAGCAGGCTGCCGAAGGCGAGCGAATAGGCCGTGACGATCCACTGACGATCTGCGTTGGAAAAGTGCAGATCGTGCTGCGCCGACGGCAGGGCGATGTTCACGATGGTGCCATCGAGAATGACCATCAACTGGGCGATCCCGAGCACGCCGAGGATCCACCATCGACGGTCGTGGTTGGCGGCATCGACAGCGGTCGCGTGTTCGTCCCCATGCTCCAACGTCATCAATGTGGTCATCAGATGCTCCGTCTGCGCGAACGCCTTTGACTTTCCGTGTCAAGTGCAATGTATGGCCGCACACTTGATGTGTCAAGCGATAATCCGTACAAAGGCACTTCTCTCTCAACCCTTAGAACGCTCTTAACTGGACTTTTTCGACGTTCCCCTCTCGAAGATCACTTGACGCAGCAAATAAAGTTGCTACCATCGTCGGTGTGACCGCTTCCGTCGAGAACGACACTGCGCAGACCGCGGTCCAATGGCTGACGCCCGACGAGCTGAGCTCTTGGCTCTCTGTCGTGAAACTCATGACCTGGCTTCCCTGGTCCATCGATCAGCAGCTCCAACGTGATGCAGGCCTGGCGACGGTCGAATATCAAGTTCTCGCGTGCCTGTCTCAGAGCCCGCAACGCATGATGCGGATGAGCTCCATGGCGGTATTGACCAACGCGTCACTATCCCGCCTCTCTCGAGTCGTCAAGCGACTCGAGGACCGAGGCTTGGTCCGCCGCGAGGCTGATCCTTCCGACGGGAGATTCACCAACGCGATCCTGACCGACGAAGGGTTTCGTACGATTGAGGCCGCCGCCCCGGCCCACGTCGCGCACGTCCGCTCCCTGGTCATCGATGTGCTGTCGGCCGAGCAACTGCGACGGCTTGGCATTGCCGCGGAGCGCATCTTGTCGCGCATCGACATGACGTCGACCGTCACCTGAGGTTCGACGCGAGAGCCAAGCAGGTTCTTCTGTCGTCAGAAGGTCGACCGAGCCACTATTGGTTCACGGGCGAATTGGTGCCTGGTCGACGACAGACATCACTTGTGGCGCAGGCAGACCAGAGCGCCCACAGAAGGCGATGCTCCTAGCCGGAGACCGCCAAACCGAAGGTCGTGTCCTGGCCGGACACGATTACCTGCGGATTGCTTCCGTCCGGGCCGGCCTCATTGATGACCGCTGCGCCATTTGCATAGGCATTGGTCCAATAGATGTGGCTGCTGTCGGCCGCGACTCCCTCGATTTCGAACGCACCGCTGACGAGCGTCTGTGGGTTGCTGCCATCGAGGTTCGAAACGCCAACAGAAGAGTCGCCGAATCCAAAGGTGGTCCAGTAGATGTGGCCGTTGGCCACCGCCACTCCCAGCGGTTCTGACAGGCCGGTCATGAGAACCTGAGGGTCACTCCCGTCGAGGTTCGCCGTATCGATGGTGCCATCACCGACGTCGGCCCAGTAGAGGTGGCCGTTGGCGACTGCCAACCCGCTCGGGTTGCTGAGACCCGTGATGATCGCCTGGGGATCGCTGCCGTCGAGTCCGGACTCCATGACGGTGCCGGGGAGCGACTCGGTCCAGTAGAGGTTGGTGCTGCTGACCGCGACCCCTACGGGCTGCTGCACGCCGGTGACGAGGGCCTGTGCGTTGCTGCCGTCGAGGTTGGATTCCATGATCGTTCCGTCCGGACCGCCGTCGCCCCAGTTGGCCCAGTAGAGGTTGGTGCCGTTGACGGCCAGCCCTGTCGGGAGGTCCTGGCCCGTGATGAGGGTTTGCAGGTTGCTGCCGTCGAGGTTCGCAACGTCGAGGTTCCCGTAACCGGCGTTCGACCAATAGAGGTTCCCGGTGGAGCCGGACAGGATGCTCGTCGCCGTCAGCCTTCTGCTGCTCACGGCAGTCAGCGTGGTGGTGGCAGAGCCGGTGCCTGTCGGTGCGAACCTGACCGTGACCCGGCACGACTTCCCGGGACCCAGGCTGGTGCCGGTGCATCTGTCGACGGACACACTGAATGCGGAGGAGCCCGACACGGTGATGGTGAGGTCGCCGGTCCCAGATCTGCCGGTGTTGAACAGCGTCACGGTTTCCGAGTCGGTCTGGCCAACCATGACCGAGCCATAGTCGAGCGATGCCGGCCCGAAGGCGAGCGAAGGCGACGTGGACGGGGCAGCCGAACCTGCCCAAGCGACCAAGGCGGTTCCGACGAGCAAAGTGCCCGTTGCCACCTGGGCCGCCCGGCGACGGATGGCTCGGATCTTGTGTCGTGAAACAGACACGCTCTGAGCGCTCACGCTCTTCCCTCCCCTCGCTCGCTGCGACGCGCCATAGGACGGCCGGCGAACACCCCTTGCATGATGTCAACACGCCCGGATTGAAGAGTCAACGACGCGTCTTGCACACCGCACTTACAACGTGCGGAGCTTTCCCGCGCTACTCACGCCTCGGTTCCGGCAGGATCCACGCGAAGACCACGACAAACGTCGCCAAAACGTGCGGCCCGAGGCGGAACGGCGCTCGACGCCACTGCAAGAGAATTGGAACGGCGTTGGAGAAGCCACTGGTTCTGAATGTCTCTCCAGCAGTCGGACCTCATGATTCGGATCACAATGGAGACACAAGCCGAATTGGATCGACGCTATGTGTCCAAAGTGCTCTATTGCGCCGTGGTCTTTAGTTGGAGCACCTTCTTCGTGGGGCTCCACTGGTAGACGAAGACTGGTCCGTTCCCGTCACCGTGGCCCGCTGGATACGACAACGCCCCACCCCCGCCGGGGATGACGACCTTGCTGATCGACTTCGCACCCTTGGCCAACGTCTCGTTCGTGAGGGTCTTGCCGGCGGCTTTGGCAAACTGCGAGAACAAGGCCATCTGCTGGCAGGCCAGTTCGGGCGCCGTCCAGGTGACCGGCGTCTGCGACGTCGCCGTCACCGGGTCGTTGATGGGTGCGCCCGGCTCTTGAGCCTGGATGCTGGCGATGCAACGCTTCATCGAAGGGTCATTCCAGACCACGGCGACCGGGGCGTAGCCTCCGGCCGTCAGCCCGTCCTTGATGATCGACTGCTGGTACCCCAGTTTGTTCGTGACATAGGCATCCAGATCGATGTAGTCGGTCGCGACGATCCGCGGGTGATACGTGCTCTGGTTCATTTGGAGCGCATCGGCCCAGCTGTTGCCGGCGTTGCCCACGGCCACGACCGTGTTCACTCCGGACGACTGGAACTTCTCCGCGATCACGTGGTACTCCTGGTTGAACGCTGCGACGTCGGTGTCGGGCACGCTGTTGACGGCGGTCTGAACGACGTTCACCTTCAACTTGTGGAGGAGCGGCACGACTTGGTTCATCTCGGCCTGGTCGGGAGACGTCCCGACGACGCCGATCTTCTTCCCGGTGAAGGCACCCTCCTGCTTGAAGATCGCCATCTCCTTGGGGACGAGCTCGCTGTCGGAAATGATGTTGTTGAACCATGGCGCCTTCGCCTGCGCCGACTGCGCTGCGGTCAAGGATGCGCCGATGATCGGCGTCGCGTGCTGATTCAGGTAGCAAGCGACGTCGGCCGCTTGGAAGAACCCCAGCACGGCAAAGACACTTTCGTCCTCGGTCAGGTGCGTACAGGCGGTAGCCGCACCAGCGGTCCCGAGCGGGTCGACCGGTGCGAACACCGGGACGATCTTTCGGCCGTTGATCCCCCCTCGGCTGTTGATCTGGTCGATGAGCGTCGTGTAGGCGACCTTGTAGTTGCCGGGATTGACGTTGATGATGCTTGCGATGGCGGCGACATCGGGATAGGTGATGCCGATCTTGATGCTGGCGGGCGTGACACCATTCTCGTTCTGCGGAGCGCCCTCCGCGGCGCCGACCACGACAAGTTGCACGATCGTGGCCAGTGCCAACACAAGTACGGCTCTCGCCGCGATTGACGTACGCATGGTGTCCTTTCTCCTGCTTACCTTCAGAGCTCTGTCCGATGCTCGACTCGCCTGAACTGAACAACTCGCGCCGTTGGCCGCGACGTCACGCACCGACCACCACACGGACACGGCTCAGGTTCAGCGATCGGGCAAACGGAGTGTCGGGATCGCCCTCTCGTTGGGAGGCGACGAGGAGCGCGGGGAAGTAAGTACCCGGGTCGGTGAAGGTGTGGGTGGCACTCACCTGAACCGTCTCCGAGGTCGGGTCACCGACGGCGGCGGAGTCGGGATACGTGCCGGTCCCCCCGAAGTCCCATTTCGCCGAGACAACTCGTCCCTGCGCGGGCGGCACCTCGATCCGGGCGGTGAACGTGACCGCCTCGCCCGCCGCGACCTCGGCGCGTTCGCCGCCGTCGACCGTGAGATGGACGACGGGCTGGATCCCCTTGCGCTCTGCGGCCGTCTCCGGCACGTGCACCTGGCCATCGTGCACCCGGTAGGCGCTGGTCGATGGTGGGGAGATCCCCTCCTCGACCCACGCGCTCAGTTCCCGGAGCGCGTACTGCAGCGTGCCCGAATAGGCAACGGCGTGGCTTTCAAGCCTCTCCGTTGTCGGGTCCGTGTGGTTCGCGTTGTCGACGTACCAGAGCCGGAATTTCTCGTCCGCCTTCGCTCCTTCGACCTCCTCGACCTTCTTCCGGTACCAGTCGGCTTGCCACGGCAAGGCATCCCCGTCGTGCAGGCACTCCACCACGATCATCTTCCCGTTGAAACGCCCCGTCGGGATCTGCCCGGTGGCGCCGAGGGTTCCGGCTGCACCGATGTCAACAGATCGCTGCGGGTACTTGGGCGAGCCGTCAGCGTTCCGGAAGTAGTCGTAGACGTCGGGGTAGTCGAAGTCGGGATTGGCCGGGGGGAATTGATGACGGTGGTAGGTCTGCAACGCGAGGTACCTCGAGTTGTCGATCCGGACCTCGTCGCCGGCCTCGATGCTGCCGAACACGGTGGGATCCGCCAGGACGTCGATCGTGTCGCCGTCCGGTTCGAACACAAGGCCGATATGGCCCTTGCCGTCCGAGTCCACGCGGCCGAGCGAGACGGTTTTGCCGGCGGCCGCTCCGCTCGTGATGATGAGATCGGCACCCGTCAGATCGGCGATCGGGACGCTGGACAGCGTGAGTTGTGTCCGGCCGTCGGCGGGCACAGCGACAACGGTCGCCTCGTGTTGGACGCGCGCCGCGCGGACCGACGAGGTCGGGTCGGTGCCGAGGTAGCCCGGCTTGGTCCAGAAGTCGTCGAGGTAACCGGGATCCAACACCGGCACGTAACTGGCGACCAGCACGAGCGGGCCGCCGCCCTGCGGCACGTAGTTGAACCAGGCCCCAGGAGGGAACCCGGTCCGGGTGGCCTCTTCCAAGGCGGCGCGCTCCTCGTCGTTCAGCCCGGCGTAGGGGTCGCCACTACCCCCCGGTTCGATCGCGTCGATGATCGACGGCCACTTGTCCTTCAGCACTCGGAGGGCGTTGACCCGCACGGTGAAGCAGTTGGGGATGGATTGCGGAGAGCCCATGACGTAGGGGACGAAACCGTCCCACACGCCCGATGTCATCTCCGCGCTCGTCACCGTTTGATAGGCGCCACCGCTCCCGCCGTAGAGATAGCCGTAGGTGCGGTGCGGGCCGTAGATCTCAGCCGCCATCACGCGCGAGAATTTCGCGGCCTCCGCGTTGACCCGGTAACCCCGAATCGTCGTGTCGAACTGGCCGCTGGCCCCTTGTTCCGCGGTACGCGGGTTGTCGGTGCCCCCCATGTTCGTCTGCACGGAATACCCACCACTCGCGAGGGCGAACGCGACATTGCGCGGCGTGGCCTCCTCGCCGGCCAGCAACTGATGCGTCGCTTGGAAAAAGCGCCCTTCGTACTCGGCTTGAGGAGGGAAGCAGAACGAGAATTTGGCGTCGGTGCCCGAGAATCCTCCGTGGACATAGAGATGGCGGGCCTTGAACGGCGCCGCGCCTCCCTGTTGCGTCGTGATGCCGCCGGCGAACACCGGGGCGTCCGCCGGCTCGTCTCGCCACTCTCGGACATCGACGTACGGCTGATTGAACCGCGGGTCTACTGAATCCGCGGTCACGAACAAGATGTCGCGTTCGTCGGTCTGCGAATCGGGCGCCATCGTCACCGTGCGCACCGGTGCGCCCACCGGCCAAAGAGGTCCTCTCCACTGCGCCCCAAAACCAAGCCCTCCCCCGTTCAGTGACAAAATGTCACTAATTGTTGCGAAAGAGTGTCACCCCGAACCGGCCCGCGCAAGAGCACCCCCCTTCGTCCGATCGATGAGCAGTCGAAGCCGATCGGACCCGTCGTCGGGCGCACCGGCAGGCCCTGTTCCAGGCTTCGCTGGCGCTGATCAGGACGAAGGTCATGCAGGAGCGTCTCGTCCGCGTCAGGCGGTGGCTGAGTCCGGAGACATCAGCCGATCCCTGCTGTTTTCCGACGCGACCCGGGACTTGGTCTCCCGACCTGCGGAGGCGATCGGAGCTCGCAAGTCCCGTCAGGTCAGTTGATGTGGATCCCCGAGATCGCCCGGCTGATGACGAGCCGCTGCACCTCCGAGGTCCCCTCGAAGATCGTGTAGATCTTCGAGTCGCGGTGCCACTGCTCGACCGGGTTCTCCCGGACGTAGCCGTAGCCACCGAGGATCTGGATCGCCTGCTCGGTCACCCAGACCGCGTTCTCACCGGCGTAGAGCTTCGACATCGAGCCCTCGCCGTTCTCGAACTTCTTGCCGGTCGACGCCATGTTCGCCGCACGATGCACCAACAGACGGGACGCGTCGGTGTGCATCTTCATGTCGGCCAGCTTGAACGCGATGGCCTGGTTCTCGATGATGGCCCGGCCGAACTGCCTGCGCTCCTTGGCGTAGTCCAACGAGAACTCGTAGGCCGCACGGGCGATCCCGACCGCCTGCGCGCCGACGATCGGCCGGGACGCCTCGAACGTCGCCATCGCGGCCTGCGTCGAGGTCCTCTTCCCTTCCTTGGCCCGGGCCAGCCGCTCGTCGAGCTTCTCCTTGCCGCCGAGCAGGCAGCGACCGGGCACCCGGCAGTCGTCGAGGATGACCTCGGCGGTGTGCGAGGCGCGGATCCCCATCTTCTTGAACTTCTGCCCCTGCGAAATGCCGGGCGTCCCCTCGGGCACCACAAAGCTCGCCTGCCCGCGTGAGCCGAGATCCGGGTCGACGGACAGCACCAGGACGTGGGTGTTCGCGATACCGCCGTTGGTGATCCAGGTCTTGGTCCCGTTGAGCACCCACTCGTCCTTGGCTTCGTCGTAGACGGCACGGGACTTCAACGACGACACGTCGGAGCCCGCATCCGGTTCGGACACCCCGAACGCCGCCAGCTTGATGTCCTCGGGCGTCCCGAAGCACTGCGGGATCCACTCGCCGATCTGTTCGGGCGTGCCGTTGGCGAAGATCCCCGCCACCGCCAGCGTCGAGCCGAAAATGGCCAGTGCGATGCCGGCGTCACCCCAACTCATTTCCTCGTTGACGAGGCACATCATGAGACCGGTCGGGTCGGAGAACGCCTGCGCGATGAAGTCGAAGGAGTACAAGCCGATCTTGGCCGCCTCCTCGATGATCGGCCAGGGCGTCTCCTCGCGCTCGTCCCACTCGGGCCCGGCGGGGCGCACCACGTTCTCGGCGAAGTCGTGCACCCATTTGGTGATCTGGATCTGGTCCTCGTTCAGGTCGAGCGAGTAGTCGGACATGGTCCTGCGTCCTCCTTGGCGGATCCGGCCCTTGTGCCGGTCCCAGTCGGCGGTGGAGAAGCCCCGGCGCAACGACGTTCTCCGCGCGTGGCGCGCGCCGTCGCTGTCCCCGGCTCCTCGGTTACTACACAGTAACCTACCCGCCCCTCACGGTCTAGGCACCGCTATTTTGCTTCCCCTGGCCTGGGCGTTCCCGTGGCCCAGGGCCCGGCGCCTACCGCCGGATGGCCGTCCCCGACGGCGTGTCCTCGACCGTCCAGCCGAGGGCGACGAGCTCGTCACGCAACGCATCGGCGCGGGCGAAGTCCTTGGCCCGCCGAGCCTCGTCGCGTGCAGTCACCAATGCGGCTGCGGCCTCGTCGATCTCGCCGGACTCGTCCCGGAGGGACACGCCCAAGGCCGCCAACAACACGGCCGCGGTGTGTGCGAGCCGCGCCGCGATGGCTTCGTCGCCGGCATCGGCCGCGGAATTCGCGCGACTCACCAACTCGAAGATCCCGGCCAGCGCGCCCGGCGTGTCCATGTCGTCGTCCATGCGATCCCTGAACATCGCCAACGCGTCCTCGTCGATGTCCGACGCGTCCCCCTCGCCGGCGACGACGTAACCGCGCCCGCTGCGCTCGAGGAGGTCGGTGAGACCGAAGCGGCGCGCCAAGGCGTCGAGCCGCTCGAGCGCCTTCTCGGCATCCGCGACCGTCTCGGGTGTCACCTCGATCGGCGAGCGGTAGTGCGCCCGCAGGACGAGCAAGCGGTAGGCGCGGCGGTCGACGCGGCTCAACAAGTCCGTCAACGAGGTGAAGTTGCCGAGGGACTTGGACATCTTGGTGCCCTCGACCTCGACCCACCCGTTGTGCACCCAGTGGCGGGCGAAGGCGCGCTCCTCCGCGACGGCTTGGGCCCTCTCGTTCTCGTGGTGGGGAAAGGCCAGGTCGCGGCCCCCGCCGTGCAGGTCGAAGCCCTCGCCCAGCAAGTCGAGCGACATGACTACGCACTCGGTGTGCCAGCCCGGACGTCCCGCCCCCCACGGCGCCTTCCACGACGGCTCGCCCTCCTTCGCCTTCTTCCACACGGCGAAGTCGAGCGGCGAGCGCTTCTCCTCGTTCTCCTCGACCCTGGCTCCGGCCCGCAGCGAGTCCAGGCTCTGCCGCGCCAGGAGCCCGTACCCGGGGACCTGGCTCACGTCGAGGTAGACACCGTCGGAGGTCTCGTAGGCCACGCCGCGCGCCAGGAGGTCGGCGACCAAGGCGACCATGTCGGAGATGTAGGCGGTGGCATGCGGGGTGTCGTCGGGCCGCAGCACGTCCAGCCCGTCCATGGCCTCCCACCACCGCTCCTCGAACTCGTGGGCCACCTCGGGCTCGCTCCGCCCCTGTTCGTTGGCCCGTTTGATGATGTTGTCGTCGACGTCGGTGATGTTCGAGACGTACTGCACGGCCTGGCCGCCGAACAACAGATAGCGACGCAGGATGTCGAAGACGAGGTTGTAGCGGCCGTGCCCGATGTGCGGGAGGTCATAGACGGTCGGGCCGCAGACGTACATCGACACGTGCCCCGGAGTGCGCTGCTCGAAGGGCCGGACCGTGCCGGTAGCGGTGTCGTGCAGGTGCAGCATCCAGGTACGGTAACCCGATCATGTCGAACGCTCCGACCGGCTCCCCCCGCGTGCCGGAGAAGCCGTCCCTCGACGGTCTCGAGGACCGCTGGGCCCCGGCCTGGGAGCAGGACGGCACCTATCGCTTCGACCCCGCCACCACGCGGCCCGACGTCTTCTCCATCGACACGCCGCCGCCGACGGTGTCCGGGTCCCTTCACATGGGCTCGGTCTTCGGCTACGTCCAGACCGACGCCATCGCCCGCTACCGCCGTATGCAGGGGTGGAACCTCTTCTACCCGATGGGGTGGGACGACAACGGCCTGCCCACCGAGCGCCGGGTCCAGACCTACTTCGGGGTGACCTGCGATCCCTCGCTCCCCTACGACCCCGACTTCCGGCTCCCCGACGAGCCCGGCAAGGACGACATCCCGGTCAGCCGGCCCAACTTCATCGAGCTCTGCGAACGCCTCACCGCCGAGGACGAACAGGCCTTCGAGGAGCTGTGGCGGCGCGTCGGGTTGTCGGTCGACTGGCAACGGACCTACGCCACCATCGGGGACCGGGCCCGGCGCACGAGCCAACGCATGTTCCTCCACAACCTGGCCCGCGGCGAGGCCTATTCCTCCGAGGCGCCCACCATGTGGGACGTCGACTACCAGACCGCAGTGGCCCAGGCCGAGATGGAGGACAAGGAGCAGCCGGGCGCGTACCACCGCCTGCGCTTCGACGACATCGAGATCGAGACGACGCGCCCCGAGCTCGTGGCCGCCTGCGTCGCCCTCGTCGCCCATCCCGACGACGAGCGCTACGAAGCGCGCTTCGGCACGACGGTGCACACGCCGCTCTTCGGCGTCGAGGTGCCCATCCTCGCCCACCATCTCGCCGAGCCCGACAAGGGGTCCGGCATCGCGATGATCTGCACGTTCGGCGACGTCACCGACGTCACCTGGTGGCGCGAGCTGAACCTGCCCACGCGCTCGATCATCCTGCGCAACGGCCGCATCGCCGAGACGCCGCCGCCCGGTGTGCCCGACGGCGAGGCCTGGCGCGCCATCGCGGGCCGCACGGTGAAGCAGGCGCAGAAGGCCATGGTCGAGATGCTGGTCGCCGCGGGCGACATGGTCGGCGATCCCCGCCCCATCACCCACCCGGTCAAGTTCTACGAGAAGGGCGACCGCCCCCTCGAGATCGTTACGAGCCGGCAGTGGTTCATCCGCAACGGCGGGCGTGACGACGTCCTCCGGCGGCGGCTCCTCGAGCGCGCCATCGAACTCGACTGGCACCCGCCCTACATGAAGGTCCGGTACGACGACTGGGTGAACGGGCTGAACGGCGACTGGCTCGTCAGCCGCCAGCGCTTCTTCGGCGTGCCACTCCCGCTGTGGTACCCGATCGGGCCCGACGGCGAACCGGACCACGATCTCCCGCTCGTCCCCGACGAAGCGCGCCTGCCCGTCGACCCGACGACAGACGTGCCCGAGGGCTACACCGAGGACCAGCGCGGCAAGCCCGGCGGCTTCGTCGGCGATCCCGACATCATGGACACCTGGGCCACCTCGTCCCTCACGCCGCAGATCGTCTGCGGCTGGGAGGACGACCCGGAGCTCTTCGCCGCAACCTTCCCGATGGACCTGCGGCCCCAGGGCCCCGAGATCATACGCACCTGGCTCTTCGCGACCCTCTTGCGCTCGCACCTCGAGCACGACGTCGTGCCGTGGAAGCACACGACCATCAACGGGTGGATCCTCGACCCGGACCGCAAGAAGATGTCCAAGTCGAAGGGCAACGTCGTGACGCCGATGGCGCTGCTCGAGCAATACGGCTCCGATGCCGTGCGCTACTGGGCCTGCAACGGCCGGCCCGGGACCGACACCGCGCTCGACGAAGGCGTCATGAAAATCGGCCGACGCCTGGCCATCAAGCTCCTGAACGCGTCGAAATTCGCCCTCGGACGGCTCGGAGACGGGCCGGTCCCTGGGCTCGACGCAGTCCACGACGCGCTCGATGTGGCACTGCTCGCCGAGCTGGCGAAGCTGGTCGAGGGTGCCACCGCCGCGCACGAGGGCTTCGACTACGCCCGCGCGCTCGAACTGACGGAGGGCTTCTTCTGGTCCTTCTGCGACGACTACGTCGAGCTCGTCAAGACCCGGGCCTACGGCGAGGGATCGTCCGGCGGAGCCGACTCGGCGCGGGCCACGCTCGCTCTCGCGCTCCGCGCGCTGCTCCGGCTCTTCGCACCGTTCCTCCCGTTCGTCACCGAAGAGGTCTGGAGCTGGTGGCAAGAGGGCTCGGTCCACCGGGCGCCCTGGCCGACCGTGGCCGAAGTCGGGCCCCACGCCGGCGCTGAGCCGGCCGTGCTCGATGTGGCAGCCGAGATCCTCGGCGCCATCCGGCGCGAGAAGACAGCGCACAAGCGTTCCATGCGCGCCCGTGTGGCGAAGCTCACGGTCACTGCGTCACGCGCGACGCTGCTCGACGTCGAGGCGGCGCGGAGCGACATCGTCGACGCCGGCGGCGTGGACGAATTCGTGACACAGGAAGACGAGGAGAGCGAAGTCCTCCGGATCGAGGTCGTCCTGGCCGACGAGGACTGAGCGACAGGTCTACGCGAGCGTCTCGCTCCCGAGGTAGGCGCCAACCACTTCAGAGCGAATGTCCGCGGGTTTCCCACGCTTGACCAGCTCCCCGTTGACCATGATGGCGGCCTCGTCCGCGATGGCCAGCGCAGTCTGGACGAATTGCTCCACCATGACGATGGTCAGGCCCTCTGACGCGACCAGCTGTCCGACGATGTCGTAGAGCTGGTCGACGATGATCGGCGCCAAGCCCATCGAGAGCTCGTCGAGGAGAAGGATCTGTGGGTCGGTCGTCATGGCCCGGGCCATGGCCAGCATCCGCTGCTCGCCACCGGACAAGGTGCCGGCAACTTGCTTGCGCCGGTTCGCCAACGCGGGGAAGCGTTCGAAGGCCTGCTCTTCCACCGTGGCGCTCTTCATCCCGGCCTGGCGGAACGTGTACATGAGGAGGTTCTCCGCAACCGTGAGATTGGGAAAGATGGATCGGCCCTCGGGGATCATGCATACGCCCGAGCGCGCCAGTCGTTCGGTCGCGTTCTTCTTCAGTGGGCTGCCCGCCACCTCGACCGTGCCGGCGGACAGCGGGATCTGTCCCGAGATCGCACCGAGCAGCGTCGTCTTCCCTGCGCCGTTGGGCCCGAGCAGCGCCATCGATGTCCCGGACCGCACCTCGAACGAGATCCCGTGCAACACCTCGATGCGGCCGTACCCGGCGCGCACGTCGACCGCGCGGAGCGCCGGTGGCGCCGGGTCGTCGGTGCGGTCCTGCTCCCGCGCATCGTCCTTCGCGTCGCGGACCGCGATCGGTGCGGACATGGCCGCTTTCGTGTCGCCACCGAGATAGGCCTCCTGCACGGCCCGGTCGGCCTGCACGGCTGCCGGATCACCGTGCGCGATCACGGACCCGTTGTCGAGCACGTCGACCCGGGCGCAGATCGACATCACCAGGGTCATGTCGTGCTCGACCAAGAGGACGCCCATGCCCTCGGCAGCCAGCTGCACGAGGACCTCGCCGACGCCCCGCGTCTCCTCCGCGTTGAGGCCCGAACTCGGTTCGTCCAGGAGCAGGACCGACGGCGAGGTGGCCAGCGCCCGCGCCATCTCGACGAGTCGGGCGAGCCCGGTCGGCAGCGAGTCGCTCGGCTCGTCGGCCACGTGGAGGATCCCGACCCGTGCCAGCTGGTATTCCGCTTCCTCGGCCGGGGTCCTCCCGCTGGTGAGCTTGTGCGGCTGCACCTCGGCCGCCATCTGCACGTTGTCGCGGGCGGTCAGCGTGCCGAACAGCTCGAGGCGCTGGAACGTCCGCCCGAGGCCCAGGCGGGCCCGAGAGTGGGTCCGGTAGCCCGTCACGTCCTGCTCGCGGAGCAGCACGCGTCCGTTCGTCGGTCGCTGGAGGCCGGTGATGACGTTGAACAACGTCGTCTTCCCGGCACCATTGGGCCCGATCAGCCCGTGCACCTCTCCCGCGGAGACGTCGAGCGTGACGGCATCAAGGGCCTGCAGGCCGCCGAACCGCACGGAGACGTCCTCGACCGTCAGCACGGAACCCGCCGTCTCAGCCAACCGAGCCCACCCCCTGCCGCAAGCCGCCGGGAATTCCCGACGGCGGTTGACCCGCCACCCCTGGTCCCGATCTTGCGGTGGCCCGACGCGCCGCCCTCCATTCGTCCAGCCGTATGTAGAGGAGGCCGAGCCCGTACGGATTGCGGCCGGCCGCAATGATGCCGGCCCCGAAGCCGATGTACGTCAACCCCGAGAGCCCCGACCAGACGTGGGCAGTGAGCCAGGTGGTCAAGACCGGCAGGAAGGCCACGGCGAGACCGGCCCACACCGCGCCGGTGAGCACGGTGATGCCTGCCAGGGCGACGGCGACGAACAACACGAGGCTGTTCACGAAACCGAACTGCGAGAAGGAGACGACTCGTGACATCCCGCCGTACAGCGCGCCCGCGAGCCCGGCGAGTCCGCCGGCGACGATGAACGCAACGAGCCTGGTTCGGATGATGTTCATCCCTACTGTGGCGCAGGCTGCCTGGCTGTCGTTCATCGCGACCAGGCGCCGGCCGAACGGACCCCGGCGTAGTGCGCCCACTCCGACGAGGCAAAGAGCGAAGACGATGGCAACGACCACCATGAAGGCCCGGTCGGTGGTGAAGTGCAGTCCGAAGATCTCGGGGCGCCCCACGCTCAATGAACCGCTGGGAAGAATGGACGGGTTCGTGAAGAAGAGCTGGTCCATCAGGACGGCGAACGCCAGAGTGGCCAACGCCATGTAGAGAGCGCGCAGCCGGATCGCGGGGAGGGCGAGGATGCCACCGGCGGCGGCGCACAACCCGATGGCCGCGAGGACGCCGAGCACAGAATCGCCACCGCCGACCTTGCTCATGGCCCATGCGCCCAGGCCCATCAATGTGAACTGGCACAACCAGACCTGTCCGCCGTAGCCCGACAGCAGCACGAGCGAGAGCGCACCGAGTCCGATGGTCAGGGACAGCCCGAGGGCGGACAGGTTGTTCCCGGTGACGAAGGCCCCGGCCACAAGCGTGCACGCGACGAGCAGCACCCCACCGATCAGCGTGGAACGCAGGCCAGCCGGCTTGGGGGGCCGCAGGCGAACCACGCGGCCAACGGTCAGCCTGGACTGGGGCAGCAAGAGGAGAGCGATGATCAGCAGACCCATCGGCAGGGCCTCGGTCACGTAGTTGAGGTAGCTCGCGGGCACGTACCCGACGGCCAGCGACCCGCCGACTCCCAGGATCATGGCGCCCAGGAACGTGTAGGGCAGGCTGCTCAGGCGCCCGACGATGGCGGCGGCGTACCCGAAGATCACCAGCTCGGACAGGATGGCGATGCTCATGCCGGAACCGGGAGCGAGGAGGATCCCCGCGAGGCCAGCGAGCATGAAGCCCACGATCCAGGCAAAACCCGCGATCCGGTTGGTGCGAGCCCCGGTCAGGGAGGCCAGGCTCGGATCGTCGACCACCGCCCGCATGGAGACACCGACCCGCGTGAGTCTGAAGAGTGCCCACAGGGCGAGCGCGACGACGACCGCGCACCCGATGGTGATCAGTTGCTCATAGGTGAGCGTGACCCCGAACACGTTGACCTGGTCGCCCAGGAACCATTCCGGCAGGTTCCGGGTGATCGTCTGGTCCCAGATGGTCGAGACCACCCCGTAGAGCACCAGGAACAGGCCGAGTGTCACCACGATCATCGTGCTGAGTGCGGCGCCGTAGAGCGGTCGCATCAGGACGCGCTCCACCAACAGCGCGAACGCCGGAGCGAAGACGAAGAGCACGAGCACCAGGGACAGCACCGGGTTCCAGCCCCAGCCCTGCCACAGCTGCCAGTACAGATAGGCCATCAGCATGCCCACCGCGCCGTGGGCGAAGTTGAAGACGCCCGTGGACTTGTACGTGACCACGAGCCCGCTCGCGGTCACGGCGTAGATCGAACCCGTGACCAACCCGGCCACGACGAAGCTTATGAACTCGTTCACGATGGCAGCGTGCGCCTCACTGCAGCACCAACGCGGGGCGAGTCGGGCGGCCTAGCGCGAGATGCCCTTGTAGCTGCTCGGGTAGAAGCCCCCTGGACTGCACACGAAGCCCGCCTTGGGGTCGGGCGCGATGCGGTGCCATTTCCCGTTGTTGTACTCGGCCGCTATCCAGCATTGCCCTGGGATCTTCTTGGCGGGGTCCTGCGTGGAGATCAGGCCGTTTGCGTTGAAGGACGTGATCTTGTTGAGCTGCGCGTCCAGGCTTGCCCGCGTCGGGTTCGCGCCCGCGCCCTTGAGCGCCTGGACGAACATCTCGGCGCTGATCCAGCCGTACAGCGTGTAGAGGTCGAGCTGCGTCTGCGGGTCGACCTTCTTGGCCCAGTGGTCGAAGGTGGCCACGGCCGGGATCACCTTGGCGTCCTCCCCCATGTACAGCGCGGTGACAGTGCTCAAGAGCGCACCGTTGCCGGCCGAGCCGGGGTTGAACCCTTGCTCGTACGCAGAGGCCCCGGTGAAGAACACCGCGTTGAGGCCCTCCTGCTTGTTTTCCTGGGCCATCGTCGAGATGTACGCGCCTTGTTGAGTGAGCTCCATGATCAGTTTCACGCCCGAGTTCTTCATCTTGATCATGTCGGGCAGGAACGAGGTCTCGGTGTAGCTGGCGTCGCGGTCGTAGACCCAGCTGTAGCCAAGGCTGTTGGTCAGGTTGTGGAACGTGTGCTCCGCGGTCACGGCGGTGGCGGCAGAGTTCGAGCCGATGTAGCCCACAGACTTGACGGCCTGCGGGTACTTGCTCTTGAGCCACTTGAACGGGCCCAGGGCCGCGCCGCCGTTGACCAACGGAATCGGCGCGTAGAGGTTGGGATCCAGGTCGAGCTTCGGGTCCAGCGTCTGGGTGATCATCGGCACCTTGTACGTGTCGACGGCCGCCTGCTCGCCACCGTCGAGGAGCGAGAAGCCACCCACAATGGCGAAATCGTTGGCGGCGATGCTCTGGGCCTCGTTGGTGACCCTGCCGGAGGAGAACGCGCTGTCCATTCCGTTCAACAGCAGCTTGCGGCCGTTCACCCCGCCTTCGCTGTTGATCATCGCGAAGTAGGCCTGGGTGCCGACCTTGGCGCCCTCGAACAGGCCGGCGATCGGCGAGGAGATGTCGCTGATGGAGCCCACGGTGATGGAGTTCGCCGTGACGCCGGGTGCCGTCGAGGCCGTCTGTGCGCCGGCCGGGGCGGCGAGCGCACCCGTACCCACAACCAGTGATCCTGCGAGCACCGAACCGCCCGCCAGCGCCCGAAAGGCCTGTCCGGCCCTCCGATCCGATAGTCCGCGCCGGGTCCACACGCCCTTGGTGTTCCCCACGGCCACCCCCTTTTCGTTGCTGTCGCCGCCGGGCCGCCCCGAGCCCGATCTGACGCCCAGTCAGATTCTGGGAGGGGACTCTATGTCAGAAACATTTCGGGTGGCGCTCGAGTCCACGGCGGCGGGGCGGGCCACTGCATCGGCGGCGCGGGCGCCCTCGAGGAAATCCCCGACCGCCGAGGTCGTCGCCAGGCACCGCAAGGAGGCCACGACGTCGAAGGCGTGCTGGGCCAACGGCAGTTCGGCGTAGGCGACGGGCGAACCGGACGCGGCTCGCAGGCGCTCGACGAACGTCCGTGCCATCTCGACCGGAACCAGGGTGTCGTTCACCCCTTGCAGCACGAAGAACGGGGGTGCGCCGGGGTGAACCCGGTAGGTCGGCGAAGCGGCGCGGAACGCCTCGGGGTGGTCGGCCTCCTTGACCTTCATCACGGTCTTCTCGAGCATCTCGACCATTCCGGGACCGAAGATGGCCGAGCCTCCGGGCGACGACGTGAGGTCCATGACGCCGTAGAAGGGGACGCAGGCCTGTACCGCTGTGTCCGCCTCCTCGAAGCCCGGCTGGAAGGCGGGGTCGCCGGCCGTCAGAGCCGCCAGCGCGCAGAGGTGGCCTCCCGCCGAGCCCCCACTGATGGCGATGAAGGCGGGGTCGCCGCCGTACTCGCCGATGTGTTCCTTGACCCAGGCGAGAGCCCGTTTGACATCGACGATGTGGTCGGGCCAGGTGCCCTTCGGGCTGAGCCGGTAGTTGATGGCGACGCAGACCCAACCCCGGGCCACCAGCTCGAACATCATCGGCTTGCCCTGCTCGCGCTTGTCGCCGATGACCCATCCGCCGCCGTGGACGTAGACCATCACCGGTGCCTTCCCGGGCGGGGCGAGGCGGGACCGGTAGACGTCGAGACGATGGCGCGGGCGCCCGTCCCCCCAGTAGTCCACGTTCCGGGACATCTGGACGGCGCGTGACTTCATCGGGATAGCCCGGGTGACACGCCACCAGCGACCCCATGTGGGTGCGGTCGGCTGGGTGGGGACCGGGAAGGCGTCGCTGCGCACCTCGGCCAGGGCGGCGGCGGTGACGTCAGCGGCCCGGAGGCCCGAGATGCCCAGACCGACCAGACCGATCCAGCCGACCACGGCGAAGGCCAGTCCGAGCCACCCCGCCCAGGTATCCAAGGCACCGAACTCGATGAAGAGGACGGTGGCGATGATCTGCCAGACGATGTTCTGAAAGGCCAGCTCGCTCGTCCAGCTGGCCAAAGTGAAGCTGACGACGGTCAGGGGCTCGCGGCGGATTGGCCGATACGACAGGGCGACGGCGAGGAGCCCGATGACGGTGACGGCCAAATAGGCGTAGGGCACCCCTCCATCATCGCCCGAACGCGCAGAGGGCGCCGGTCCACCCTGGTGAGGAGGGCATTCCCAGTTGCTCCAGCGACCGCCGAGGTGCGAGGTTATGGGCGAGGGGTAGGGACCAAGGAGTACCCATGACACCCGAACGGCTGAGCGGGCTCGACGCGAGCTTTCTCTACATGGAAACCCCCACGCTGCACATGCACGTGGCGATGGCGGCCGTCTTCGACCCCTCGACCGTGCCGGGCGGCTACTCGTTCCGGCGGGTGCGCCAGCTCATCAACGACCGCATCCCTCTGGCCCCGGTGTTCCAGCGCCGGCTCGTGGAGGTGCCGCTGCGCCTCGGCTTCCCCGTCTGGGTCGACGATCCCGAGTTCGACATCGACAACCACCTGCGGCGGGCGGCGCTGCCTGCGCCCGGGGGCCTGCGCGAGCTCGGCGACTTCGCGGCCGACGTCATCAGCCGCCAGCTCCACCGCGACCGCCCGCTGTGGGAGATGTGGATCGTGGAGGGCGTGGAGGACGGGAAGATCGCGCTCGTCACGAAGATGCACCACAGCACGATCGACGGCGTCTCGGGGGCAGAGCTGCTCGGGGTGCTCTTCGACCTGGAACCCGACCCGCCCGAGAGCGCGCCGTCGACGGCGCGTCCGCTCGACACGCACATCCCCTCGGGCTTCGAGCTGACCTCGCAGGCGCTGGTGGCGAACCTCGTCGCGCCGTTCGACATGGGACGCATGATGCTGCGGACGACGCGCAGCCTCCTCGGAATCCGCCGCGTCCGGCGCGCGCTGCCGGGGTCGCAAAAAGGGGCGCTCCCGTTGACCGCGCCGCGCACCTCCATCAACGCCGCCGTGCACGCCCGGCGCCGGGTCGCCTTCGCCGCCGCCAGCCTGGCCGACGCCAAGACGCTCAAGAACAAGATGGGGACGACGGTCAACGACGTCGTGCTGGCCATGGTGACCGGAGCGCTGCGCAGCTACCTGCAGGCCGGCGACGAACTGCCCGAGATCCCACTGGTCTCGGTCGTGCCGGTCTCGGTGACGCCCGACGTGGCGGAGCTCAAGGGGTCAAACAAGGTGTCGTCGATGTTCGTGCAGCTGCCGACGCATCTCGAGGACCCGCTCGAACGACTGGCGGTCATCCACGAGGGCACCAAGGGCGCGAAGGAGGAGCACAAGGCGCTGGGCGCGTCCATGCTGCAGAACTGGGCCGAGCACGCGTCCCCGAACGTCTTTGCCGCGGCGGCCCGCCTCTACACCGGCATGCGCTTGGCCGACCGGCACCGCCCGGTTGCCAATCTCGTCGTCTCCAACGTGCCCGGCCCGGACTTCCCCCTCTACCTCGGGGGCAGCCAGATGCTGGGCATGTTCCCGCTGGGGCCCGTGATGGACGGCATGGGCCTCAACATCACGATCATGAGCTACATGGGGGTCCTGTACTGGGGACTGGCATCGGACGCGCGGGCGGTGCCGCGCCTGTGGGACATCGCAGCCGCCATCCCCCACGCGCTCACCGAGCTGATGGAGGCCGCCGGGCTCGAGTCCGAGCCCTTCGATGTGCCGATCCACCTCGGCCCGGGCATGCCGCCGACCGCGCGCTGGGTCCGCTCGGCGGCGTCGGTGGAGAGCGATGCGACCGGTAGCGTGAGCGCATGACGGTTCGCGAGCTCGGCCACCTCGTCCTCTACGTGCGCGACGTGCGGCGCTCCGCCGCCTTCTATCGCGACGTGCTGGGCTGGCGGCAGATCCTGCCGGAGCCGGGCACCGATCCGGTGGGCGCGGCGGCGTTCTCGTCGGGACGCACCCACCACGAGCTGCTGCTCATCGAGGTGGGCGCGGACGCGACGCCGATCCCCCCGGGGCGCCGCGTGGGGATGTACCACTTCGGTCTCAACGTCGGCGAAACCGACGACGACCTGCGCGCCGCGCTCAAGTCCGTGCAAGACGCCGGCGCCACGGTGGTGGGCACGTCGGACCACACGGTCACCCACAGCCTCTACATCCTCGACCCGGACGGCAACGAGATCGAGCTCTACGTCGACGTCCCCGGGGTCGATTGGCAGACGCACCCCGAGCTGATCGGCGCCGCCATCCGCCCCTTGAAGCTCTGAGGAGTCCGCAGTCGATGGTGCCCGCCGCTCCGCGCGGCGCGCGAGCTCCCCTCGTCCCCGCCGACGAGGACGGGGCGCGGGCCGCAGCCGAGACCCTGCAGCGCGGCGGCCTCGTCGTCGTGCCTACGGACACCGTGTACGGACTGGCGGTGCGCCCGGGGGACGATGACGCGGTGCAGGCGGTCTACCGGGCCAAGGGTCGTCCCGGTGGCATGCATCTGCCCGTCCTGGCGGCGTCGTTGGACCGGGTGCGTGCGCTCGGCGTGGAGGTGACGACCGCGGCGGGCGTGCTGGCCGGGCGGTGGTGGCCCGGACCATTGACGCTCGCTTTCGGATTCGAGGCCGGTTCGGCCCGGCCGGATTGGCTGGCGGGACGTGAAGAGGTCGCGGTCCGGATCCCCGACCACGACTTCCTGCGCGGCCTGCTGCGGGCGACGGGTGTGCTGCTGGTGACCAGCGCCAACCCGCACGGCGCACCGACGGCGCGGGTCGCGGGCGACGTCTCCCTCAGCCTGGGGGATGCGGTGGACCTGATCGTCGACGGCGGCGAGCTGACCGAAGTGCCGTCGACGCTGGTCAACGTGCGCGGCGAGCAGCCCGCCATCGAACGTGAGGGCGTGATCTCGCGTACCGAGATCGAAACTGCACTGGCGAGGATGCCGTGACACGGGCCTTGTTGGCGATCGAGACGTCGTGCGACGAGACGGCCGCCGCGGTGGTCGACGAGGGTCTCGAGGTGCGCTCGTCCGTCGTGGCCAGTCAGGTCGAGCTCCACGCGCGCTTCGGCGGTGTCGTGCCGGAGCTGGCGAGCCGCGCGCACACCGAGATCATCACGCCGATCGTGGCGCGCGCGCTCGAGGAGGCCGACGTCGCGGGCGCCGACGTCGCGGCGGTGGCTGTCACGTCCGGGCCGGGGCTCGTGGGCGCGCTGCTCGTCGGCATCGCGACCGCCAAGGCGCTGGCGTTGGGCTGGGGCGTCCCCGTCGTGGGCGTCAACCACCTCGAGGGGCATCTGGCCAGCGTGTACCTCGCCGACCGTGACGTGCCGTTCCCCCAGACCGCACTGCTCGTCTCGGGCGGCCACTCCATGCTGACGAGAGCGACGGCGCCGGGACACTACGAGCTCCTCGGCGAAACCGTGGACGACTCGATCGGTGAGGCCTACGACAAGGTGGCGCGCTTTCTCGGACTGGGCTACCCGGGGGGGCCGGTGCTGGATCGGCTCGCCGGGGAGGGCGAGGACCGCCTCGGGTTCCCGCGGCCGATGCTCGCGGACGGGTACGCGTTCTCCTTCTCGGGGCTCAAGACCGCAGTGGTCAACTATGTGCGCTCCAACCCCGCCTTCGCCGTCGAAGAGGTGGCTGCATCGTTCGTCGCCGCGTGCATGGACGTCCTCATCGCGAAGCTACGGCGCGCGCTCGAAGAGTTCGGAGACGGGGCACTTGCGATCGTGGGTGGCGTTGCCGCGAGCCCGGTCCTGCGCGTCCGCGCGCAGGCACTGGCCGACGAGTTCGGCGCCCGCCTGTTGATCCCTCCGCAGAAGATGGCGACGGACAACGCCGCCATGATCGGCGTGGCCGCGTGGCACAAGTTCGTTGCCGCCGGCCCGAGCGCGCCGTCGTTCGGACCCGAGCCGGATCTTCGGTTGCAGTTCAGCTGAGGTCGCATCTTCGACCCTGTCAAAGGGTGTCCAACACATGCTGAACACAGCCTGAGTTTGCAACACGTCCGTTTCGGAAAGGTTTTCAGCGGGTAAGCATGTCTCGGACACGTCCTGGGGTCGCCGCATCGGACGGGTCTCCTTGGCGACGGCCCCCGGGTGACTTTGGCGCATCCGGGGGCCGCTTCGCGTGGAAGAACGCTTCGCGGTTCACGGTTCGACTGGATGCATGTCGCCGCGCCATTTGGCTGTGCGTCGGGTGGTAGTGGACATCATCGTTGCAAGTTGCGTTTGTCAAGGTTTGCTTTGGGTAGGCCAATTGCAGCAACACAATGCAGAGAAAGGAACACTTATGGTTGGCGCTGGTGGGCTTGTTGTCAGCATCATCGCTTTTGCAGTAGGAGCAATCCTGGATTGGGCGGTGACCGTTTCTCCGTACCAACACGGCTTCAACGTCAACAAGGTCGGACAGATCCTCATGATCATTGGCGTCGTCGGTGCTGTGTTGTCGATCATCGTGATGGCGCTCGGGAACAGCCGCCGCTCGCGGACCGTTGTCGACGACGGACAGGGCAACGTGGTCCGTCGGGTCGACTCGACCTACTAAGTCGTCATGATCCTGGTGTGCCGGTTCGCACCGCTTCTGTCGCCGGCAAAGAGGTGATTTCCGCTTCTTCGGCCTAGCTGGTTGCGGCCTGCTCCTGGTGCCGCCTGGCCCGGCGCCGGCCGGCACGGGACCCGAACATGTGCGAAGAGAGGTCCAACAGGATCCCCAGCGCGACGATCACCCAGCCGAAGCCGTCGACACCTTTGTGTGGCTGGTACACGAGCGCGTAGAAGAGGGTCGCATAGGGCAGGAAGATGAAGCCGAGGATGCCCTCCCAACCGGAGCGGAACGCAATGGAAAGCCGATCGGTGAAGATCCACACCAAGAACAGCGCGAGGCGCGCCGAGAAGGCCGAGATCAGCGCGAAGAGACAGCCCACGGTTGCGCCTCCTCAGAGCGGCAGGGCACCGGTGGCCTCGTTGGTCGAGCCGGTGTCCTTGTAGGCGGCGATGGTGCGCTCCGCGATGCGCATCTGGTGGATCTCGTCGGCACCGTCAGCGAAGCGGGCCCAGCGGGCATGCTGCAGCATGTTCGCCAGTGGCGTGTCGGTGGAGTAGCCGAGCGCACCATGCACCTGCATGGAGCGATCGATGATCCGGTTGAGACTGTTGGCGACGAAGTGCTTGGCCATGGAGACCTCGGTTCGGAAGTCCTCACCCCTGTCGATCTTGTAGGCCGCGTGCAGCACCATGAGCTTGCACTGGTAGAGCTCCATGGCCGAATCCGCGATCAGCCACTGCACGCCCTGCTTCTCGGCCAGGAGGGAACCGTGCGAATACCGGTGGAGGGCCCGGTCGACCATCATGTCGAGCGCAGTCTCTGCTTGCGCGATCCACCGCATGCAGTGAGCGAGCCGGGCCGGCCCGAGCCGGTACTGCCCGAGGCGGTGCCCGTTGCCGCGGCCGCCGAGGATCTGCGAGTCGTGCACGCGCAGGTCCTCGATCACGATCTCTGAGTGGCCGGTCGACCCGTGCATGGTCTCCACCTCACGCACGTCGTTCCAGCCGTCGGCCGGGAGGTCGACGAGGAAGGCGGTGTTGGCGCCACGTGAGCCGGGCGGCACGTCGGGCTCGGTACGGGCGATGAGGATGGCGAACTGGGCGCGGCGGGCGTTGGAGATGAACCACTTGTGGCCGTTGATGATCCACTCGTCCCCGTCCTTCTCGGCCCGCGTCTGGATCAGCGTCGGGTCCGACCCCGCCACCTCCGGCTCGGTCATGGCAAAGCAGGACATGGCGGTGCCCTCGCAGAGGCGCCGCAGGTACTTCTCCTTCTGCTCGTCGGTGGCCCAGTGCAGCAGCGTGTGCATGTTGCCTTCGTCGGGCGCACTGCAGTTGAGGATCCACGGGCCGAGCCGCGTCTTGGCCGCCTCGGCCTGCACCATGGCGAGCTCCACGTGACCGAGGCCCATGCCGCCCCACTCCTTTGGCATGTGGGGCAACCAGAGGCCCTCTCGCTTGGCCTCCTCGCGGAGCTCGAGGATGGTCGTCAGGTACTCGCGGCGCTGGGTCACCCGGCCCTCGTCGTCGAACCCCTTGACGCGGGGCACCACGGTGTCCTGGATGAACGTGCGGACCCGCGAGCGGATCTCCTCGTGTTCGGGGGCGAGAGTGAAGTCGATCGCCATGGGAGTACCTCCTTGGGCCTCAGTAGAGGCCGATCACGTTTCCGTTGTCGTCGATGTCGATGTTCTCTGCTGCGGGGTGTCGGGAGAGGCCCGGCATCGTGCGCATGTCGCCGCTCACCAGGTAGACGAAGCCGGCCCCCACATTGGCCCGAGCCTCGCGCACGGGAAGGCGCCAGCCGCGCGGGGCCCCGAGCAGCGTGGGGTCCGAGGAGATCGAGAGATGCGTCTTGGCGATGCACACGGGGAGCGAACCGAAGCCGGCGCGCTCGTAATTGTCCAGGTGGCGGGCGGCCAACGGCGCGTAGTCGACGCCGTCCGCCCCGTACACCTCCGTCGCGATGGTCTCGATCTTCTCGCGGAGGCTGGCGCCATCCGGATACAGCATTCGGAAGTCGCTCGGCTCCTCCGTCGCCTCGACCACCGCCTCGGCCAGCTCGACCGCTCCCTTGCCCCCGTTCTCGAAGTGGGTGCAGACGGCCGAGCGGACGCCGACGGACGCGGCGATCTCGAGGATGGCGGCGTGCTCGGAGGGGAAGTCACCGGCGAACGCATTGACCGCCACGACGGGCGTGACCCCGTGCCGGCGCACGATGGCGAGATGGGCCAGGAGGTTGGCCGCCCCGAGGCGCACCTCGTCGGGGTTCTCCTCGAGCATCTCGGGCGGGAGCGGCCGACCGGCCACCACGCGGTGACGGCCCGAGTGGAGCTTCATGGCCCGCACGGTCGTCACCACGACCGCGGCGTCGGGCACCAACCCTGACGTACGGCACTTGATGTTGAAGAAGCGCTCGGCACCCATGTCCGAGCCGAAGCCCGCCTCGGTCACCAGGAACTCGCCGGCTTGGATCCCGATGAGGTCGGCGACCACCGATGAGTTCCCGTGCGCAATGTTCCCGAAGGGACCCGCGTGGACGAGCACCGGCGTGTTCTCGAGGGTCTGTAGCAGGTTCGGCTTGACGGCGTCGCGCATGATGACCGTCATGGCACCCGCCGCCTTCAATTGCTCCGCGGTCACCGGATCTCCCGCATCCGTGTAGCCGACGACGATGCGCCCGAGGCGGGCCCGCAGGTCGTGCAACGTGCGCGCCAGCGCCAGCACAGCCATGACCTCGGATGCCGCTGTGATGTCGAAGCCCGTCTGGCGGGGCAGGCCGTCCTGGTGACCGCCGAGGCCGCTGACCACGTCGCGCAGCGAACGGTCGTTCACGTCGAGGACGCGCTTCCACGTGATCCCGTGTGGGTCGATCCCGAGCTCGTTGCCGTTGAAGAGATGGTTGTCGACCATCGCGGCGAGGAGGTTGTTGGCCGCCGTGACCGCGTGCAGGTCGCCGGTCAGGTGCAGGTTCATCTTCTCGAACGGGACGACCTGGCTGTAGCCCCCTCCCGCCGCGCCACCCTTGATGCCGAAGGTCGGGCCCATCGAGGCCTGGCGGATGGCGACGGTCGCCTGGCGTCCGATACAGGCCAGGGCCTGTCCGAGGCCGATGGTCGTCGTCGTCTTCCCCTCGCCGAGTGGGGTGGGCGTCACCGCCGTCACTACGACATAGCGCGCCCGGGGCCGGCCGGCCAGCGCCTCGACCGCATCCAGGCTCACCTTGGCCACATAGGAGCCGTAGGGTTCGAGCAATTCGGGCCCGAGGCCCATCTGGGAGGCGATGTCGGCGATCGGGTGGAGCGTGGCGTGCCGCGCGATCTCTATGGCCGGGGGCAGGGGCACCCAATCGATCATGCCAGAGGTTGCCGCACCGAAACCGCGCCGGAACGGGTCACCCGCTCTAACCTCGCCGCGCAGGACAGGCAGGAAGAGGGCCCCGGGTCGAAGCCGGTGGCGGCCACGGGACACCAGAAAGGAGTAGTCACCATGTCGAAGACAGACGGCGTGTTCATCTTCATCGGGACGTACGCCAGCGAGGTCGACGCCCGTGCCGACTACGAGGTCGTGAAGGAGCTGCGCGCCGCCGGCGCGGTGGGCACCTACGACGCAGCCGTCATCACCAAGGACGAAAAGGGCAAGGTCCACGTCAACAAGGACGAGACCACGACGCGCCACGGGGCATGGGGCGGGGCGGCGGCGGGGGCGCTGGTTGGGATCTTGTTCCCGCCCTCCATCATCGGCTCGGCGCTCGTCGGCGCGGCGATCGGCGGGGTGAGTGGCCACCTGTGGAAGGGCATGTCGCGCGCCGACGTGAAGGAGTTCGGTGACGTCATCGACGCCGGCGAGGCAGCCCTCGTCGTCGTCGGCGAGAGCACCGTGCAGGCGGCCCTCGAGAAGGCGGCGCTGAAGGCACGCAAGCACGTGTCGAAGGAGCTCGAGGTCGACAAGCACGGGATCGACGAAGCGGTGCAGTCCGCCACCAAAGAAATCTCCTGACGCCGGACGTTACTGACGACGATGATCGCCCTGCAGGTTCTGTCCGTGCTCTTCGGCGCCGTCCTGGCGCTGGCGATCCTTGGCTCGGCGCTCAAGACGGTCGTGCTGCCACAGGAGGGGTTCCCCCGCCTGGCGCAGGCGGTGTTCGCGGTCGTCCATCGATTGCTCGTCCACCGCTCGCGGAGCCATGAACGGGCGATTGCGCTCCGGTCGTTGTACGCGCCGGTCGCACTGGTCAGCCTTCCGCTCGTGTGGATGCTGCTCATGGTGGTCGCCTTCACCTTCATCTTCTGGGGCACCGGGTCACTCACGTGGCAGCGGGCCTTCGAGATCAGCGGCTCGTCGTTGACGACGCTCGGCTTCGCTGAGCCCGACACGACAGCCCGGATCTGGCTGGCGTTCATCGAGGCGACCATCGGGCTCGGGCTCGTGGCCCTCTTGATCAGCTATCTCCCGACCATCTACGGGGCGTACAACGGGCGGGAGAAGGGCATCATCCGGCTCCGCCCGATCTCCGGCGCGCCCCCGGCGGTCGTCCCCCTCCTGCAAAACCTCGAGCGGATCGGGTTCCTGGACAACGTGGAGTTCTGGCGCAACCAGTCAGAGTGGATGCTCGACATCGAGCAGACGCACACGGCGTTCCCGATCCTCACCTACTTCCCCGAGACCCATCGGGACCACTCGTGGGTAGCGACCATCGGCTGTCTGTTGGACGCCGCCGCCGTCGTGCTCTCCTCGTCGGATACACGGGCGGGCCAGTCCTTCGAGGAGATGGACAAGGGACCCATGATGGTGCTCGTCTACGGCATGCCCGGCTTCGTGCGCGTGGCGCGCGCCGCGTCGATCCCGATCGACGAGCCGATGGGGATCACCGAGGTGGTCGGCCAGTTCAACGATCCGGCACCTCCGATCACCATCAGCCGTGCCGAGTACGACGAAGCCATGGCGGCGCTCGCACCCCTCATCGAGGTCGCACCCGACCACACGGAAGAGGCATGGCGCCGCTTCGCGTGGATCCGGTCCAGCTACGAGCCGGCGGTGCGGTCGTTGGCGGGTCTGACGTTCGCGTACCCCGCACCCTGGACGACCGACCGCGCTGCGAAGGTCGGCCGACCGCGGTTCCTGCGGAGCCGGGTCATCGCGGTGGACTGGTCGGTGGAAGTGACCGGACCGGGTGACGTCGCGCCGGCGACCCCGGCCACGCCGGCGTCCCCTACAGGTGGCTGAAGCCCCCTGACTCCTCCTTGGTCATCGGGACCGAGACCGGGTGTCGGTCGAAGTGCGCGATCGCCTGTTCCATGTCGTCGAGGAGGATCGTCGCCAGATCCCGGCTGACACCCTGGCGGACGAGGATGCGCTGCACCGATATGTCCGAGACCGAGCCGGTCAGGGGGTAGGCCGGCACCTGCCACCCGCGGTTGCGCAGGCGGTCGGCGACGTCGTAGAGGGTGTACCCCGGATCCTCGCCCTCGCGGATGCGCCAAGCCACCGACGGGATGCCGGTCTGGGGGTCCGAGTCGCACAGCATCTCGAAAGGCCCGAGCTTGGCCACCTCGTGCGCCAGGTACTTGCCGGTCAGGTAGCACGCGTCGTGCACGTTGCGATACCCGTCGCGGCCGAGCCGCACGAAGTTGTAGTACTGGGCGATGATCTGGCCGGCCGGCCGCGAGAAGTTGATCTGGAACACCGGCATGTCGCCGCCCAGGTACGTCACGTGGAAGATGAGGTCGTCGGGCAACTCGGACTCGTCGCGCCAGAGCGCCCAGCCAACGCCAAGGGGCGCGAGGCCGAACTTGTGGCCGGACGTACTGATCGACTTCACCCGCGGCACGCGGAAGTCCCACTCGATGTCGGGGGCGCAGAACGGGGCGAGGAAAGCACCGCTGGCGCCGTCCACGTGGATGTCGATGTCCAGCCCGGTGTCCTCCTGGAGCTTGTCGAGGGCCTGGGACAGCTCCAGGACCGGCTCGTAGCTGCCCGTGTAGGTCACGCCGAAGGTGGGCACCACCATGATGGTGTTCTCGTCCACCCGCTCGAGCATCTGCTCGACGTCCATGCAGTAGCGACCGGGGGACATCGGGATCTCGCGGATCTCCACGTCCCAGTAGCGGGCGAACTTGTGCCAGACGACCTGCACTGGCCCGCAGACCATGTTGGGCGTGTCGGCCGGCTTGCCGGCGGCCTTGCGCTTGGCCCGCCAGCGCCACTTGGCCGCCATGCCGCCGAGCATGCAGGCCTCAGAGGAGCCGATGGCCGAGCAGCCGACCGCCCGGCCGGACTCGGGGGCGTGCCAGAGATCAGCCAAGATGTGCACGCAGCGGCGCTCGATCTCCGCCGTCTGGGGGTACTCGTCCTTGTCGATGAGGTTCTTGTCGATGGCGATATCCATCAGGCGATGGATCTCGGGCTCCTCCCACGTCTGGCAGAAGGTGGCCAGGTTCTGGCGGGCGTTGCCGTCGAGCATCAACTCGTCGACGATGGCCTGGAACGCGTCCTCGGACCGCATCTCGCCGGTCGGGCACCGGCCGAAGGGCAGCCGGGAATGGAGCCCGCGGTCCGCATAGATCGAATCGAGCATCCCCTCGCGGATGGGCTCCCTCTTGTGCAATGGCATGGCACGGCCCCTTGTCATCCGAGTTGGGCGGTTCGGATGCGTACCGTACCGGCGCCGGCCGCCGCACGCGGCGGCGCGGCGATCGAGGCAGTGCACTGGCTCGCGCGAGGGCCGTGGCGGGTGAGACCCCGAAGGCCGGCTACAGCGATGGGCTCGTCAGCAGGCGAGCGCGAGGGTTTCGCGTCGTCCAGCGGGCTGGGTGCGAACCGTCGAGGCACGCCGGCCCGGCTCAGGCCCACGGCCGATGCGCCGCGACTCCTGGCCGTCGGGCCGCTCCGCCAGCCGCGAGCGAAGCTGCCGCAGCGCCTTGGTGTGGATCTGGCAGACCCTGCTCTCGGTGACACCCAGAACGGAGCCGATCTCCGTGAGCGTCATGCCGTCGTAGTAATACATCGTGAGGACCGTACGTTCCCGCTCGGGCATCGCTTCGACCGCGTCGAGCAGCGCCTGCTTGGACTCCTTAGCTTCGAGCGTGTCCACGGGCCCGAAGGAACGATCGGGAAGCGACTCGCCAAGGGTCGAGCGATCCGCTCGATCACCGCTACCGCCACGAAGCACTTCGTCGAGGGCCATGACGCCGGATGAGGAGATTTTGCGCATGGCCGTGTGGAAGTCGGCGGAGGACATCTGGAGCTCCTCGGCGACCTCGGCCTCGGTGGGCGTGCGCCGCAACGTCGTCTCCAGGTGCGTCACCGCTTGCTCGACGGCCCGTGCCTTGCTCCGCACGGAACGGGGCACCCAGTCGATGGACCGCAGTTCGTCGATGATGGCGCCCTTGATGCGCGGGATGGCGTACGTCTCGAAGCGGAGGTTGCGGTCCGGCTCGAACCGCTCGATTGCGTCGATCAGCCCGATGATGCCGTAGCTGGTCAGATCGTCCTCGTCGAAGTGCCGGGGCAACCCGGACATGACTCGGCCGGCCACGTACTTCACGAACGGTGAGTAGTGCTCGATCAGCTGGTTCCGCAGCGTCCGTGCGCCGGTCCGCTTGAACTCGGACCAAAGGCCGTTGACGCCGTCTTCCTCTGTGGTCTCCGGAGTAGCGGAGCCTGTAACCATCGTCGTTGCCACGTATCCCCCTCCCTCATTTTGGAGCCTCCGACAGGCACCAACCCTTCCAATGAGGTTTTCCCTATTTGACCATGCCCGCTACGGTCGTTCAGGAGTAGCTACCACTCTAATTCGCTTTGTTTGTCCTGGTAGGTTGCCTCTTCGTTGTCAATTGGTTGCAGAAACCGGGCACCGAATTGGCGGTATCGGGCCGGGGTCCCGTTCCTCACAAATCGAAATGGGGTGGCCGTGGGCCCCCTCTGAGCTGTCTTTGGCCGGCCAGGGAGCGCCGCGAACACGGCGCGCCCCCTGGCGCGCCCCCTGGGCCTTTTGGCCCACCCGAATTCGCCTCGGTGCACGTCACGTCACCCGGGTGGCGAACGTCGGCGGGGCCGAGCGACCGCCGGACAAGTCGTCGGGATGTCTCTCACGTTGACCGTGACGCGGTCGTGCGCGACGCCCAATTTCACGCCAAAACGCACAACAAACGACCTATCGGCACCCGCGTCGCCCTCAAGCGCGGTCGAACACGGGCCGAGAGTTTTCATGTGACGATCTCAATGGACTTGGAGCGGACACGACACCGCGACGGCTTCCGTCACGGCGCGCCGGAAACACCTTCACCGGCGCGTGACGTGCCGGAACGTCTCGGTGCCGATCGCAGGATCCTCATCGCCGAGGACGACCACAGTTGCCGGCTGGCCCTACACCAGTACTTCGAGCGCTCGGGCTACCGGGTGACCGAGGCGGCGGACGGCCCGGCGTCACTGCGGGCGGTGTTCCAGAGCTCGGCCGACCTGGTCATCCTCGACCTGGGGCTGCCCGGGGTGGACGGCCTCGAGGTGTTGGCCAAGATCAGGCGTGACAGTGCCGTACCGGTCATCGTCTGCTCGGGGCGAGACTCCGAGAGCGACCGCATTCGCTCGCTCGACCTGGGGGCCGACGACTTCGTCGTCAAGCCCTTCTCCTTCGCCGAGCTCGAGGCCCGGGTGCGCGCGGTGCTCCGCCGGGGCGCCAAGACACCGCCGAACCGGCTCCTTCATTACGGCGACCTCGTCATCGACCGGGACACCCGGACAGTCACGCTGGCCGAGACGGTCGTGCCTATGACCCGCAAGGAATTCGACCTGCTGGCCTTCCTGGCCGCGTCGCCGGGCCGGGTGTTCTCACGTCAAGACCTGCTCGAGCGGGTCTGGGCGTCGACGGACGAGTGGCAGGGCTGTTCGACCGTCACCGAGCACGTACGCCGGATCCGGCTCAAGATCGAAGAGGACCCGAACAAGCCGCACTGGATCGCCACGGCCCGCGGCATCGGGTACCGCTTCTGCGCTCCGTAACTTTTCCGAACTTCTGCACACGCGAAATCGGCGCACGCCGGCACATCCCACGGGCTGACCGCACCGCACCCGCACCACGCCTGCACCACGCCCGCACAACATTTGGTCCTAAAGACCTATTGAGCTGGGCCGACGCGCTGACGACACTTGAGTCGACGGAAAGCGAACCCATCGCGGCGGGACCCGATCGGGCCGGGTTTGCCGCGCGTCACAGAAGCCTGCGCACTGGGCGCAGGAGTGATGAGGGGGAAGTTCACATGAAGCTCCTGTCGCTGTGCCGACTCCGTCGGCATCGCCGCAGTGCGGCACACAGCCACGGGGTGGAGCGGTCATGACGTCGCTCGACCTGCACCCAAGGACGCCCTTGCCGTCGGGCCTGCACCGGAGCGCTCCCTCGCCGGGGATCGGCTCGGGTCATCTCACGACCACACGGACCATCCTGGTCGCCGAGAGCGACTACGGCTTCCGTGCGACGTTGCGCCGCTTTCTCGAGCAGTCCGGCTATCGCGTGATCGAGGCCGACACCATGGCCAACTCCCTGCGGGCGGTTTTCCGCCAGGAGGCCGACCTCGTCGTGCTCGACCTCGATCGGGATGGTGGCACTGCCGACGTCCTCACCAAGATCCGTCGCCGGAGCACCGTGCCGGTCATCGTGTGCTCGGGCCAGGCCTCGGAACAGGATCGTGTCCGCCTGCTGAACCTGGGCGCTGACGACTTCATCGACAAGCCCTACTCCATGCCCGAGCTCGAGGCGCGGGTGCGGGCGGTGATGCGTCGCGGTAGCGCGGCGCCGACGACGACGTTGGACCTGGGGGGCCTCGTGATCGACCACGGGACCCGCACGGTCACGCTCGGCCAGGACGAGGTCCCGATGACCCGCAAGGAGTTCGACCTCCTGGCCTTCCTGGCGACCTGCCCGGGCCGTGTCTTCTCCCGCGAAGAGTTGCTCGAACGGGTGTGGGGCTCAACCAGCCGTTGGCAGGGGTGCTCCACGGTGACCGAGCACGTGCGACGGGTCCGGCTCAAGATCGAGACCGACCCCGAGAACCCACGGTGGATCACGACCGTGCGCGGAATCGGCTACCGGTTCTCCTCCGCCGCCGCGGCGTAGACGACAGGCCGCGGCCGATCAGGGAGCTCCGCCTCAGGGCGGAGGGTGCTGACCCGCCAGCAGATATCCGCCGCCGTCTGGCGTCGCGACCATGGCGAAGAAACGGTCAACCGGCGACTGGCCACCGCGCGAGCCGTAGAAGGGCACGTCGAAGGAGAAGACACCGCCGTCCGCCGCCAGTTCCCAGTAGCCGCTGGCCGCAGGGCCGGGTGCCATGCCCACGATCGGCGCGTTGAGCGGCTGTCCGCCCATCGACCCGTGGAACGTCGCGGTGCCGAAGGAGAAGATGCCGCCGTCCGAGGCCACCTCCCAGTAGCCGTTGCCGTCGGGTGTCGCGGCCATGCCGACGATCGGCTCGTTGAGGGGCTGGCCGCCCATCGACCCGTGGAAGGCCGCGGTGCCGAAGGAGAAAATGCCGCCGTCGGAGGCCACCTCCCAGTACCCGCCGGCCGGCGAGCTGGCTCCAGCGAGGGCGGCGCCCACGAGCGGCAGGTTCGAGGTGACCGGCGCCCCGGGTGTCGGCGCGTTCCCGAAGCCGTACGTCGCCGTCACCTGGGGTCCCCCATTGCCGCCACAGATCGAGACGAACGAGTAGCCCTCGGCCCGCAGCTGCGTGATGATCTGCGGCAACGCGGCCACCGTTTCTGAGCGATCACCACCGCCGTCGTGCATGCCGACCACGGCCCCGGGGAACGCGGCACCGACGACCGCGCGCACGATGCCGCTGACCCCCGGACGGGTCCAGTCACTGGAGTCGATGGAGTAGCTCATCGTCGTCATCCCACGGGCGGCGACTTCGTTGAGGACGGTCGCGTTGAACGCGTCGTACGGAGGGCGCATGCACACGGGTGTCGTACCGGTGACGGCCTGAATCTCGTTCTGTGTCTGGTCGATCTGCGACCCGACCTCGGCGGCCGAAAGCTTGGTCAGGTCGGGGTGGCTCCAAGTGTGGTTCTCGACCGGGTAGCCGGCCGCCGTCAGGAGCTGCGCGTACTGCGGATACCGCGGCACCTCTTCGCCGACCTCGAAGAACGTCGCCGGTACGTGATATTGCTGGAGCACCGAGAGGACGGCCGGCGTATAGGGGCTGGGGCCGTCGTCGAACGTGAGGGCGATCACCCTGGCTCCTGCCGTCGCCGCCCCGCCGGGCGCCTGCCAGGTGTAGAACGCGGCGCCGCTGCCCGCGGCGGAGGCCGTCTGGACCGGCGCGGACAGCGCGACCAGTGCCGATACCGCGACCGCTCCGCCGGTCCGCCTGACCCACGCCGCCTTCATAGGGGTTCTTCTTAGCGCCTGTGAGCCGTCGCACAAGGGATTCTCTGGTTGCGTGTTTCCGTATACACACACCTATGCGCATACGAACGCGGGAGCCTCGCCCCCGCCCCCGTCAGACCCGCTGTCGGCGTTTCAGTTGCAAAAAATGGGCTGCGGTTGCAGGTTCGTCGCTAGAACCAGGGAAATAGGGCCGAAAGACCCCCCTGCAACCTGCGTGGCATCTATCGTAATTAGAAGGGCGTTGGGCGAAAATAGATCTCTCGATTCTCGAGGGGGATTTGCGGATGGCTTTCGATGTCGGCGGGACACCCGTTGAGCCACGCGTCGTGGCGGGTCCCTGGCCGCTCGCCGGTCGTTCCCGCGAGCTCCAACTCCTGAAGGAAGCGATCCGCACGCGGCGAGGAGCCGTGATCGTGGGGCCTGCCGGCAGCGGCAAGACGACGCTCGCCCGCGCGGGTACCGAGTTCGCCCAGGACCAGGGCATGGCGATCGCGCTCGTGGCGGGCACCGAGGAGGCGCGCTCCTACGCCTTCGGCGCCTTCGCCTCCCTGCTGCCGCCCGGCCTGGCCGCCGTCGGTCCTGGGGCGCAGGGTGACCTGCTCCGCTACTACGTGCGGGAACTCGTCGCGACCGCCGAGGGACGACCGCTCCTGCTCGTGGTCGACGACGCGCATCTGCTCGACGACGGCTCATCGATGCTGATGCACCAGCTGTCCCTCAACGAGACGGCCACTGTGGTCGCCTGCGTTCCGACCGCCGGGCCGGCGGTCGAGAAATTCGCGGACCCGACGGTGGTGTTGTGGAAGGACCGCGAGGCCGCGCGCATCGAGCTGTCGACCTTCGGTGACCATGACATCGACGAATTGCTCCGGCGCGTGCTCGGTGGCCCCATCGACGCCGCCTCGGTGCGCCTCGTCTCGGAGTACACGCGGGGCGACCCGCTCTTCGTCCGGGAGGTCGTTTCCGGCGCCCTCGAGAGTCAGGCCCTGACCGACGAAAGCGGTGTCTGGCGTGTGCGCGGTCCCCTCCAGCCGACCACTCGACTCGTCGAGCTGATGAACCTCCGCCTCGGTCGCCTCAGCGAGGCGGAACGCCGCGTCATGGAGCTCACGGCCATAGGTGAGCCCCTGGCCCAACCTGCCCTCGACGAACTGACCGAACGCTCGGCGGTGGAAGCCCTCGAGGACAAGGACCTGCTGACGAGCTCCATGGACGGCCGACGCCTCTCGGTGCAGTTGGCCAATCCCGTGCTCGCCGACGTCGTGCGCGCCGGCATCAGCCCGCGTCGCGAACGCGAACTGTCACGCGCCCTCGCCGAGGCGTCGGGAACGAGCCGGCAGGAGGACACGCTGCTGCTCGCTTCGCTGCGCCTCGTCGGAGGCGGCGGGGACGCGGACCTGCTGCTCGCCGGCGCGAAGGCGGCCCGCGACCGGCGCGACTTCGCCCTCACCGAGCGGCTGGCGCTGGCGGCGATGGAGCAGGGCGAGGGATTCGAAGCGCAGCTCCTGGCGGCCGAGGCCGCCCACGTCGAGGGCCGCGACGCCGAGGCGGCGGACGCGCTCGACGCGCTCGATCGCCAAGCCGCCAACGACACCGAGAGCATCCGGGTGGCGCTCCTGCGCTTCGACCTGGCCTACTTCGCGCGCGGCTTGGCCGACACATCGTCGATCGAAGCCCTGTTGAACACCGCGACCGATGGGGAGTGGCGCGGTGAGCTGCTGGCCCGTCGCCTGTGCATGCAGGGTGCCCTGCACGGCCCGGCCGCCGCGCTCGATACCGTGCCCGTTCCATTGAAGCAGGGCCCCTCCGCGATGCCCTCCAGCGTGCATGCCGTCGTCGGCGAATTCCTCACCCGCACCGGCGCCATGGAACAAGCGCTTCGCGTGCTCGGTTCCGACCGGGGTCCGGCAGAGCATCCGGTCGGGACGGAGCTCTGGAGCCCGTTCTCCAACCGTGCCCTCACCCTCATCGGCCTCGGTCGCTTCGACGAGGCGGATGCGCTCATCGACGACGCCCGCAACGACCGGACCGTGGCCGCCGCCTCGCCCGAGAGCGCCGTCGTAGCGGCCGTCCTCGGCGCCCTCCGGCTCGAACAAGGCCGCGTCCAGAGTGCGTTCCTGCAAGCGGCCAGCGCGACCGGGACCTTCATCGACCTCGGCCTCACGGTGCCGGCGCGCCGTTGCTACACGCTCTGCGCCACGGCGCTGGCGCTCGCGGGCCACGCGGCCAAGGCCGCAGAGACGCTGGTCGAGCTCGACGCGCTCGCCCTGCCGACCGACTTGTCCTACGAGGTCCAGGTGCTGCAAGCCCGGGCCTGGGTCCGGGCCGCGGGCGGCGACATGGCGTCCGGCCGCCAACACCTCGAGACGGCGGCGACCCTCGGGGCCGAGGTCGGCGACCTCCTGGGCGCCGCCGAGTCCCTGCACGGACTGGCCCGCATGGGCCGGGCCCGCCAGGTCGTCGACGAACTCGGTGAGCTCGCGGAACGGGTGGACGGCGAGCTGACGGCAGCCCGGCTCGCCTACGCGTTGGGTGCGGCACGCCGGGACAGCCGAGGACTCGACGAAGCCGCGGCGCGGTTCGAGGCGCTCGGCGCGAACCTCTACGCCGCCGAAGCGCTCGGGGAGTCGGCCGTGCACCTCCTGCGTGCGGGCATGTCCCGGGAGGCGGCGTCCAGCCAGCAACGAGCGGCGCGCCTGCTGTCGCGCTGCGAGCGTGCCGTCACGCCGTTCGTCCGTGCCATCGGTGTCCGGGCCCAGCTCACACCGGCCGAGCTCGATACGGCGCTCCAAGCGGCCTCGGGCAGCACGGACAGGCAGATCGCGGAGGTCATGCACCTTTCCGTGCGCACCGTCGAGAACCGGCTCCACCGCGTCTACCAGAAGCTCGGCCTTTCGCACCGCCGTGAGCTGGGAGAGGCGCTCCGCGACCTGCCCGAGCCCTGAGTCTCGGCCTGAGGGCCGGCAGCACGGGGCTCAGCGGACGGCCTCCCACACCGCCCATCCCGTAAGGGCGAACAGCACGACGGCCGTCACGATCCGGATCGTCGCGATGTTGACCAACCGGAGCACGCTCTGACCGGCGGCCACCGCGAGCGCGGCAACGGCCCAGAGGGCGAGGACCGCGCCGACGCCCACCGAGAGCGCATCGTGGTAGTGCGCCGCCAGGTTGGCCGTGAGGATCTGCGTCAGGTCGCCCCACTCGGCCAGGAAGATGACCAGGAACGCGGTGACGGCGACGCGCTGGTGTGAGGCCGCCTCGCGCTCGACCAGTTCCTCCTCGTCGTGTTGCTTCCTCGCTTCCCGCAGCGCGAGCACGCCCCCGATGAAGAACATGCCGGCGACGATGGCCTGTACGGCGCGGTGCGGCAGGAGGTGGAAGATGGCGACGCCGATGGTGACGGCGATCACCACGTGTACCGCAAAGGCCGCGGCGGCGCCCATCCACACCAGCAGGGGCCGGCCGCGCGTAGCGAGGATCAACGACGCGAACATGGTCTTGTCGGGGAGCTCGCCCAGGAAGATGATGGGAAAGACTGCGAATACGACGTGGAGCTGCACAGGGACCTTTCTGGTTCTCTCGAAGGTAGCCCGCTGCCCGCGGCACGCAGCGGCGGGCGCGTACGCCGAAGTCAGGTGTCGTCGGCACGATCGACGCGGTAATGCCTTGCGCACAATCGGGGTGGACACGCGAGCTTGGAAGCGAAGATGCCCGTCGAACGCTCCGAGACGACACCGCCGAGCGCGGGCCGCGCCCGACGCCAGCCCTACCCGGGCCCTCGGCCGTCTCCGTCCGGGGCAACCTGGTCGAGCAACGACTGGCCGGTCAGGGCGAACACCGTCTCGTCGTCGCTCTGTCGCCACAGGTCGATGAGCTCGTCGGACACCGGGTCGCAGCCGTAGCGCATCGGCCCTGAGGAATCGACGATCGCGTCGACGACGGCGGAGGCCGCCGCGGCCGGCTCCACCACGCGGGGGTCGGCATGGGCGCGCCGGAGTTCGCCGGCGATCTCGGCGAGCGCCTTGTACGGCGGGAACCGCACCGCGTCAAGGTCACCGGTGCTCAGACGGAACATGTCGGTGTCCACGGGACCGGGCAGGATCTCGACCACCCGGATCCCGAACGGCGCCACCTCCACCCGCAGGCTGTCGCAGAAGGCGGAGACCGCCGCCTTCGAGGCACGGTACGCCGAATAGAACGGGACGGCCGCGATGATCGACGAGGACGTGATCGTGCAGACGACGGACGGGCGGTTGCCGCGCAGCACCGGAATCGCTGCCGAGGTGAGCGCGACGGTGCCGAAGACGTTGGTCTCGAACATGCGGCGCCAGTCGCCGATGTCCGCGTGCTCAATCGGGAGATATGGGGTGTCCACCCCCGCGTTGTTGACCAGCACGCTGAGATCGTCGGGCAGCTCGAACGTCGAGGGGTCGGTGACGTCGAGCCGGCGTACCTGCAGGCGACCCGCCGCCTCCTCGGCCATGCCCGACCCGGCGGCCGGGTCCCGCATGGTGGCGACGGTGTCGAAACCCCGGCGCGCCAGTTCGAGTGCGACGGCCCGGCCGATGCCGCGGCTGGCGCCGGTGACCAGCGCGCTTCCTTGGATGTCCATGGCGGCGATTCTTCCTCAAAGGCAGGGGTAGCGTCGGTCCGTGGGCTTCTACAACGAGCAGGTCGTGCCACGGCTGGTGGAATTGACCTTGGGCACCGGCGGCTTCGACAAGTTCCGGGCGCGCACCACCGAGGGTCTCTCGGGTCGCGTGGTCGAGATCGGCTTCGGCTCCGGGTTGAACCTGCCCCACTACCCGCCCGAGGTCGAGCGGGTGCTGGCGGTCGAGCCTTCACGCGTCGCACGCCAGCGCGCCGAGCGCCGCATCCGGGCGGCGGCCATGCCCGTCGAACAGGTCGGCCTCGACGGCCAGACACTGCCGCTCGACGACGCCAGCTGCGACGCCGCGCTCTGCACCTTCACGCTGTGCACCGTTCCCGACCCTTCACGAGCGCTGGCGGAGCTCCTCCGGGTCCTCCGACCGGCCGGCACCGTGCACTTCCTCGAGCACGGGCTGTCGCCCGATCGGAACGTGGCCAAGTGGCAGCACCGGATCGATCCGATCCAGCGCCGGTTGGCCGACGGCTGTCACCTGACCCGCGACCCGTCGTCGCTCGTCGAGCAGGCCGGCTTCGTCATGCAGCGCAACGAGCAGCGTTACATCCAAGGCCCCAAGCCGTGGGGCTGGCTCACCCTCGGCACGGCGGTCAAGCCTCGCGCCCCGCGCGCCGCGTCCTGAACTCGCGCCTCGACCCGACCGACAACCCGGGAGCCCGCAGTCGCGCCAGACCGCGCGCCATCGACTCCTCACGGCTGCTGGCTACGTTTGGGCCCTTGATGCGGGCACCCGACGACGTGACCTCCGCCGCCGAGGCCCGAAGCCGGCGGCGCGCCCTGAGACCGGCAACCGCGGTCGCGTCCCTCCTCCTCGTCGCGATCACACTCGCCGCCTGCTCGTCGGGCCCGAAGAGCGCCACGAGCGCGCTCGCCACGCCGTCGAACTCCATCGCGCCCACGCCCAACTACCCCAACTCGTGCGCGCCGGTCGGTGCGGACTCCTCGAACACCTGCATCCGTCTCACCTTGGCGGCCATCGACCACGCCCGCGCCGGCGAGGGACTGCGGCCCCTGGTGCTGCCGGCCGGCTTCGCGCAGTTGACCGTGCCCGAGCAGCTGTTCGTGGTGCTCGACCGCGAGCGTCTGGACCGGGGGCTGGCGCCGTTCGCCGGCATGTCCGCCGCGCTCGTTGCGGATGCGCAAAAGGGCGCCGCCACGGCCGGGCTGCCGCCACGGCCGGGCCGCGCCTACACGGCAGTCGGCGCCGAGTGGATCGGGGCCGTGGACAACGGACTCGACGCGGACTATCAGTGGCTCTACGACGACGGGCCCAACAGCGGGGTGCCGAACTGTTCCAACACCCAGTCGTCGGGCTGCTGGGCCGACCGCCAGATCGCGCTCCAGCGTTTCGGCTCGTCGCGTTCGCTCGTCATGGGTGCGGCGTACGACGCGAACGGCGACGTCTCGCAGGGCGACCGGGGCGGCTCGTCGCTGGCTGCGACGCTCGCCGTCACCGCACACCCGGGGGCGCTCGTCTACACGTGGGACAACGCGGTCGCCGCCACGAGGGCCGGGACGTTGCGCCCCCTGAAGTCCCTTCCCGCGTCCGAGTCCAACGCCGGCGTCGCCGACCCGGCCCACAACGTGCAGCCGAATCCCGACTTCACCCGAGTCTGCGCCGGCAACGGCGTCGACAATTCGAACGCCTGCATCGACGCCACGCTCGCCGCCATCAACCACGCGCACGCACTCGAACGCGTCCGGCCCATGGTGCTCCCGGTCGGGTTCGCGCAACTGAGCGTCCCCGAACAGCTCTTCGTCGTGCTCAACCTCGAGCGGGTCGACCGGGGTCTGTCCGCCTTCAACGGACTCAGCACAGGCCTGAACGCCAACGCGCAGCGGGGCGCCAACGACGCCACCGACCCTCCCGATCCGGGGTCGGACTACGTCCTGGACGACGCCGAATGGGCCGGGGGCTCCTCGAACGGGCTCGACGCGGTCTACGGCTGGATGTACGACGACGGCTACAACAGCGGAAATCTCGACTGTCTGCACCGCGGAGCCGCCGGCTGCTGGGGGCACCGCAAGGGGATCCTCGACGACTTCGGCGCAGGCCCGAACCTCGTGATGGGCGCGGCGATCGACAGCACGGGCGACCACCACAGCGGCGATGACGGCGGGACGTCGATGGCGGTCACGCTGGCCGTCGCCGGCGCACCCGTCCGCTCGCTGCTCTACACCTGGAGCCAGGTGCTGACGGAGCTCCCCGCGGCGTCGGGTGTGCCAGGAGCGTCCGGCTGAACCTCGCGCGTCCTAACCTGACCGCCGTGCCGCCCGAGAACGACAACGACAACGACAACGACAACGACAACGACAACGACAACGACACCGATCCACGGCTCTACGTCAATTACGAGTGCTCGAAGTGCCGCTCGGCGCTCGCCATCCTCGACGAACACGCCGTCGAGGCAGAACACGTCCGGTACCTCGATGAGCCCCCGACCGTCGCCGACTTGCAGCGGCTGATGGCCCTGCTCGCGATCGACGACCCGCGCCAGATGATGCGCACCGGCGAGCCGGTCTACGCCGAGCTCGGCCTCGAGAACGCCACGCCGGCCCAACTGCTCGACGCCATCACCAGCCATCCCATCCTCCTCGAGCGGCCGATCTTTGTCGTCGGCGACCGGGCCGTGATCGCACGCCCGCCCGAGCGCCTCCTCGAGTTGCTCTGAGCACGGTTCGACCCTCGAACGCCTCGACTTCCGGGCATCCGGCGACACCCGGGCTTATGGTGTCGGCACCAAACACGGGAACGCAGGAACAGGGGAGGACGGACATGACGGCGCAGCTGCTGATCACCGGCATTCTTGGCATCGTGACCACGGCGGTCGCCTTCTACGCCAACCGCCACCTCTTCAGCGCCGGCAACGCCGCCGGCGGTGTCACCCTCCTCGAGGGCACCTATTACGTGGTGGGCCTCGCCTCCCTCGTGCTCGGTTGGTACTTCAACGTGCGCTACACGCACACGTACCACGACGCCAACTACTGGAACTACACCAAGATGCTGTTCACCAACTGGGCCGCGGACTCCGCCGCCCAGGACTACGTGATCGTGAACCTCGTCCTCATGCCGCTCTGGACGATCATCGACGGCCGCCGGCGCGGCCTCAAGTGGGCGTGGATCTTCTTCGTGATGAGCCTCTTCACGAGCCTGGCCATGTCCATCGCGTTCTTCCTGGCGTTCATGGAGCGCCAGTGGCGCTACAACAAGGCGCTGGCTCAGGAAGCGCCGGCGGCGACTCCCCCATCCGTTGCACCGGCACCCTCCAAGACTGCGTAGCCCGCGTTGTAGCCGGGGATGAACGTGACCCCTGGCCCGCCATGGCACCCGGCCCCGCACAGATACAACCCGTCGACCGGCACGGGGTTGTCCGGCCACCCTCGTGGACCGGGACGGAACGGCCCCATGAACTCCGGCTGCAGCAGTCCATGGCAGAAGTCGCCACCGGTGCAGCCGAACATCAGCTCGTAGGTGAAGGCCGGATAGTTCAGCTGCCGCTCGATGAGGTCGGGGAAGTTCGGCGCCACCGCCGCGATCTTGGCGACAATGCGCTCGGCCATCTCGTCGCGCAGTCGGTTCTGCGTCTCCCGGTCGCTCGCCACCGGCAGGTAGAACGCGAACGACGACGCCGCGTGCATGCCTTCGGGCGCCAGTGAGGGGTCGTCCATCGACGGGATCTGCAGGTTGAACGAGGGCGACAGCGGCACCTCGCCGCGCTGACAGCCCTCGAAGTCGCGCTGCATCTCTTCCGCGGTGCCGAAGAACGTGACGTTGCGCCCCCATGACGTGCCGTTCAGCGCTTCGTAGGGCGCCCGATACTCCGGCAGTCCCCGCAGCGCGAAGTGCGCCTGGAAGTAGGCCGCCCGGTGGTCGATCGCACCCACCCGCTGCACGAAGCCCTCGGGCAACGCCTCGGCGTCCAGCAACCCGCAGAAGGTCGTCGTCGGGTCGAGGTTCGACACCACGACCGGCGCGGTCACGACCTCGCCCTCACCGAGCTCCACGCCCTTCACTGCGCCCCCGTCGGTCACGATGCGCGACACCTTGACGTGGCGGCGCAGTTCGCCCCCATGGCGCTCGAACAGCGCCAGCAGGTGGTCGGCGATCGTCCCCAGCCCGCCGCGCACCTTGGACATCGTCGCGGTGCCGGGCGACGCCAGCGCGAACGCCAGGCACAGCGCGCTGCCTGGCGTGTAGGGCCCGCGATAAGTCGAGTTGACCGCGAGGAAGGCGAGCATGCTGCGCACCGGCGCGTGCTTCACGCGGTCGGGCACGTACTTGTCGACGACGTCCATGACGCTGCCGAACATGGCGAGCCGGATGGCCTCGCGCTCGGCCTCGTTCGTCGCGCTCGCCCACATCTCGTCGAGCGACTTGGGCGGCCGGCGCACGTCGAAGCGGCCGATGGCCCGCGCCGGCGCCTCGGCCCAGGCCGCCACCTCCGCCATCCCGAGCACGGCCTCGATGCCGAGCGTCTCGCCCAGGTGCTCGAGCAGCTTCTCCGGGTCCGAGTAGAGGAGGAGGAGCGGGGCCCCCTCGCCGTCTCCGACTGCGGCCGATTGGACCTCGGGCTCGTAGATCGGGCAGGACGCCAGCTCCAGGTCCTCGTAGACCTCGTTGGGCACGGGGAACTGGATCGAGCCGGCGAGCTCGAAGCGGTAGCCCCGGATCAGTTCGGTGGTCGAGGCCATGCCGCCGATGAAGTGGTTCTTCTCGAGACACAGCACACGCAGGCCGCCGCGGGCCATGACCGCGGCCGCCGTCAGCCCGTTGTGGCCCGCCCCGATGACGATCGCGTCGTAGTCCGGCATGAGAACGGCACGTTAGCGGTCGCTCTCGACTTTTGGCGTGCCGGCCGACCGGTTCCCCCGGACCCGGTCCGGCGGGCGGCACGGGGCCACCAGCACGTCTCAGCGCTTGCCGCGGACCTGCTTGCGCAATTGGGCAGAGTGTTCGCCGGCGAGGACGCGCCGGAGGAGGCCGTCCGCCTCTTCCTGGCTCATCGTGCCTTCGGCCACCGCCGGATCGGTATGCGCCTGCGCGTGGCGGGCCCGCACGTGGGCAACGACGTCGTCGAAGGCGGCGGTGCCCTCGCTCGCCCGCAACTGCGCCGCCTCATCGGCGGTGATGCGGCCGTTCGCGACCATGGCGTCGAGCCGTTCCATCATCCGTGCTGCGTCCATCGGGCGCTCCTTCGTCGGGTCGGCGGTTGTCTCAGTGGTGGCGGCGGCGGCGGCGCTCAGGGCTGACCGATCGGCGAAGCGCCCGGCGCAGTGGTCCGAGCAGAAGTAGACGCGCTCGCCGGCGAGGTCGAGCGAGGCGGGTGCATGACCCATCTCCACCTGCATGCCGCAGACCGGGTCGCGGGCGTAGCGGCCGCCGGCTCCGAGCCGCTCGCGGTTGCGGTACGCCCAATACAAGAGCCCGAACAGCGCCAGGAACACGAAGTTGAGATACGTCGTGTAGTTCCAGGAGAAGCCGGTCGTCGCCACAGCGGCGGGGCGAGTCGTCGGCACGGCTCCGGCGGCGTGGAAGAGGAGCTCGGTCACGAGCGCGGCGGTGGACATGAGCGCCCAGAACACGACGAGCATGCGCAGCATGAGCCGGGTCCCGTAGTACTTGCGATAGATCATGAGCAACGGGAAGGTGATCAGGTCGGCGAAGAGGAAGGCGATCACACCACCGAAGGAGATCCCGCCGTGCCACAAAGTCGCCGCCAACGGCACGTTGCCGATGGAACACACGAAGCTGATGATCGCGATGAACGGGCCGACGATCGCGTTCTCGACGCTCGTCCAGAACCCGTGGCCCGTGATGAAGAGGGCCTGCCACGCCGCGGTCGGCACCAACACGGTGAGGAAGCCGGCGACCAGATAGCCGAGGAAGAGATCGCGCCGCAGCATGGTGAGATCGGCCATCGTGTAGGTAGCGCTGTCCGCCCATTTCGCCGGCGAGCGCAGCTCGGTGCGCCAACCCTCGCCATCAGACCCGTCACCGGCCTGCGCGGCGTGGACGTGGTGATCGTCTGATGCCGCCTGTCCCTCGAGGCGGGCCCGCGCTGCCACCACGAGGCGTCCGCGCAGCCACAGCGCGCCGAGCGTTGCCAACAGTCCGATCATGATGAAGCCACCGACGAACTCGCTGACGGCGAACTGCCATCCCATGAGGACGACCAGCACGACGCCGAGTTCGATCACCAGGTTGGTCGAGGCGAACATGAACACGAGCGTGGCGATGTAGTCGGCACCGCGGACGAAGAGCGACTTGGCCATCGCCGACGCCGCGTAGGAACAGGAGGACGAAATCATCCCGAAGACGGTGGCCCGCGCCACCGCCGGCGGCCGGTGGTCGCCGAGCTTGCGGCGCAGCGTGTCGCGCGGCACGAAGGCCTGCACCGCGCCCGAGAGGCCGAAGCCGAGGATCAAGGGCCACAAGGTGACCCAGAACATGAAGAAGGCCTCGCGCAGTGAGCGCCCCACGTCCACCAGGAAGGTGGCCGTTGTCAGCACGGGATCAGGAACGGACGAGCCGCCCGATGGCGGCGGACGCCTCGTTCAGCTTCTCGGTCGCCTCGTCGCCGCCCTGGCGCACGGCGTCGGAGACGCAGTGGGCGAGGTGGTCATCGAGCAGCTCCAGGGCGACCGCCTGCAGCGCCTTGGTGGCGGCCGAGACCTGCTCGAGGATCTCGATGCAGTAACGATCCTCGTCGACCATGCGCTGGATGCCGCGCACCTGGCCCTCCACGCGGCGCAACCGCTTCTGGACTGCTTCCTTGTTGTCGATGTAGCCCGGTCGCATGGCGCCTCCGTCTCCTCGGGGTTGGTACCCGATACCCCTATAGGGTATCAGGAGCGGGCGCCGTGCATGCCGGGCGGGGGTCAGGGAACGGCCGGCTCCCCTTCCCCGCTCGGCGGGGCGTCGCCGAGGCCGTGGCGGTGCGCGTAGACGGCGGCCTGGGCCCGGTCACGGCTCCCCGTCTTGGCGAAGATCCGGTTGACGTGCGTCTTCACGGTGGTCTCGGCCACGAAGAGGCGCTCGGCGATCTCGTGGTTGGAGAGCCCCGAGGCGATGAGGTCGAGGACCTCGACCTCGCGCTCGGTCAGGCCGTCGGGCGGGGTCGTGGGGGCAGCCGGGCGCGCCGCCCCCTGCTGGGCCGCCCTGAGCAGAGCGGCCTGGACCGACGGATCGAGCACGGCCTGCCCGGCGGCCGCCGCCTCGACCGCGCGGCGGATGTCGTCACGGGCTGCGTCCTTGGTCAGGTAGCCGGCCGCACCGGCCGAGAGCGCGGCCACGATCGAGTCGTCGTCCGCGTAGGTCGTCAACACGACCACCGCGACCTCGGGATGACGCTCCCGGATGACGCGGGTCGCCTCCACACCGTCGACCTTCGGCATGCGCAGGTCCATGAGCACGACGTCGGGTGCCGCCGACTCGACGAGCTCGAGCGCCTCGGCCCCGTCACCCGCCAGCCCGACCACCTCGGTCTCGGGAAACCCTTCGACCACGATGGCCAGGCCCTCGCGGACCACTCTCTGGTCGTCGACGATGAGGACTCTCACCCGGCGGGCGCGTCCTCGTTGCCGGGCGCGCGGGCCGGTGCAGCCTCGGGCACCGGCACCGTCGCGCTGACCCTCCAGCCGCCGGGGACGGCACCCGCCTCGACCTCGCCGCCGAGCAGGGCGACCCGTTCGGCGATGCCGCGGAGCCCGAAGCCTCCTCCGCTCCGCCCGAGCGCGCTGCCGGTGCCGTTGCTCGCCGGCGCGTCGTTTTCGATGGTGACGGTGACGCGGTCGACGCTGAACGTGAGGCTGAGCGACGCGGAGCCGCCGGGTGCGTGTTTCACGACGTTGGTGAGGGCCTCCTGGCTGACCCGGTAAAGGGCGAGAACCGCCTCCGGGGCCAACGGGCGGACGACACCAGCCATGTCGAAGGCGGCCTGATGCTGCTGGGCCAATCGGGAGAGCCGTTCCTCGAGGGGCTCGGCGTCGTCGCGCAGCGCGCGCACCGCGCCGCGCGCCTCTTCGAGGCCCTCACGCACAAGCTGACGGGTGCGCTCGAGCTGCTGGCGGATCTTCGGGCTCGTCTCCGGTTCGGCGTCGACGATGGTGGCGAACGCCTCCAGCTGCAGCGATAACGCGGCCAGCGTGTGCGCAAGCACGTCGTGGAGCTCGCGCGCCAGGTGGTTGCGCTCGCCCAGGAGCTCGGCGCGGGTGCGCTCGACATCGGCCCGATCCGACGCCAACTCGAGCCTGGTCATCTGGTCCGCGTGCTCGATGGCCTGGCGCCGGGTGAGCCCGACGATGATCCCGCTGAACACGGCGGCCAGACCTCCCGACACGATGGCGAAGTTGTTGCCGTTCGCCGCCGTGGCAATCAGCAGGGCAACCATGCCGGCGCCGCCGACGCCGACCGATGGGGCCAACGGCCACCGCGAGGCCGCGGCCATCGACGCCACGCCCGGGAACACCAAGGCGATCGGCGAGAAGACGGCGAGCGCCCCGCCGGCGGCGGCGATCACGACGAGGCAGGCGGCGAGGGCGGCCTCGGATCCCGCGTTGCGCACCAGGACCCAACCCACCCAAGCGAAGCCCGCAGCCACCAGCAACAGCAGTGCGGCCAACTTCTGCCCGCTCGAGTCGCTGCCGGGCACCCCGCTGACCACCCCGAAGACCAAAAGGCCCAACCCTCCAAGGGTTAGGCCGTTGGTCAGGTTGCCCCACCGGGGTGGGACGTCCTTGGGACTAGGAAAGAGGGCGGTCACTGCTGTCCATCATGGACCGCACGCCGCTCGAAACGAGGGTGCTGGACCGGCCCGGGGTGACCCGGGCCGCCGTACCCAGTGCCCGTGCGGCACCCTCGGAGAGCAATCCCGAGCGCCAGGCGAGGACGCCCGTGCGCACGACCACCTCGGAGAGGGCCATCAGGATGAGGGCCGCCGTCCAGGCCGTGGTGCTCGTGATGCCATGGCCGGCGCTGAAGTGCGCGATCGACGGGCCGCCGCCGTGCGTCGCCCAGACCTGGAAGGCCAGGCGGCCACCCGTGCCCA
>DASXBZ010000102.1:0-1603 GCA_036491435.1 Acidimicrobiales bacterium
TGGCCGACGCGATCGCGGCGGGGCCGCAAGCCGACGTCATCATCGCCTCGTCGTACGCGCCCGAGGCCGTCGAGAGGCTGGTGGCACGGCGCCGGGCGACCCGGCTGCTGTCGGGGCCGGCCCCCGAGAAGGCGGTGCGCCAGCTGCGCAGTCTCGGCGCCAGCGTCCTGGTGCAGGACGTCGACGCGTTCGTCTCGCCCCGCTCGACGTGGCAGACCGTGACCAAGAGGGCGCCGACCGAGGAGGAGTGGCGCGACCTCGTGCTGGCGTGGCGCGTGTGCGGGCGCACGACGTCCAACGCCATCGCGGTGGTGACCAACGGCCAGGCCGTCGGCGTGGGCGCGGGACAGCAGTCCCGTGTCGTCGCGGCCGAGATCGCCGTGCAGAAGGCGGGCGAGCGGGCCAAGGGCGGGGCCGGCGCCAGCGACGCCTTCTTCCCCTTCCCCGACGGGCTTCTGGTCCTGGCCGACGCGGGCGTTACCGCCGTGGTCCAGCCCGGCGGCTCGGTGAAGGACAGCGAGGTCGTCGCGGCCGCCGACGAGGCGGGCCTGGCGATGGTCCTGACCGGCGAACGGCACTTCAAACACTGATGGCGGCCATCCTGCTCGACGGCGAGGCGGTCGCCGCACGGATCAAGGCGGAGGTGGGCGATCGCGCCGCCACGCTGGCGCGCCAAGGCATCCATGTCGGACTCGGCACGATCCTGGTGGGCGACGACCCGCCGAGCGCACGCTACGTCGCGCTGAAACACGAAGACTGCGCCGCGCTCGGGATCTACTCGGTGGGCGAGCACCTGCCGGCGACGGCGACGCAGGACGAGGTGATGGAGGCCATCGCACGCTTCAACGGCGATCCCAAGGTGAGCGCGTATCTCGTGCAGTTGCCGCTGCCGGCGGGCCTTGACGAGGAGCGCGCGCTGCTGGGGGTGGATCCAGCCAAGGACGCGGACGGGCTGCACCCGGTGAACCTCGGGCGCCTGGTGCTGGGGACGCCGGGGCCGCTCCCGTGCACGCCGGCGGGGATCGTCGAGCTGCTGCACGCGTACGACGTCCCGGTCGAAGGCAGCCACGCGGTGATCATCGGCCGCGGCGTGACGATCGGCCGACCGCTGGCCAACCTGCTGACGCTGAAGCGGCCGGGCCTCAACGCCGCGGTGACCGTGGTGCACACGGGCGTGGCGCGCGAGGACATGGCCCGGATCGTCCGGACCGCCGACATCGTGGTGGCCGCCGCAGGGCAGCCGCACGTGCTCACCGCGGACATGGTCAAGCCGGGGGCGGCCGTCGTTTCGGCCGGCACCAGCTTCGAAGGGAAGAAACTGATTCCCGACGCCGACCCCGACGTGGCCGAGGTCGCAGGGTGGATCACGCCCCGTCTCGGTGGGGTCGGCCCCATGACCCGTGCCATGCTGTTGCGCAACGCGCTGCGGGCAGCGGAGCTGTCGGCCCGGTGAGCGCCGTTCCCCGTTGGGCGACGGCGGCCGCAGCGACGGTGACGGCTGCGGCGGCCAGGGAGGCCCGGACCAGGTGAGCGAACGCGAATTCTCGGAACGCCCGTGGGGCAATTACACGGTGCTCGACGACGACGCGCCCGACCACAAGGT
>DASXBZ010000103.1:0-29402 GCA_036491435.1 Acidimicrobiales bacterium
TCCGAGTTCACGGCGGCACCGAAGTTGTACTTGGCCCGGATCTCGGGGTTGACGATGGCGTCCCAGAGCTGCTCGGGCGTCGTCTTGATGAAGATCTCGTACACCTTTTCCATCTGCCTCTCCAATCTGTCCTTGATCTCGTTGAGCCCTGCCACCCAGGGCTCGGAGTACTTGCTGACCCAGCGGTCGTGGATGAGCCGGATCGGCACCGGATTGAGGAAATGGAGCTTCTCCCTGCCCCGCCGCCTGGTGACGACGAGGCCGGCCTCCTCCAGCTGCTTGAGGTGCTTCATGACGCCGAAGCGCGTCATGGAGAACTTCTCTTCCAACATGCCCAGGGTCTGACCGTCCTGGCGGAACAGCTCGTCGAGGAGCTCCCGCCGGGTCGGATCGGCCAGGGCCTTGAACACTTCATCCACCCCAAGCACTATATGTGACCTTTTAGTCACATGTCAAGACCCTCCCCATTACCCCCGGCCGGCCAGCGGCGCGACGGGTCGGATCACAGGCGGACGGCAGACTTCATACGGCCGCCGTGGCAACGGCGGCCGAGGAGGGCGCGCTCAGTGGCCGACGGCGTCCGTCGCGAACAGAGGCGACAGGACGGGCCGGAGCACGCGGCGAAGTGACACCCGCAACGCGTCCTCGTCCTCGACGGGGAAGACCGTCTCCCGGGTCAAGACGAACGACAGGCCGAGGCGAGCCGCGATCTCGGCGAGTTCCAGCGCGTGCTCGTCACTGATCGCGGCGCCGACGGCGCGCGCTTGCGCGACGAGGAACTGACGCGTGAGGGCGATGAGCGGCCCGGCCTTCGTGGTGAGGAAGGGGAGAATCGTGGAAGGGTCGGTGCGCAACAGTTGCTCGACGAGGGAGTTGCGGAGGACGGCCAGGCCTGCGAGCGCGCCTTCGATGATGCCGTCCTCGACCGACCCGCTCCGGGCGGCGGCCGCCACGATGCTGGCGATGGCACCGCGCAACTCGCGGGCCAACACGGCGTGCACGAGCTCGTCACGCGTCGAGAAGGCGCGATAGACGCTGGTGCGGCCGATGGCGGCGAGTTCCGCGACGTCCTCCATGCTCCAGCGCTTCAGACCGTAGCTCCGCATCAGCTGCGCGGCGGCATCGAGGATGCGGTCCTCGGGAGAACCGACCACCGAGACGGCGGCGAAGGCCCCGAGCATGGGCTCGAGCTCCACGGTGATCTTGCGCCTCGGCATCGTCAGGCCGCCTCGGCCGTGTGCAGGGCATGGTCGGCGCGCACCCGCCGCCACCCTTCCAGCGCACGGGGCTGCCACCGCACTGTGGCGGGAACGAACGGCCACGCGTTCCGCACGGCGAGCTCGATGCCGTCCAGCGCGACGGCGTCGACGCTCGACCACTCGACGCCGAAGCGGTCGCGCACGAGGGGCGGCAGCCCACCGAAGGCACAGAGCCGAACCAACCGGAACACGGAGTAACGGGCGAAGGAGGTCCGCGCCAACGGGCGCAGGAGCCCGAGCTGGGGCGGCATGAGGGGCTCGGCACTGAGCACCGGCTGGCGCAGAGCGTGGAGCACCCACGACGATGCCGCGTTGAGCTCGAGGACCTCGGCGCAGTAGTGGTCCCACTTCTCCTGGAAGGCGGCGCGGCTCCGAGGAACCGAGCGGTCGCTCACCCCGTAGCGGCGGTACCACTCCACGCCCTCTCGGTAGAGCTGTTCGCGTTCGTCGGGCGTCAGCCGATGGCGGTCGAAGCGGTCGGCCACCTGCTCGGCCATGTACTGGAACGTCGCGTGCGCCCACCAGAACGTCTCGGGTTCGAGCGCGTGATAGCGGCGGCCCTCGTCGTCGACCCCCTTGATCGCGCGGTGGAAGTCACGCACGTCACGGCCGGTGACATCCGCTTCGGGCCCGTCGTAGACGGCGCCCAGGATGCGCGGGAGGGAGCGGAAGACGCGCCCGTACGGATCGCCGAAGAAATCGGAGTGCTCAAGGACGCCGGCCCCGATCGCCGGGTGCATCAGCTGGAGGAGCCCGATGGTGGCGCCCATGAATGCGATCCGGGTATCCCCGGCCCATCGCCAGAGCAGCGACTCCGGCCCCAACTCGATGCGACCCGGCGCGGGACCCGCTTCCGAACCCCCTGCGTCCGCCGCCTGGTACATAAACACAATATATGTACTCACATCCGTCGACGGCAAGAATCCTGCTCGCGGGCATTACGGGCAGGTGCGAACCGGCCAAGTGTCGCGGAAGAGCCAGGAGGCGGGCCAAAGGCTTTCTCGGGTCCTTCTGGCGCCTCTGTGGGCCGGCGCCGCCTCCTGGCCAGGCTTCGGCAGTCCGTGGGGCCCTGAGGCGGGGGCTAGTCGAGCCGGGATTCGACGCGCCCGGCCCCCGGACGGTGCCGCCAGGTCTCGACACACCCCGGGGAACAGAACAGAACGACCGAGCCGCGCACGTCGTGTGCGATCTCCTCGGCGGTGTCGTGCGACAGGGGAAGGCCACAGATCGGATCACGGGAACCGTCCTCACCGGCGACGGCCATATGGATGCTCGCCACCGGCACGGGCTTCTCGACGCCTCGCAGGCTCACTGGCGTCTCACTTGCCGCGGCACCCCAACTCGGCATGGCGTGCATGACCGTCGGGGATGCCCACGCCTCGGAGGCCGGCGCGAGATCGCACAAGCGCGACGCGACGTTGACACAGTGCCCGATGTAGTCGTCGCCCTCCATGAGGATGACTTCACCCGACGCAATGCCCGAGCGGATGGAGACGGACTTCACCGGCCCGGAGACTTCGGTGACCACGTAGTGAAGCTCCAACACCGTCTCGAGCAGAGGACGGGTCTCCACGCAGACCAGCATGGCGCCGTCACCCAGCCACTTCGCGATCCGGACGCCACGGCGAGCACAGATGTCACGCAGCAAGGCGCGGAAGGCGGTGAGGATGTCGACTGCCCGCTCGTCACCCTCGAGCTCGGTGAGCGCCGTGAACCCCGAGACGTCGATAAAGGCGAAACTTCGGTGCACTCGCACGTCCGCATCGTGCCATGCGCCCCTGGTCGAAGCCCAATTCGGCCTCGGGCAGCCAGGCCGGATGGCTACGCGGACCAGGTCCTACGATGACCGCATGATCTGCACCGCCCGGGCCCACGAGCGCGCGCCCGCACAAAGCCAGACGTCGGACGTCGGGGGCTGAGGGTGGGTCAGCTCGACGGCAAGGTCGTGCTCCTGAGCGGCGGAGCCTCCGACATCGGGCGTGCCACCGCGCTGCTCCTCGCCGAGGAGGGTGCGGCCGTCGCAGTCGGCGACGTGGCCGAAGAGGCCGCGGTGGCCGTCGCGCGCGACGTCGCGGATGGCGGTGGACGCGCACTGGGTCTGCGCTGTGACGTACGCGACGAGGACTCGGTGGCCGCGTTCGTCGATGGTGCGGTGGATGCGTTCGGCGGGGTCGACTGCGTCGATCACAACGCCGCCTGGAGCCACGCGCGACTCGACACCGACGCGATCGGCGTCGACCTGGGCGTGTGGGAACGCGCGATCGAGACGACGACCAGAGGCGCGCTGCTGCTGGCGCGCCATGCCATCCCTGCCATGACCGAACGCGGCGGCGGTTCCATCGTGACGATCTCGTCCGGCACGAGCATGATCGGCGAGTCGACGCGGGTCGCCTACGGCGTTTCGAAGGCCGCGCTCAACCAACTGACCCGGCACCTCGCCGTCCGCTACGGCCGCGACGGCATCCGTGCCAATGCGATCGCGCCCGGGTTCATCCTCACCGCCACGGCCGCCGCCAACGTCCCCACGGAGATCCAGCAGCGCCTGGCCGACGCCAACCCGACGCGGCGGCTCGGGACGCCGACCGACATCGCACGGGCCGTGGTCTTCCTGTGCAGCGACGCTTCGTGCTACGTCAACGGGCAGGTGCTCCACGTCGACGGCGGCCACCAGATCGCCGGGATGATGTAGGTGCGCCGTGGTTGAGTCCGCGCGCGTCGCGCTGGTCACCGGTGCCAGCCGGGGTATCGGGCGCTGTGCGGCCCTCGCGCTGGCCCGGCGCGGCTTCGACGTGGTGGTCACGGCCCGGACCGTGCACGAGGGCGATGGGCGCGCCGTTGCCTCGAGCGCACTCGTTCAGTCAGAGTCCGTACCGATCGCGGGGAGCTTGGACACGACTGCCGCCGAGGTCGAGGCGCTGGGTCGCAGGTGCCTGCCGCTGCGGATGGATCTCATGGAGCGTGCGTCGGTGGAGCAGACGGCCGAGGAGGCACTCGGCGCCTGGGGTCGCGTCGACGTGTTGGTGAACAACGCCATCTATCAAGGGCCAGGGACGATGGACCGGATCCTCGACCTACCCCTCGAATTGGCGGAGCGCTGTCTGGTCGGCGACTACCTCCACCCGCTGCTGCTCACGCAGCTGCTCTTGCCGCAGATGCTCGAACGCGGCGCAGGCCGATTGGTCAACATGCTCTCGGAAGCGGCGTTCACCACTCCGCCGGCTCCGGCCGGTGCCGGCGGGTGGGGCGTGGCCTACGCCGCAGCGAAGGCAGCGTTCCATCGCGTCACCGACATGTGCCACGTCGAATTCGCCCAGCAAGGCATCTTGGCCTTCTCGATCGCGCCCGGCCTCACGCTCACCGAATCGATGCGCGCGTCAGGAACGGACAAGGTGCTCGTGAAGGCAGGCCATGTACCGGCGCCTCCCCAGGTGGCGGGTGAGGTGGTGGGCTGGCTCGGCGAGGACCCGGCGGCCTCCCAGTACGCCGGCCAGATGGTTTCGTCCCGTTCGTTGTGCAAGGAGCTCAGGCTCGTCGACGGATGGCCGCCGCCGCGCCCCGCGAGCGGATCCTGATCGGCTCAATCCGACCGGGATGGACGGGCACCGAGCCTGTCGACATTCACAACTTTTCGAAAACTCGGGAACTAGGGACTTTCCTCCCTACGTGGGATTGAGACGGATCGTTACCATCCCTGGAAGGGCTTCGCCGGACCATGGCGCCGAGGCTCAGGCCAAGGAGGTCCGGCGATGCGCTCTTCTTCGAACACCCGCAGTGGCGCACATGCCGCGATGCGCCACCGTCGTGGTCCCCTTGTCGTCCTCGCCACGATGGCCGGGCTTCTCGCACTGGTCGGCGACGCCACGATCGCGGCGGCGGCGGGTGGCCCGTCCTCGTCCCAGGTCGTTCGGGCGGGCGGCAAGGCGATCGGGCGGTCATCCAAGCCCAGCACCCCGGCACTGGTGTCCCTGCACTCGAGCCAGGCCACGGGGGCGGTCATGCCGGCACCCGGCGTGTACCTCGTGTTCTGGGGCTCACAGTGGTCCAACGACCCCGCCCAGGCGGCGAGCGCGCTCCAGAGCATGTTCAACAAGTTGTACGGCACTCATGACACGTGGGGCACGATCATGAACCAGTACTGCGAGAACATGCCGTCCGGGACTGTGACGTGCGTCCCTGGCGCGACGTTCGTGCAGCACCCGACGGCACCGCTCCTTCGGGGCGTGTGGTTCGACACCGCCTCCGCGGCGCCCTCGAAGGCGACGGCGAACCAGATCGCCGCTGAGGCAGTGAGCGCCGCGGCTCATTTCAAGAACACGACAGCAGCGCCCAATCTGAACGCCCAATACGTCATCGCTTCAGCGTCGGGCACCCATCCGGACAACTTTCCCCATGGCTTCTGCGCGTGGCACAGTTCGACGGCCAGCGCGTACGGGAACATCGCCTACACCAACCTCCCGTACGTGCCCGACCTCCCGGCCACTGCGTGCACCACGATCACCTCCCCCCGGTTGATCGACGGGTACGAGTCGACTGAGACCCATGAGTATGCGGAGTCCGTCACCGATCCGTTCCCCTCGAACGGCTGGTTGAAGGGTGGGGCGGAGATCGGTGACCTGTGCGAGAACCTGGATGCGTACCTCACCGTCAACAATGCGACGTTCGACATGCAGGGACTGTGGTCTAACGCCGCAGACGGATGCGTCACCTCTGGCTGAGAGTCAGGGGCGTACCGGGCGGATCTGAACACCAGTCCCATGCACCGCGACCCCTGACGCACTTCGCCTCCTGGCGCAGAGCCGTCACCCTCGGGACGATCTCTCGTAAAGACAGAACGAAACTGAGCAGGAGGATCGTCGCCGCCGTCCTGGTCGGAGCCTTGCTCTCGTCCTCGGCGCCTGCGTCGTCCCAGTGACCCCCGACGGCACGGCCTACGCCTACAGCGAGCCCACTACTGGGACCGTCATCGTCACGGCCGCGTCGACCACGGGCAGCAACGACCGCGAGTTCTTCTACAACAGCACGGTGAGCTACACGGACTCCTCGGCGTGCGAACTGGTGACGGGGACGAGCCCCGAGCAGCCCGGCATCGCCTTCCGTATCGGATCGTCCAACAACGTGACGACCGGCATCACGATCACCGAAAACATCTACGGTGGCGCGTATGACGTCTTCAACGTGCATCTCTGGGACACGTCGCAGTCGCCCGCCTTCACTCTCGTCGCACAGGTGGCAGTCGACGGCGTCCCGATCGACCCTGAGTCCGAACCGCTCCATCTTTGCGCTTCGGTGACGGGATCCACGCTCTCATTCGAAGCCTGGGTCGACGGCATGACGCCGGTCTGGCAATCGGTGGCCCTTCCCTCCGATGCCCCGGCCTCCGGGGCGACAGGGTTCTATGCCGGGCATATTCCGCCGGGAACGTCGAGCACCTACACGGATTTGACCGTCGATGGAACGCCCAACGACCCGCTGGTGAACTGAGCGGATCCGTCGGGAGTCTCCTGCCCGACAGGATCGAACGCGTGAGAGCGGTCGATCCAGGCGCGCTCAATACTTGCGGTTCGAAATGCGCCTGGCGAGCCAAAGCTTGAATCGTTCCCATCGACTTTGCGGGGCGCTCGGCACAAGTCGAAGGTACACCAGGCCGCGCGCGCCTAGCCGGCACCCTCGACGTATCTCTTGAGTGCACGCAGGTAGGCACCCGTTCCGCCTCGCTGAATGCCCCGGCCGATCGGGCCCGACAAGCGGACGAGGGCGTCGCCGGGTCGCGAGAAGGCTTCGATCTCGAAGTGCACGGAATCGTCCGGCCACATCGAGACCGCAAACGATTCCTCACCCTGCTCCGGATGTCCGGGCAGCGTGCCGTACGCGAAGCCCCATCGAGTCTGACTGTCGACGACGCCGACGATCCGGCAAGGAGCGGCCAGGGCGGCCATCGGCGCTCCCAGGGTCACGACGACCGTCACTCCGGTGCGAATCACCTGGTCCTCGGGAAAGACCCGCATGCCAGGCAGGCGATGGGCCTTCCATGTCTTGAGACCCGTGACCGCACGTTGGAACGCTTCGGTGCCCTGCCCGAGCACATCCTCATAACGGTCGTGATGAAATCCCTCGGGTCTCTTGCCGGCCAGCGAGTCGCCGATCTCGCGGTAGGTCGGCTCCGCGCTCTCGAGGCCCTCGATCAATCGCATCATGGCGGTCGAGTCCGACGGCCGAACGAACCTCACGGTGCGGCCCGCGGCAACCCCATGGGGTTGGGGAATGGCAGCACGCCCGAAGCGGCGACCTCGCGCGCGCAGGCCGACAAGGCGCCGTAGAGATCGGACACCGCCGCTTCGCTGAGACCCGCGTAGGGCAACGCCGCGAGCCGGTCCGTCTGCTCTTCGACCGAGGCATGCAGTGTCCGCCCCGCGTCGGTGGCGCGGCCATCCGCGTGCACCAACCCACGTGACGCCAATCTCTCGGTCGCGCCCTCCCAGTCATCCTCGCTCCAGCCCCGGTTGTCGCGCAGGACTTCCGCCGGCACCCCTTTGGTGCCCGCCGCCAGCAGATGCGCGTCGATCCCGTCGATGCCATGCGCCAGCAGCGCTGCGACATGGCCGTCCCCGCGGTGTTCGCGCAGCGTCGTGCACGCCTGCCACGCCTCGGCGAGTCCTCCTGTCCCCAAGGCGGTCGAGATCGTCGGCCACAGACCTTGGTTGGCGGCTGCCATCACCCGTCCGGCGACCTCGCAGCCCGCTACGGCGCGCCGGAGCAGTGACAGGACAGCTACCAGGTCCGACCGCGCGGGCACGCTGCAAGCCTCGCCCAGCGCCTCTCCGGCCGCGATGGCCCGCACGCGGCACAGCGTGAGAGGGGTGACCGTGTCCCAGCACCCCGGCACCGCCTTGGCCACCATCGCCGGATGGAAGTTGTAGAAGGCAGCCGTGACTGGGCCGGCGCCAACCCTTCCGAGCGGCGACGCCCGACCGGCGAAGTAGCCGGCCCAGAACCCCTGCAGTCCGGCCTCCCGAAACGCGGCGCGACAGCCAGGATCGAAGTAGGTGACCGCGTGGACAGTTTCGAGGGCGACCCAGAGGTCACGGGAACCGGGCCGGTCGGCCGGCTGGGTCAGCGCGTGACCTGACGGACGCCCGTGGGCGAGGGCTCCGGTTGGCGTTCTCCGCCGTTCTCCAAGGGCTCGATGTCGATGCGAACGGGCACCGGCTCGGGGTCGATCTCGATGCGCTCGTCGTCGGGCCGAGGTGCCGACGGGACCGTGGAGTACTCGCCCTGGGCCGAACGACTCACGATGACGGCGCGCTTGCGCTTGCCGATGCCGTGCACACCCTGCATCTCGAGGCAGAGCTGATAGGTCACCAGCGCCGAAACGATCGGCACGACGAAGATGGCGATCCGGAAGAACCACAGCGTCGCGTTCAGCGAGACGTGGAAGAAGTTGGCCAGCACGTCGGTCGAGCTCGCCGCGAAGAGCGTGAACATGAACGTGAACATGGCAACGCCGGCGGCTGTTCGTTTGGGTCTGTCACGCGGACGGTCGAGCAGGTTGTGCATCTCGTGGTCACCGGTGATCCTGCGTTCCAAGCTCGGATAGATGAGCCAGAAACCGATCAGCAGGGTCGGGAAGAGAACCGCCGGCAGGAACACCTCGAGGGGCACGGTATGGCCCCAACCGGCGAATTCCCACGACGGCATGATGCGCAGGGCACCGTCGAGCATGCCCATGTACCAGTCCGGTTGGACGGCATATGAGATCTCTGACGAGTTGTACGAGCCGAACTGCCAGATGGGGTTGATCTGAGCGAAGGCGCCCAGCAGCGCCGTGACGCCGGTCACCATGAAGAGGAAGCCCGTCGTCTTCGCCATGAAGGTCGGGAACATCGGCGAGCCGACGACGTTGTTTTCGGTGCGGCCCTCTCCGGCGAATTGCGTGTGCTTCTGACGCACGAGCAGGCCCAGATGGACCGAGATCAGTGCCAGGAGGGCCAGCGGGATCAAGAAGACATGGACGATGAACAATCGCGGGATGATGGTTCCGTCACCGGGGAACTGGCCACCCCAGAGGAAGGAAACGAAGTAGCTGCCGATGAAGGGCTGGGACTCGGCGATCGAGTAGCCGATGCGGAGGCCGGTGCCCGAGATGAGGTCGTCGGGCAGCGAGTATCCGATGAAGCCCTCGAGCACCGCGAGGACGAGCATGAGGATCCCGATTGTCCAGTTGAGCTCGCGCGGCTTGCGGAAGGCACCGGTGAAGAAGATGCGTGCCATGTGCACGATGATGGCGCCGACGAAGATGTCGGCGGCCCAGTGGTGCATCTGGCGTATCAACAAGCCGCCGCGCACACTGAACGAGATGTTCACCGTCGAGTTGTAGGCCTCGGACACCCGCTGTCCTCGCAACGGCGCGTACGTGCCGTTGTAGATCACTTCGTGGGCGGAGGGGACGAAGTACAGCGCCAGGAAGACCCCGGTCGCGATCAGGACGACGAACGAGTACAGGGCGATCTCACCCAACATGAACGACCAATGGTCGGGGAAGATCTTGTCGAGCAGGACCCGACCGCCCTTGGCGATTCCGAGGCGTTCGTCGAGCTCGTCGACAATCTTGCCCACGTGCCCGTACGGGCCCATGGCCTGCTTCGTAGTGCGCTTCGTCCTTGTGGCGGTGTCGCTCATGTTGTCCGCTCGAAAAAGCCCGGTCCGAGAGGTTGATCATAGGGCGCGGTGGAGACGAGGTACCCCTGATCGTTGTAGCCAAGAGGCAGTTGCGGCAACGGCCGGGGGGCCGGTCCGAACTGCGGGACAGCGCCGTTGCGCACGTTGAACATCGACTGGTGGCAGGGGCACACCAACAGCTCGAGCTCCTGCTCGTAGAGCCCGACCGGGCACCCGAGGTGGGTGCAGACCTTGGAGTAGGCCACATAGCCGTCGGGGGACCACCCCTCTCGTCCGGGCACCGTCGTGAACGAGCCGCCCGGGAGACGGACCAGGACCGTCTGGTCCGTGGCGAGCCCCTGGTCGGTGAACGTCACCCGCCCGTTCTCGATCCGCAGCTGGCTGCGCGGGTAGACGGTCATAATGCCGCCGGCGACCAGGGTTTCCTTGCGGATGGGTCGGCCGTTGGAGTCGACCAGGACCGTCCCGGCCTTCCACTCGGACGTGTCCAGCTCGGTTCCGGGCGCCGGCCCCAGGGAGCGCAGCAACGGGAAGGCCAGCACGATGCCGAAGATCCCGGCGGCGCCAGCGAACAGGCCGCCCAGCACCTTGCGCCGCCTGACCACCACGGCCGTGCGCTCGACGAGCGCGGCCGACATGGCATCGCGCTCGTCGGGAGTCGAGGACAGAGAATGGCGCTCTTCGACGAACGGGCCCTGGGGCATGAGGTACTTGCCCCAGGCCGCGACGCCGAAGCCGAGCGCGAAGAGCCCTGCGCCGAGCGCACCACCGAAGATCCACGCGGTCCAGTTCTGCCAGTAGGCCGCGCCGGCGATGCCGAAGAACACCATGGCCAGGACGAAGATCAGGGCGGTGATGTTCTCGACGCGCTTGGGGTGCCGGGCCGCGTCTCCCATGTGCGGATCGCTCAGCGCCGCGATGGGCATGGGCACGCGGGTGCGAGAGGGCTGGTGGTCGGCGTCGCTCACGAGCGCTCTCCGATCCAGAAGCAGATGAGGGCAAGGCCACCGACGCCGATCAAGAGCGCCACGAAGCCCTCGGCGACGGGCCCGATGCCGCCAAGTGCAAAACCGCCGGGGTTGGTCGGGTGCTGCAGTCTGCCGGTCACGTACGAGACGATGTCGCGCACCTGCGTGTCACTGAGATTGCCCGAGAAGCGCGGCATGTTGGCCGGGCCGGTGCGAATAGCTTCTGCCACCTGCTGGGGTGTGATCGAGCGGACCTGGAGTGACGGCGCGTTGGTCCCGAAGGCCAGCGCATCACCCGATCCTTCGATGGTGTGGCAGGCCGCACAATTCAGCGAGAAGAGATCGGCTCCGACCGATTGGTTGGCTCCTTGGAGGTGGGGGAAGGGCACGGCGGGTACCGCCGGGTCGAGCGAGTTGACCCACGCCGCGATCTCGAGTGCCTGTTGCGGCGTGAGCCGGGTCGGCTTGCGCTCTGCCTCCACGGCCTTCACGTCGGCCGCCGGCATCCGGCCCGAGCTCACCCAGAAGTCGACTGTCGCGGCGCCGACACCCTGAAGATTGGGGCCGATGGTCGCCACCGTCTTGCCGTTCACGACCATGGTGCCATTGGCGTTGTTGCCGTGACAGCTCGAGCACGTCTGCGCGAAGAGCAGGCGGCCGGCGTCGATGTAGGACGAGGGCGGGTTGGCGTAGGTGATGGAGCTGTTGCCGTAGGAGAACAGGTGGCCGCCCGCGCACGTGCGGTGGGTGCTTGTGAACGGGTTCCCAGAGTTGGGCGTCGGGCTCACGCCCTTCGTGTTGACCGGGCCGCACGCTTTAAAGACGTCCTTGACGTTCGTCGACACCTGTGACGCGTCGGCGTGCCCGCTCGCCCCGGCGCCCGTCCCCGGGAAGAAGACGGCCAGCGACGCCATGGCGGCGACGGACAGAAGGCCGGCCGGCAGGAGGAATTGTGCTCGAAACTTGCCCTTGTTTGGTGCGCGCACGCCTCGCATTCCTACTTGAGAAGGAACAGGCAACTGTAGAGACCGACCCAGACGATGTCGACGAAGTGCCAGTAGTACGAGATCCCCTGCATGGCGGAGAGCTCGCCGGGGTCGCCGCCCTTGTCCCCGCGCATGCGGCCCAGGAAGAAGACCATCGCGAGCAATCCGATGAAGACGTGCAACCCGTGCAAGCCCGACATGATGAAGAAGAGTGAGCCGTACGAGTTCGTGTACCAGCGGGTCGACATGAACAGCCACTCGAACACTTGGTTCGCAAGGAAGGCCGTGCCCAAGATGATGGTGGCGACGACCCAGATGCGCGCCGAACGCCGCCGCCGCCATTCCGATTGGAAGACGGCGTACTGCATGGTGAAGCTCGACGCCACCAGGATCGCCGTGAAGACGCCGGCGCGGACGGTGTCGAGGTCGGTCCCGGCCGGAGGCCAAGGCCCCACCGTGTTCGCCCTGATCGTGAAAAAGGCCGCGAAGAGGCCACTGAAGAACATCACTTCGGAGCCGAGCCAGATCATGACCCCGACGGCCAGCATCGGCGGGCGGTCGTGGACGATCCTCCCTTGAGGCGCGGGCACCTCCGCCGAAACTGCCTGGGTCACAGCGCTTTTTCTAGTCGACCGGATGCTGAAATCGCCAACTTGCAGCTGATTGCGCCCCGGCCCCAGCGCCGGCGCTGAAATCCCTGCTCAGCGGACGTCGACCGGCAGCGGATCCGCATGCAGGATCGTGAGTCGTCGTGTCGGTCGGGTCAGCGCGACGTAGAGCGTTCGCAACCCACGTGTGGTAGCCACCGGCGGGGCCTCGCCGGCCGGCTCGTCACCCACCGAGGCGATCAGGGATGGTTCCACCACGATGACGGAGTCGAACTCGAGCCCGTTCGTCTCGTCGGCCGGGAGCAGGACGAGGCCCGCGGCCAGGCCTTCCCCTGCCGGGTCGCGCGGGTCCGTGACATCGAGCCCGGCGTCGGACAACCCCCGCGCGAGTTCGGGGAGCATCACCGCAGAACCGAGGACGGCGACGCGTCCGGGCGCGACCGCCATCACCTCCTCGCGAGCCAACTGCGCCAACCGCGCCGCGAGCTCCACGCGGCCCGACTGCACGATGCGCGGCTCCTGCCCGGACTCCCGCACGGGCCGTGGCGGCGCGATCGACGGTGCCGCGACGGCCAACACCTGGGCGGCGAGCGCGATGACTTCCGCCGGCGTCCGGTAGCTCACGGTGAGCTCGACCAGCCGCGGAGGACGCTGGGGGCTCAGGTAGCGGGTGACGTCGTCCCAGTGCTGCGGCGCCCAGGGCCCCGTGGCTTGGGCGATATCGCCGACGACGGTCATGGAGCCCGAAAGCGAGCGCCGCGCCAACATGCGCAGTTGCATCGGCGAGAGGTCCTGCACCTCGTCGACCACAATGTGGCCGAAAGAACGGATCTCGTCATCGACGGCCGCCGCCCCCAATGTGGGGGCAGGCGACGCTGCCAGTCCTTGGGGCCAGAATCCGGTCTCCTGCGGGTTCCCTTCGTCGTTGCGTTGCGCGCGGGCCCGGGTCGGGCGGCCCCGGCGCGGACCGAGAAGGGTCCGCGCCTCGTCGATCAGGGCTGTGTCGCCCAACGTCCACGGCACGGCGTCGAGGGATTCGCTGCGAGGTCGGTACAACCGCTGCACCTCGGTCGCACTGAGGATCCCCTTGCCCGCCGCCGCCAAGAGGGGCCGCGCCCCCAAGAGATCGTGGAGCAGTTCATGCGGCGACAGGCGCGGCCACATCCGGTCGAACGCCTCGACCACCTCGGGTGCACGCCGCAGCCGCTGGGCGAGATCGCTCTGCTCCTCTTGGCTCAACGCGTCGTCGGCCGTCGTGACCCCACCTCGCTCGAGGCGAGCCCGGTACTCGTCGGACAACTCCCGGACCACTTGCGCCTCGACATAACGGCGGCGGGCGTTGTGGGTGCCGGGCCGTCGGCGCGCCAGCGCGACGATCTCCTCGGTCGCCCGGGCGCGCAGCCGGAGCACGCCGGCGCCGAACGGGATCTCGGCGTCGCGTCGCAGCGGGCGCTCGCGCGTGCGCACGGCCTTGGCCAAGACCTTGACCATCCGCACGTCGCCCTTCAGCTTCGCGACCGCCGGATCGTCGGTGCCGCGCACGCGCACCTCGGGAACCAGCCCGGCCACCGTCGAAAGGCTGACGCCCGTCTCACCCAGCGAAGGGAGGACCTGCTCGATGTAGCGAAGGAACAGCGGGTTGGGGCCGACCACGAGCACGCCCTGGCGCTCCAGCGGGAAGCGGTGGGTGTAGAGCAGATACGCCGCCCGGTGAAGGGCGACCGCCGTCTTCCCGGTGCCGGGACCACCCTGGACGATGAGGACGCCGGGCAGCGGCGAACGGATGATCTCGTCCTGCTCCCGCTGGATCGTCGCCACGATGTCGCCCATGCGGCCGGTGCGCGCCTGGCCCAGCGCCGAGAGCAGCGCGCCGGGCCCACCGAGGACCATGCCGTCGGACAACAGGCGCTCGCCACCCTGGTTCCCGTCGACGGCGGGGCCTTCGGGTCTGCCGGCCGGATCGACGAAGTACTCGTCCTCGAGCCCGAGCACCTGCCGGCCGCGCACAGCGAGGTGGCGCCGCCGCGCCAGACCCTGAGGATCGAGCCCGGTTGCCCGGTAGAAGGGCTCTGCCACCGGGGCGCGCCAGTCGACCACCAATGGTTCGTGGTCGGGGCCGGACACGGCGAGGCGGCCGATGTGGAACGACTCCCCGAGGGCCCCGTTGGCGTTTCCATTCCCGGGTTCGGGCACCCGGTCGATGCGACCGAAGTACAGAGCCTGGTCGCCGATGTCGAGCTGGTCGAGGCGGGCGAGGCTCGTCCGCACGACGATGTCGCGCTCGGTGCGCGACTGGAACGTGCCGCCGCGGCCGAGATCCAGGACCCCCTGGAGCATCTGGCGGGCTTCGCCGCGCATGAACTCGAGTCCGTCGTAGGCCCGGTTGAGGAACTCCTGCTCATCCTGCAGATCCGGATGTTCGGGCACCTCTCCCCTTTTCCCCTTTCGCCCCGGTCCCACGGGGAAACGGTTCAGTTTAGACGCCCGCGTACGCCCGGGATCGCGGCAGGGTGACGCCTACGATGAGCCGGACCGAAAGGATCGCAATGCTCATCTCGACCATGAACGACGTGCCCGGGTACAAGGTGACTTCGGTGCTGGGGGAAGTGTTCGGCCTGACCGTCCGCTCGCGGAACGTCGGCTCTCAATTCGGGGCGGCGTTCAAATCACTGGCGGGCGGCGAGCTCAAGGGCATGACCAAGAACCTGCAGCTGAGCCGCGAGGACGTGACCAACCGCATGGTCGAGGAGGCGGAAGCCCGGGGGGGCAACGCCGTGTTGGCGATGCGCTTCGACACCTCGGAAATGGGCGGCAACTGGACCGAGATCTGCGCCTACGGGACCGCGGTCATCATAGAGCCGCTCGGGTGAATCTCGCGGCAGATGCCGGCCCCGACCTGGTGCGGGCCTGCCGCCGGGAGCCGGTGGACCGCACGCCGGTGTGGTTCATGCGCCAAGCAGGGCGGGCGCTCCCCGAGTACCGCGCTGCCCGGCGCGACGGTCCGATCCTGGCGGCCATCGAGGACGCCGCCCTTTCAGCCGAGCTCACCCTCCAACCGGTCCGGCGTTACGGCGTCGATGCCGCCATCTTGTTCTCCGACATCGTCGTGCCGTTGTACGCGATCGGCTTCGGCGTCCACATCGAACAGGGCCGCGGGCCCGTCGTGGTGCAACCCTTCCGCAGCGAGAGGGATCTCGATCGCCTCCGGCCATTCGAACCGGATGCGGACGCGCCATACGTCGGAGAGGCGGCAAGGTTGGTGGCCAAAGACCTCGCCGGCACCGGTGTCGCATTGATCGGTTTCGCGGGCGCGCCCTTCACGGTGGCGAGTTACGCGATCGAAGGTGGGCCGTCGCGCACCTTCGCCCGGGTGAAGGCCTTGATGCACAGCGAGCCCGCCCTCTGGGATCGGCTCACCGAACGCTTGGCGGCGATGGCGGTGGCGTCGCTGCGGTCGCAGGTGGCGGCGGGCGCGCAAGCGGTCCAGCTCTTCGACAGCTGGGCCGGCTCGCTCTCGCCCGACGAATACGAGCGGTTCGCGCTGCCGGCCACCCGCGCCGTGTTCGAGGCCATTGCAGACCTCGGTGTCCCGAGCATCCTCTTCGGTGTCGGGACCGGGGAACTGCTGGCGCAGATGGCCGGCTCCGGGTGCACCGTCGTCGGCGTCGATTGGAGGGTGCCCCTCGACGAGGCGCGACGCCGAACCGGTGGGGAGCACGCGGTGCAGGGGAATCTCGATCCCGCTCGCTGTCTGGCGCCGAGGCCGGTCGTCGAGGACGCGGTCCGCGAGGTGCTGGCGAGGGCCGACGATGGAACGGGTACCGGCCACATCTTCAACTTGGGCCATGGCGTGCTGCCAGAGACCGATCCCGCCATGTTGGCGGCAGTCGTCGAACTGGTCCACCGGGAGACCGCGCGGGGGTGACTATCGGCGTCCTCATCATGGCCCACGGCACTCCGGCCAGCCCCGACGAGATCGCCGCCTTCTACACCCGAATCCGTCGGGGCCGTCCGCCCGATGCCGCGCAGCTGGCCGAACTGGAGGGTCGCTACCGGGCGATCGGCGGCGTCTCGCCCTTGGCGGCGCGCACCCGATCGCAGGTCGCCGCAGTGCGTGCCGAGCTCGCGCGCCGCGACCCCGGACGCTACGTCGTCGCCTTCGGCGCCAAACACACCGAGCCCTTGATCGAGAAGGCTGCGGCCGAGCTGGCTGCCGCCGGCCACACACAAGTGGTCGGGCTGGTACTGACACCCCATGCCTCGTCGATGGGCTCTCAGGAGTACCTCGACCGCGCCGCCAAAGAGCTGGGTGCGACGCCGTTCAAGCCGATCGGCGCGTGGTACGCGCACCCCGGACTGGTCGAGCTCCTGGCATCTCGCGTCAGGGCCGCACTGAGCACGGTGGGCGGACGGAGCCGCGTCATCTTCACTGCGCACTCGCTCCCCGAGCGCATCCGCGAAGTCGGCGACACCTATCCCGAGCAACTGGCCGAATCAGCGGAACTGGTGGCGCAGGGGGCAGGCCTGGACGAGTGGGAGGTGGCCTGGCAGAGCGCGGGGCGCACGCCCGAACCGTGGCTCGGTCCCGACGTGCGCGACGTGATCCGTCGATTGGGTACGGGCGACGCCATCGATGCCGTGGTGCTGTGTCCGATCGGCTTCGTCGCCGACCATCTCGAGGTGCTCTACGACCTCGACGTCGAGGTGGCCGGCGTCGCTGCGGAAGCCGGACTCGAGTACGCGCGCACGGCGTCGCTCAACGACGACCCCGCTTTCATCGACGTCCTGGCCGATCTGATCACGGCCGCCACGTCCTGACATGACCTGGCGGGTCGTGGTCGTCGGCGGAGGCATCAGCGGGCTGGCCGCAGCCTGGGAGCTCAGCGGCGCGGCGCAGTCTCTGGCCGACCCATTCGAGATCGTCGTGCTCGAGGCTTCGGACCGGGTCGGCGGCATGTTGCGCAGCGACGATCTCGCCGGGCGCGTCGTCGACATGGGGGCCGACGGCTTCCTGGGGCGGCGGCCCGAGGCGGTCGAGTTGTGCCGGGAGATCGGGCTCGAGGACCAGTTGGTGCCCATCGCCGCACGTGGTGCATCGGTCTGGTCACGGGGGCGACTGCGCGTGCTGCCCGAAAGGCACGCGATGGGCATTCCGACCAAGTTCTGGCCGACGGCCCGCAGTGGCGTGCTCGGCATCGGCGGTTCCGTGGCCCTGGCCCGGGACGCCCTGCTCCCGCGGCCCGACGTGCGCGGCCCCATCGGCGACCGCGCCATCGGCCCCCTGGTCGCGCGCAAGCTCGGGCGAAGGGTCGTCGATCAGTTGGCCGATCCCCTCATCGGCGGCATCCACGCGGGCTCCGTCGACGACATGTCGGCAGCGGCCGTATTCCCGCCCCTTCTGGCCGCGGCCCATCGCCGAGGGAGCCTCATGCGGGCACTGCGCGCCGAGACACCCGAGCCGGACCCTGACGCTCCGCCACTCTTCTGGGCGCTCGAGGGTGGCATGGTCGCGTTGGTTGACGCGCTCCGCGCCGGACTCGAGCGCCGAGGCGTCAGGCTGGACCTCTCGAGCCCCGTGGAAGCTTTGGAGCGGGCTTCGAACTCGTGGAGACTCCAGGGTTCCGACGAGGTGCAGGCCGATGCCGTCGTGTTGGCCCTGGCGGCGCCGGTCACCGCGAGACTCCTGCAACCGCACGACGACGAGGCCGCAGCGTTACTCGCATCCATCGACTACGCCTCGGTCACGGTGGTGACGCTGCGCGTCCGGGACGATTGCGTTCCGACCGACCTCTTCGGCACGGGCTTCCTCGTACCGCGTCGCAGTGCTCCCAAACGTGGCGAACCGTGGGCCGTGACCGCATGCACCTACCTCGATCGCAAATGGCCACACCTGGCGCGCGAGGGTGAGACGTTGCTGCGAGCGTCGCTGGGGCGCATCGACGACACCCGTGCCGAGGAGTGGACGGACTCGGAGTGTGCGGCGCGGGCCTGGGAAGAACTCGGCGCGCTGGCCGGAGTGACCGGCCAACCGATTGGGTGGACCGTCGTCCGCCACCCACAGGCCTTCCCGCAATACCGGGTCCATCACCTCCTTCGCACGGCCGGGGTCGAGGCCGCCGTGGCGCGCCTCGGTGGCCTGGCGGTGGCGGGGTCGGCGTATCGCGGCGTGGGCATTCCCGCCTGCATCGCCAGCGGCCGGGCCGCCGCACGCGCCGTCTCGTGACCTGGCCGCTGCGCCGGGGCCGCATCGCAGTCCCGTCGGTCGTGGCGGGCGTGCTGCTCGCGCTGTCCCTGCCGCCGTGGGGGTGGTGGCCCCTGGGGCTGGTCGGTGCCGGGGTCCTGTACTGGCGACTGGCCGGACTCGGGCTGTGGACCCGTGTGTGGTCCGGGTGGCTCGCCGGCCTGGGCTGTTATGCCATCGGCCTCTTCTGGGCCAGAGCGTTCAACTGGTACGGCGCGGTCGTGTTGATCCTCATCGAAGCGCTCTTCTTTGCCGCGGCCGCTGCGCTCACGCCGCCCGTCCGCGGACGTGCTCTGGCCTTCGTCGCCGCGTGCACCCTGGCCGAGGCGCTGCGCATGACGTGGCCGTTCGGCGGGCTGCCCCTCGGTGGCGTGTTCCTCGGGCAGGCAGGTGGCCCCCTCGTCCAGCTGGCGCGCCTCGGAGGGCCGCTGCTCATCACCGCCGGTGTGTGGGCGGGCGGCGCGGCCGGCGCCACCGTCGTCTCCTGGCTCTGGGCGCGTCGGTCGGGGACGGGCGCGCCGTCGATCGTCGGGGGCGTCGTGCTCGCAGTCGGACTGGTGGCCCTGACCGTCGCTGGCGCATTGGTGCCCGACGGCGGCTCCCCCGCCGGGACGGTCCGGGTGGCGCTGGTGCAGGGCGGGGGACAACGGGGAGTGAGCAAGGAACAGGTGTCGCCGACCACGGTCTACGACGCACAGCTCTCGGCGATGTACGCCGTCGCATCGGCCCGCCCGCATCCCGAGCTCGTGGTGTGGCCCGAGGATGTCGTCGCACTGGACCGGCCTCTCGCCGGATCACCAGAAGCGGCGACGCTCAGCCGCCTGGCCAAGCACCTCCGGACCACACTCCTCGTCGGCGTCACCGAGCCGGCGTCCGCAACGACGTTCCGCAACGAGGTCGTGGCCTGGGGACCCAACGGGACCATCGTCGGCATCTTCGAGAAGGTGCACCGCGTGCCGTTCGGCGAATACGTCCCGTTCCGCTCCTTCTTCGCCCATTTCGCCGATCTCTCCGGCGTGCCGACCGACGCCGTGCCCGGTGACGGCACGGGCCTCATGCGCACGCCAGCGGGCCCCCTGGGTCTATTGGTCTCCTTCGAGATCTTCTACGCGGACCGCAGCCACGGATCGGTGCGGGCGGGCGCGGAATTGCTCACGGTGCCGACCAACACATCGTCCTACAGCACCTCGCAAGTGCCGACCCAGGAGACCGCCGCCGCGGTGGTCCAGACGATCGAGACCGGACGTGACCTCGTGCAGGCCGCGCCGACCGGTTTCAGCGCGGTCGTGACCCATCGGGGCGTAGTCGTCGAACGGAGCGACCTCGGGAAACGTCAGGAGCTCTTCGCCACGGTCGCCTTGCGCCGGGGTATGACGCCCTACGACCACTGGGGCGACCTTCCCGTGTTGATCCTCTCAGCCCTGGCGCTGGCTCTGGGATGGGTCCGTCAGCTCCGTTACTCGTAGTACCCGGAGTGGATGTACACGCAGGGCACTCCTGCTGCCACGTACATCGCATGGTTCGAGGGGTCGTCCTCGAAGGCAAGCCGGAGGTCGAACCCGAAGTCGCGCAGCTCTTGGACGGCCGCTTGTTTGAATCCCGTCACGTGTGCATAGTCCCCCTGCGCGCGCATCACCAAGAGGTCCCAGCGCAAGCCGTAGCGCCTGAGCCAGGCCAACGTCTGGGGCTGCACGCGCAGCGGACGGCCGGTGAGCAGGACGACGTGCAGCGACGGGTCCAGGAGCTCGAGGAGCCGCGCGATCTCCTCGATCACCGGGTCGTCCCCGCAGGCCTCGAAGAAGGCGGTCCAGTCCCGCTTGCCGCGCTCGAGGAAGTGCTGGCGGCCGGCGGAATCGGACAGCACCCCATCGATGTCGAAGACGACGGCCGGCCCTGCCGCCGGCGGATCTTCGCGCCAGGCCCAGTTGGTCCGCTCGGGGACGGGACGGGAGCCGGGCACGAAAGTCCAGCTTAATGGGCTGACCTCGTCCCTCCGGCGGACGGGTTCCTCCTTGAGGGGGAGCGTTGGACGCGCCGAGAAGTGACACGATGGACACCGCATGAACGGCAACGTCGACACCGCTGGGGCTCGCACCGAGTCTCAGCTTCAGGGTGAGCGTTGCCGCATCGACGTCGCGTTGGGCCGGCGCGTCGAGGTGATCGGCGACCTCTTGCTCCCGACCGAGCCCTCACCCTCGTCCTCTGCGGTGAGCCGGGACATCACGCGCCGGCTCGAGGACTGGCAGGGGCCCGGGATCGTGATCGTCTGCGGCCGGCTCGTCGCGCGGGGTTGCCCCGAGGGCTCAGGGCTGCAGGCGCTCGAGAATCATGCGGAGCTCACCGCCGCGCTCGGTGCGTTCGCCGCCCGCCCTGACTCGTCGGTGCTCGTCGTGATGGCACCCGATACAAAGGACCGCGAGCTCGTGAGCGCGCTGACCCGGTGGGGCGTACGGGTGGTCGATGCCGTCGACCTCCACTGTGAAACCGGATCGGGGCCGCGGACGGTATTGATCCGGGCCGGGTCGATGCGCCCCGACGCCAATCCCATCGATGCGCTGCCGCGGGACGACCGCCCCTGGCTGGCCGGGATCGAGCGACTCGACGACCCGCTCGAATCCCGGCGCTTCGTCACGTCTCGGCTCCTCTACCGGCGCCTCAGACGGTATTTGTGGGCACCGCCCCTCCTGCTCGCGGCCATCGCGTTGTTGCTGCGGATCGAGTGGATCGTCGACGGGCTCGGGCACCTCTTCCGGTCACCGCGCCAACAGGACGCGCTGCAGCGCGCCTACAACGCCACCTGGTTCTCCCGCTGCATGGTCACGCTGGTCATCGCCGTCGCCTTGCTCCTGATCCTCGCCGTTGTGGTCGCCTTCACCTCTCGTGGCATCTGGCGTGCACTCGGTGGGGAGAGCCTCCCCGCCCCGTGGTCCCAAGAACGATCGGCCGCAGGGCCGATCGCGCACGCCCAGCTCGAGATCGACGGCGAGGACGCGCTCGACATGACCCGTCACGCCGTCGAGAACGGCGCGGCCGGCGTCATTGCAGGCGGTGCGGTCGCACCGGAATTGACCCACCTCGACGTCGGCTTCTTCGCGTGTCCGGGAGCCACGTCCGAGGTCGTGCACGAGCACCGCGGGCGCATGGGTCTGCCCCCGACGTTCCTGCACCACCGCCAAGAGTCCACGATCGAGATCGAAACCGGCGCCGAGCTGCACGTCCGTCTGATCCTGGCCACGGCCGACCTCCCCATGGCCACCATGGGCGAGCGACTGGTGACGGCGGACTCGGTCGTCAAGGGGCGCACCAAGGCGGCCGAGGTCCACGCCGAGTTGGTGGCCGGGTGGCCCACCGGGGCGTCCTGGCCGCCCGCACCCGAGGTCGCCGCCGACCGCGTGCGGGTGCGCCGCATCCGCCGGCTCGCCGCCGTCTCGCTGTTCGTCGCGGGCGCCATCGACCTGCTCTCGGCGGTCACGGCGCCGCTCCGCACACATCTGCACCTGATCGCGCAGTACCTCCCCGTCGCGCTCGTCCAGGCGGCGGGGGCGCTGGTCGCCATCGCCGGGATCGGGATGATCATGCTGTCGCGGGGCATCCTGCGCGGCCAACGTCGCTCCTGGCTGGTGGCCGTTCTCCTGCTGACCGCGTCGCTCGCCCTGCACCTCGTGCACGCGGCGGATCTGGTGACGCTCGTGGTCTGCGCGGCGGTTCTCGTCCTGCTGGTCGTGCGCCGCGACCTCTTCCGGGCCGTCTCCGAGCCCGCAACCCTGGTCGGTGCGTTCGCCATCCTCGCCATCGGCGGTCTGCTCGCGACGCTCGGCGGCTTCATCGGTGTCGAAGTGGCGGGCAACGTCCACCACCATCCGCTCCCGGGCTGGCCCCAGGTCCTCGTCGGTTCGGCGGAGCGGCTCGTGGGCGTGCAGTGGGTCTCGTTCCCACCCACGATCGACCGCTTCGCATCCCGCAGCCTGCTGGCCGTCGGGATCAGCCTCATCGTCGTGGCGCTCTACCTCCTCACGCGTCCGGTCGTCGACCGGAGCCTGTCCTCGGGGCGCGCCGCGGTCGGACGCCGGGCCGCGGAAATACGCGCCCGCGACATCGTCCGTCGGCATGGCACCGGCACGCTCGATTACTTCGCGCTGCGTGACGACAAGCAGTGGTTCTTCCATCGCGACTCGTTGGTCGCGTACGCCGTCTTCGGCGGGGTCTGCCTCGTCTCGCCCGACCCGATCGGCCCGTTTTCGGAGCGCGCACACGTGTGGGACGCGTTTCGCCGCTATGTCGACCGCCACGGGTGGGGCCTCGGCGTGATGGGCGCGGGCGAGGAGTGGCTCCCGACTTATCAGGCCTCGGGCATGCGCTTCGTCTACATCGGTGACGAGGCCGTCGTCGATCCGCGGGTGTTCTCCCTCGACGGCGGCAAGATGAAGGGGCTGCGCCAGGCGGTCAACCGTGTCGCCCGCTACGGCTACACCGTGCGCTTCCTCGACCCGGCCCACCTCGATCCGAGTGACGCCGCCCGCATGGCCGAGTTGATGGCCAAGAACCGCCGGGGCGAGCAGGAGCGCGGCTTCTCCATGATGTTGGGGCGGCTGTTCGACCCCCGCGATACGGACCTGCTGCTGACCTTGGTCGAAGGGCCGGACGGGGACCCGGTGGCGATGTGCCAGTTCGTCCCCTCACCTGCCATCGGCGGCTACTCCCTCGACCTCATGCGCCGTGACCCGGGCGAGCATCCCAACGGGCTGCTGGACTTCGCGCTCTGCTCCACCATCGCCCACCTCAAGGAGCGAGGGATGAGCGGTCTCAGTCTGAACTTTGCGGCCATGCGGTCGATCCTGGAGGGTGACTCCGGCGACGGAGTGACGCAGCGCGTCGAGCGCTGGGCGATCCGCCGGCTGTCCGGCGTCCTCCAGATCGAGACGCTGTGGAGGTTCAACTCGAAGTACGAGCCGCATTGGCTGCCGCGGTACATCGTGTTCGACTCCGCTGAGCAATTCGTGCCGGTCGCCGTCCAGATCATGCGGGCGGAGTCACTGACAGAGGTGCCGGTGATCGGACGGCTCCTCACCACGGGCGTGGCCAAGCGTGCCGGGCCTGCGGTACCCGAAGAGGTGGTGGCCGCCATGACGCACGACAACGGCGCGGCCGCACCACAGGAGGCCGAGGCAACCGGGCCGCGGGCGTGACGCCATGACGTTCGCCATGTCCCCGACTGAGCGCGAGACGTTCCTCGCCGGCGTGCATGTCGGGGTGATCAGCGTCGACGATCCGGGCCACGGCCCGCTGAACGTCCCGGTCTGGTACGCCTACGAGCCGGGCGGCACGGTGGACGTCGTCACGGCTCGCGACAGCCTCAAGGGCCGCCGCCTGCGGGCGGCCGGCCGCTTCTCGCTCTGTGCGCAGAACGAGAACCCTCCCTACGCCTACGTGAGCGTCGAAGGCCCGATCGCCGAGATCGTGGACCCGGCCACGCCGGAGGTGCGGCGCGCCATGGCCTATCGCTATCTCGGCCAGGAGTTCGGCGATCTCTACCTGGCCGCCACCGAGGAGGATGCACCCGATCAGGTCATGGTCCGCCTGTCGCCCGAGCGCTGGCGGACGACGGACTACGCCAAGCAGTACGGCTGAGGGCGCGACAGGACGCCGATCAGCAGAACAGGCCGAGGATGCCGCAGCGCTTTGTCGTGGTCGTCGTGGTCGGCGGTGCGGTCGTCGTCGTGGTCGGCGGAGGGGGTGGCGGTGCCGTGGTCGGCGACGGAGCTGCAGCCGGCGTGCTGGCCGGCGGCGCTGGCGCCGGCGCCGGCGTCCCGGGCTGGTACACGTAGGTCACGGTCGAGGGCGCCGTCACGGTCCGCTGTGGCTGCGTCGTCGGTGTGCTCGGGGTGGTCGTCGACGAGGTGGTCGAGGGGATCGCCGCAGGCGCAACGGTGGCCGCCGCGGTCTTCGGTCCGCTGGCGGCAATGGGGCTCACGTCGTGCACGCTCTGCACCGGCAACCGCGGCTGGCCGCTGCCCGGCGAGAGCAGCACGAGCACGGCCAGCAGGACCCCGACCACGCCCAGACCCGCCAGCATGCCGGTCCGGTGCGATCGCGCCCGGGAGACCCGGGCCGGTTCGGCAAATTCCTCGTGGATGGCCCCGCCGGCCTCCGCCGCGGTGTCGCCGCTCGGTGCCGACGTCGCCCCGACCGAAACCGGCGCGGTCTCGTCGAAGACGGAGGTGGGTTCGCCGAATTCCTCGCGCATGAGGCGCGCGGCGACGAGGGAGTCCTCGGGCGGCGTCGCCTCACCGGACACAAGCCCGGTCAATTGCTCGTCCATCCTCGATCCGTTCCTCGCCCACCGGTCAGTGCCGGCGGTTCCCACCTGAGGAAAACCGCTTTCGGGCCGTCAGCTTACGGCGGGGCCTCCGGGCTGGCTCTGGTGCCATGACACCCCTGGTCATGGCCCACACCACCGGGGGGCCGCCCCGGCGCCTAATGCGGCAGGAAGAGCAGCGTGGCCTGGTGGGCGAAATCGATGAGCGGCTGCGGCCAGACGCCGAAGAGCACGGTCACCCCGGTGCACACCCCGATGGCAAGGACACTGAGCACCGGCACCTCGACCGGCTCGGGCCCCGTGGCTTCCTCCTCGGTGTCCTCGTCGGCCAGCAGGATCTGTTCGTTGAGCGTCGTCACCGCCCCGGCGGCCGACCCCGGCGTGGACCACTCGAATCCGCCGTTCGTCGAGCGCTCGGCCACCGGAACGGCCACGCCCTGGTCGGGGACCTCCGGCGGCGCCGTCATCGTGATGAGGCCGCCTCCGACCATGGACTCGTCGTACGCGAGCTCCGCCGAGCCCCCGGCTGCCGCACCTTCGGTCTCTCCCAGTCCACCGCCGCCGTACATGAGCACGGCCACCCGGAGGTAGAAGTACGCCGCCACGACGGCGCTCACCATGGCGATCGCGGCGAGCACGACGTAGGGCGCGCCACCGACGTCGATGTCGGCGAAGACGACCTCCACCTTGGCCCACAGGCCAGTGGTGAACGGTGCGCCCGCCTGGGCGAGCAGGAGCACGGCGAAGGCGAGGGCGAGCACCGGTTGGCGCCCGGCGAGGCCCCGGTAGCGGGACAGGTCGTGGTCGCCGTCGCCGGCGCGGCCGAGCACGGTGACGACGGCGAAGCTGCCGATTGTCATCAGCATGTAGGCGAAGAGGTAATAGAGCGACGCGCTGGCGCCGCGCGTCGTGCCGGCGTAGACGCCGAGGAGGATGAAGCCGGCGTGGTTGATCGACGAGTACGCCAGCATGCGCTTGACGTCGCGCTGACGGAGCGCGACGAACGCACCGAGCACCAGGGACAGCACCGCCAGCGCGTAGATGACGGGCCGCCAGTCCGTCGTGACAACGCCGAATGACGAGAAGAGGACGCGCAACATGGCCGCGAACGCGCCCGCCTTGGCCACGGCCGCCATGAACCCCGTCACTGGGGACGGGGCGCCCTGGTAGACGTCCGGCGTCCACATGTGGAACGGCACCGCCGCCACCTTGAACCCGAAGCCCACCAGCAGCAGCGCCAGCCCGGCGAGCAACAGCCCGTTGGAGAGCACGACGTTCTTGGAGAGGAAGTCCGCGATCTGGGTCAGGTTCGTCGAGCCGGTGGCGCCGTAGGTGAGGGCGATGCCGTAGACGAAGATGGCCGAGGAGAAGCCGCCGAGGATGAAGTACTTGAGCGCAGCCTCACCCGACGCGGCCCGCCGGTAGTTGAACGCCGTCAGGACGTAGAGCGCGATCGAGAGGATCTCGAGGCCGAGGAAGACAATGATCAGGTCGTTGGCCATCGCCATCAACATGGCGCCCGAGGCGGACACCATCGCCAGCACGTGGAACTCCGCCCCCTGTACGCCCTCGCGGCGCAGGTAGCCGTCGGCGACGAGCGCGCTCAACAGCATGGCGATCGAGATGAGCACCATGAAGAAGACGCTGAAGCCGTCCATCACGACGGCCTGTTGGATGTAGGTGTGTGCGCCGTGGTCCTGCACGTCGGTCCACTGCCAGATGGCCACGCCGAGTGCGCCACCCGAGATCACCACCGTCGCCACCGTGGAGACGGCCACCCGGAGTGGGCGCGCCACCAGGGACGCCAAGCCCAGTAGCAGCACCGCGCCGCCGATCATGATGATGGGCGGCAGGATGGCGAGCCAGCGGATAGGCGGCACCGCGATCGTGTCGGATGGCACGTGCGTCGTCGTCGCCAGAAGGGTTGCGATCACTTCACGCCCTCCACGCCCTTCACGGCGACCGACGGCTGGTGTTGCCCGGTGGTCGACTCGACGTGCGCGATCAGCTGGTTCACAGAGGGGTTGATGCGGTCGAGCACGGGCTTGGGATAGACGCCCAGGAACACGATCAGGATGATCAGCGGCGCCATGACGGCACGCTCCAGGAGTGCGAGGTCACGCGTCTTCTCGTCGGCTTCGCGGGGCTTCCCGTGGAACACCTGTTGGTAGGCCCACAGGAGGTAGATGGCCGCCACGATGACGCCCAGCACCGCCACCACGGCCCACCAGCGGTGGGTGAGGAAGGTGCCCGACAGCACGAGGAACTCGCTGACGAAGCCGTTGAGACCGGGAACCCCGATCGACGCCATCATCACGACGGTGAACACACCGGCCAAGACCGGTGCCGCCTTCTGCAACCCGCGCATCTCGCCGGTCTGCCACGTCCCGCGCCGCTGGTAGAGGAACCCGATGAGGATGAAGAGGGCCCCGACGATGAGCCCGTGGTTCAACATCAGCAGCACGCCGCCCGCCAGTCCCTGGCTGCTGAGCGCGATGGTCCCGAGCGCGATGAAGCCGATCTGTGCCAGCGACGAGTAGGTCACCAGTCGCTTCAGGTCGCGCTGCGCGCAGGCCACGACGGCGCCGTAGATGATGCCGATGACGGCCAGCGTGAGCACCAGCGGGGCCAGGGTGCGGGTGGCCTGGGGGAAGAGGCTCAGGTCGAAGCGGATGATGCCGTACGTGCCCAGCTTGGCCAGGACCCCCGACAGCACGACCGAGCCCTCCTCGGGCGCCTCGGTGTAGGCGTCGGGCGACCACGTGTGGAACGGGAACAGCGGGGCCTTCACGGCGAAGGCCGCGGTGAAGGCCAGGAAGAGCAGCACCCCTTCGGTCCCGGTCAGATGCGTCTGCATGAGGGGGCCGAGGGAGAACGTCAGGTAGTGGTACTGGGACTGGTGGATGAAGGCCAGGGCCAGGATCCCGACCAGGAGGAAGGCCGATCCGAGGAACGTGTACAGGAAGAACTTGATGGCTGCGTAGGCCCGGCGTTGGTGCCCCCAGCCGGCGATGATGAAGTACGAGGGCACGAGCGTGAGCTCGAACATGAAGAAGAAGACGATGAGGTCGAGCGACAGGAAGCTCCCCATCACCGCCGCCTCGAGCAGCAGGATCCAGGCGAAGTACGCCCGGCTGTTCTGGCGGTTGCGCCCGAGGATGATGGCCAGCGGGAAGAGCAGCGCGGTCAGGAGCACCAGGAAGATGGAGATGCCGTCGATGCCGAGGTACCAGTGCACCCCGAGGCTGCTGCCGGTGTACTCGTGGTTCGAGACAAGCTGGAAGCCGCCGTCGTGCACCTTCATGGTGATGAAGGCCAGGACGGCGATGACCGCCGTGACCAGCGAGACGATCAGGGCGATGACGTAGGAGGCCTCACGGGGCAGCGAGCGGTCGAGCCCGAGCAGACCGAGCGCCGCGGCGCCGATGGCCGGCAACAGGATCAAGAGCGTCAGGAACGGGACGGAGTGCGTCATCCCCACCACGTCCGGCTCAGCAGGAAGGCGATGATGAGGGCCATCCCGATGGCGATCCCCAGCGCGTAGTTCCGGGCGTAGCCGGTCTGCAGCTTGCGGGCCGCGCTGCCCGTGGCCTTGGCCAGGTGCGCGGAGCCGTTGACGGCCCCGTCGATGACGCGGGCATCGACCACCCAGGCGAAGAACGTGGCCACGCGCTGGCCGGGCCGCCCGATGACGGTGTCGTAGAAGTCGTCCCAGTACCAGACCCGCTGCAGGAAGGCGGGCTCGAGGGCCGGCTGGTCGACCTTGTTGCCCCGCCACAACCAATACCCGACGATCACCCCGATGAAGGCCGCCGCGATGTCGGCCAGGGCCAGGGCCCACTCCGCCCCGCCGCCGAGGTGGTCGTTGTACAGAGAACCGGCGAACACCGGGTTCAGGAAGCTCTGCAGGTCGTCGACGTGCACCCACGGCAGTTCGAGCGCGCCGCTGAAGAAGGCGAAGAACGCGAGGACGATGAGCGGGATGCGCATGATCCAGGGCGATTCGTGCGGCGCGGGCAGCGCGGGCTCACCGTGGGGGCCGACCTTGTCGAAGCGCTCCTCGCCGCCGAAGGCCAGGACCTCCAGCCGGCTCATGTAGTACGCGGTGAGGACGGCGGTGATCAGGCCGAGGACCCAGAGCGGCTTGTAGTGGGCGAAGGTGTTGTCGAGGACGTCGCCCTTGGCCCAGAACCCCGACAGCGGCGGGATGCCGGCGATGGCCAGGAACCCGATGGTGAAGGTCACCGTGGTCCACTTCATGTAGCGGCGCAGCGCGCCCATCCGTTTGAGGTCCTGCTCGTCGTGGAGCCCGTGGATGACCGAACCCGCCCCGAGGAAGAGCAGGCCC
>DASXBZ010000104.1:0-2296 GCA_036491435.1 Acidimicrobiales bacterium
CTGGGCGTCGGCGGCATCCCGGCCGTAGAGCGAGACGACGAGGGAATCGCCGTCCGCGGTCACGGCTTGGTAATGGGCGACACCCCACGTCTGGTACCGGCTCGGGACGACCGAGACGGCTTCGATCCCGACGTCGGCCAGAGCGAGGCGCAACTCGTCCCCCGACGGCAGGCCGAGAGGAGAGCCGAGGGCGAGGTGCAGTGCGGACGTGACACCCCAGCCGATGGCCATGCTGCCGATGACGTTGGCCGGGAGCCCGTGCCCCGCTACCACGGTGGCGACGACGGCCAGAAAGACGACCAACTCGAGGAGTCGTTGGACCGTCCGCGAGAGATAAGGAAGCCCGGCCGTGAGCACGGCGATCGCCACCGCGACGTGCAAGACGGGGAAGCTGAGCACGTACGCGTCGAACTGGATGCTGGGGGGCCTCCCGCCGCTCGCCCCGAGCCAGAGCACCAGGATGCCGTCGACGACCAAGGCTCCTCCGGCGCCGACGAGGAGGTCCCGGAAGACGTCCCACCGGCGGGCCAGCGCGGCCAACAGCGCGAGGAGAGCGACGGTGCCGAAGCTCCCACCGATCCAGAACGCATCGACCAGCCAACGCACACCCAGGGGTGGTGGGCTCAAGACGTGGGTGAGCACGTCCTCGGGGTGCGAGTTGGACCGGAGCACCTCGACGGCGCAGAGGACGACGAAGAGGGCGACAATCAGCCGCATCACATCGGACCCGCGGCGTCGACGCTGTCCGTCGCCCAAAGGGGCGAAGAAGATGGCTCGCCACGATCGCTCGGCCCGGCGGAGGGCGGAATCCGACCGGTCTTCTGAAACGGTCTGGGCTGTCACCTTGCAGGTCTTTCTACCCCCGGCCAACGGGGCTTGCTCGATGGCCCGTCCCGATCCCCGGCGCCATTGGACACCCCTTCACGACACGGCCCATGATCAAGGTGGTGGAACAGCCGTCGCTGCTCGAGACAATGATCAGGTTGCCCGGTGCACTGCTCCGGCTCCCGGCTTCAACCCTCGCCGCGCTCGACGCCATCAACGACTTGGCGGAGCGGATGGACCGCCTCATGACCCTGCTCGAGCGGATCGACGTCGGCGTCAACAAGGCGGGCAGCGGCATTGACCTGGCGGCGGTCGGCATGGGACGTGCGGTCACGGGACTCCAACAGGCGGTCGGCACGCTCGACGGGTCGCTGCCCACCCTCTCGGACTCCGCCCTCGCGTTGCGCACACTGACCGAGCGGCTGAGCGGGGTGGCGATCGAGCTGGCGACCGAGCTGCCGAAGGCGACCCAGTCGCTGCAAGAGGTGTCGCCCGAGCTCAAGATCGTCGTCGGCTCGCTCGACGAGCGCTTCGACCACATCGACACCGTCGTGACAGAGCTGGCCCGCATCGTCGAAGGCGTGATCGGCACGATCCCCGGCATGCGCCGCGTCATCCGGGCCGCGTCGCCGGCGCCGACGCCATCGGCTCCCAACTGATCATTTTTCGCTCCGGACACGCACGTAATCCGAGACCGACCACTGGAGGATCCATGGCGAGCACCGACGAGAAGGCCGCTCTCGCGGCCGTGCAGTCCACTTCCGTACCCATCCACGACATCGGCACTGCGATCTACCTGAGCCCCGATGTCCTCGGATGGGCCGGCGAGTGGGGCTGGTCGAACCCGTTCGCTTTCTACTTTGCAGGGCGAGGCGGGATGCTCGGCGACGTCACGCCCGACGTGGTGACCTCTGCGTTCGGCTGGTTCTGTCCGGCGGCCGTCGAGGCCATGTACAACGAGGGCGTCGGCGTGGCGGGCGCCCGTGGCGCGGCCGAACGGATGGCTGAGGCGCATGGGAAGTGGGGCGACAAGTACTACGCCGAGGTTGACGACCTCGACGACGCAGTGGCGGTCAGCGAGGAACTGGTGAACGGACTCGAAGGCGCGGCCATCCCGCTCTTCGTCGGGTGGCGCGAGGCGCCGAAGAGCGAGACGGCGGGAGGCCGGGCGGCGCAGCTGATGCAGATGCTGCGCGAGTGGCGTGGCGGGCTCCACCTCGTGTCCACGACCGCCGTCGGGCTCTCACCCCTCGAGGCGATCCTCACCAACGAAGGTGAAGGGCAGGCGAAGTTCTTCGGCTGGAGCGAGCCCTTCGCCGACGTCACGGTCATCAAGGCGAAGCACGACGAGGCGGAGGCGATGACCGACCGCCTCTGCGCCGCCACGCTGGCCCAGGCGTTGCCGGCTGACAAGCTGCCCGCTTTCGAGGCGGCGGTGGCGTCGTTCCAGGCTGCGCTCCCCTAGCCCGGT
>DASXBZ010000105.1:0-4933 GCA_036491435.1 Acidimicrobiales bacterium
CAAGCAGCTGTTGCAGCACCTCGGCATCACCGTCGTCAGCCACATCGTGGGCCTCGGTGAGGCGTCCACGACAGCGGACAGCCCCCGGCCCGGCCCGGCCGACCTCGACGCCGTCGACGAGAGCGCGGTGCGCTGCTTCGACCCGGCCACCGAGGAGGCGATGATCGCCGCCGTCAAGGCTGCGGCCAAGGAGGGCGACTCGCTGGGGGGCGTGGCCGAGGTGCTGGCCTACGGCGTGCCGGTGGGGCTTGGGAGCCACGTGCACTGGGACCGCAAGCTCGACGCCAACCTCGCCCGGGCGCTCATGTCGATCCAGGCCGTCAAGGCGGTCGAGATCGGCGAGGGTTGGGACAACGCCTCGCGACGGGGCTCGGAAGCCCACGACGCCATCCTCTACGAGGAGTCCGAGGGCTACGTGCGTCCCACCGATCGGGCCGGCGGCATCGAGGGTGGCATGTCCAACGGTGCCCTGATCGTCGCCCGGGTCGCCATGAAGCCACTGGCCACGCTCAACCGCCCGGTGCTCAAGACGGTGGACGTCGTCACCAAGGAGTCGACCGTCAGCTTCAAGGAGCGGACGGACGTCACGGCGGTGCCCGCCATGGGAGTCGTCGCCGAGTCGATGATGGCCCTCGTGTTGGCGAACGAGGCCCTCCGCAAGTTCGGGGGCGACTCGCTGGCCGAGGTCGTGCGCAACCGGGACGGCTACCTCGCGTCACTCGGATCGACCCCGTCGTCGGCGATCGGACGGCCGAGCGCGGGTCCCGGCAGCGCGGCACAGTGACGACGCCCCGCATCCTGCTCGTCGGGATGATGGGTTGCGGCAAGACGACGACGGGAGCGCTCGTCGCCCGCCGGCTGGGTTGGGACTATCGGGACTCCGACGCGGACGTCGAGGCAATGACCGGGCGTACGGTGCCCGAGATCTTCGCCAGCGACGGCGAGGCCGCGTTCCGCAAGGCGGAGGCCGAGGTCCTCGCGAATGCGTGCACCCGCGCCGAGCCGACGGTCATCGCGGTCGCCGGGGGCGCCGTGCTCAACGCGGACAACCGCACGCTGATCCGCGAGTGCGGCACCGTCGTGTGGTTGCGCGCCGAACCGCAGCGGCTCGCCGAGCGCGTCGGTGACGGCGTCGGACGCCCGCTCCTCGACGGCGACAAGAGCGAGATCATGGCCCGCCTCCTCGCCGAACGAGCCCCGTACTACGCCGAGGTCGCCGACGCGGTGATCGACGTGGACCCGCTCACGCCCGACCAGGTCGCCGACCGGGTGCTCGACGCCGCCGGCATCCGCCCCGCCGGGACGCCGAAGACGGACGCCGGCTGATCGCCCCGATGCGCGCGCTCTCCGTCGACCTGGCCGAACGCTCGTACCCCGTCCTCGTCGGCGCCGGCGCGCGCCACGAGGTCGGGCGCTTCCTTCCACCCTCGGCCAAGTCGGCGGTCATCGTCACGCAGGAGGCGATCAAGGACGCGGGCTGGGTCGATCGCCTCGATCCGGGCGTGCCCTCGGAGCTGTTCCTCATCCCCGACGGGGAGGACGCCAAGACCCTCGCCACGGTCGAGACGCTCGCGCGCCACTTCGCCAAGGCCGGCCTCTCACGGGCCGATGTCGTCATCGCCGTCGGCGGCGGCATCGTCACCGACGTCGCCGGCTTCGCCGCCGCGACCTACCACCGCGGCACGGCGTACGTGAACGTCGCCACCACGCTGCTCGCACAGGTCGACGCCGCCGTCGGCGGCAAGACCGGCGTGAACCTGCCCGAGGGCAAGAACCTGGTCGGCGCCTTCTGGCAACCCAACGCCGTGCTCTGCGACACCGAGACCCTCGGCACGCTCCCGCCGCGGGAGTGGGCCTGTGGCCGGGGCGAGGTCGCCAAGTACGCCTTCTTGGGCGACGCGCCGGCGGCCGACCAGCCGATCGAGGAGCAGGTGGCCCGCTGCGTGGGCATCAAGGCGGCCGTCGTCGCCGACGACGAGCGCGAGGGCGGGCGCCGGGTGATCCTCAACTACGGGCACACGTTGGCGCACGCGCTCGAGGGCGCGGCCCTGTCCGAGCACCACGAGTGGGACGTGCGGCACGGCGAGGCCGTCGCCATCGGCCTCCTGTTCGCCGCGCTGCTGGCCCGGAGGCTCGGACGCATCGACGAGGCCCGCGTCGAGGAGCACCGCCGCGTGATCAACAGCTTCGACCTCCCGACCGAGCTCCCCCCCGACGCCGATGCCGGGGAGCTCCTCGAGTTCATGGCCCGCGACAAGAAGGCACAGCAGGAGCTCACCTTCGTGCTCGATGGGCCGAACGGCGTGGAGCCCGTCAAGGGCGTGGCCGCCCCCGACGTGGTCGCTACCCTGGCGGCCATGGGTGCGCGCCGGTGAACGTGAGCAGTCGAAGACGACGCCGATGAGCCTGGTCCTCCTCCTCTCGGGCCCCAACCTGAACCTGCTCGGCGAGCGCGAGCCCGACATCTACGGGACGGCCACCCTCGACGACCACGTCAAGCGGGCCGAGGCCGCCGCCGCCGCCGCCGGCCTGGAGCTCCGGCACATCCAGTCGAACCACGAGGGCGAGCTGATCGACGCCGTGCACGCCGCTCGCGGCAGCACCGACGCGCTGATCATCAACGCCGGCGCGCTCAGCCACACCTCGTGGTCGCTCCACGATGCGGTCGCCGCCTTCGACGGCCCCGTCGTCGAGCTGCACCTCTCGAACCCGGCAGCCCGCGAGCCGTTCCGCCACACGTCGGTCCTGGCGCCGGTGGCCGACGGCGTGATCGCGGGGTTCGGAGGGCTCGGGTACGAGCTGGCCGTCGACGCCGTCGCGGCACTGTTGAAGGGAGCAGAGGCATGACCAATCCCTACGTCCCGTCCACGGCAGCCCTCCCGTCACTGAGCGTGACCGGGCGTCTCGACCGTTTGCGCGCCGCCTTCGACGAGCACGAGATCGACGCCCTCGTCGTCACGACGCTGGCCAACGTCCGTTACCTCACGGGCTTTGCCGGATCGGCCGGCGTCTTGACCGTGACCCGCGACACCGCATTGCTCACCACCGACGGCCGCTACCGCACCCAATCCGCCGAGCAGGTCGACAAATCGGGGGCAGCGGCGCAGGTCGACATCGCCATCGGCCCGGCCGCGGAGCAGCGCAAGGCGGCGCAGACCCTCCTCTCGGACGCGGCCCACGCGCCCGCCCGCATCGGCCTCGAGGCCGACCAGGTGTCATGGAGCGCGCAGCGTACGTGGGCCGACCTCCTCGGCGAAGAGCGCCTGGTTGCCACGTCCAACGCGGTCGAGGCGCTCCGCGAGGTCAAGGACGCCGCCGAGATCGCGCGCATGGAACGCGCCGCCGCCATCGCCGACGCCGCACTCTTCGACACGCTTCCGCTCATGAGCCAGGGCGTCACCGAGGAGCACTTCGCCCTCGAGCTCGATACGGCCATGCGCCGCCACGGCGCCGAGAGCACCGCCTTCGAGACGATCGTCGCCGCCGGCGAGAACTCGGCCAAGCCCCACCACCACCCGGGCGGCCGTCGCATCGCGCACGGTGACCCGGTCGTCGTCGACTTCGGCGCCACCTTCGAGGGGTACCGCTCGGACATGACGCGCACCTTCTGCGTCAACGAGGACCCCACCGGCGAGCTCGCCCGCATCTTCAGTGTCGTCCAGACGTCCCAGGCCGCCGGCGCCCGGGCCGTGAAGCCGGGCATCAGTGTCAAAGAGGTCGACGACGTCTGTCGCCGGATCATCGCGGACGCCGGCTGGGCCGACCGCTTCGAGCACGGCACGGGCCACGGCGTCGGGCTCGATATCCACGAAGCGCCGACGGTGTCCCAGCTGGGCACTGCTATCCTCGCCCCCGGATTCGTCGTCACCGTCGAGCCCGGTGTCTATGTTCCCGGGCACGGCGGCGTCCGCGTGGAGGACACCCTGGTGGTCACCGAGGACGGCGCCCGCGCACTCACCCGATTCACGAAGGACATCCATGGCAGTCTCGACCAATGACTTGAAGAACGGCATGAGCCTGGACCTCCCCGAGGGCCTGTTCAGCGTCGTCGAGTTCCAGCACGTCAAGCCGGGCAAGGGCGGCGCCTTCGTGCGCACCAAGCTCAAGAACGTCCGCAGCGGTGCCGTGATCGAGCGCACGTACCGGGCCGACGAGAAGCTCGAGCAGGCGATCATCGACAAGCGCGACATGCAGTTCCTCTACCGCGACGGCGCCGACTTCGTCTTCATGGACACGACGAGCTACGAGCAGATGACCGCGTCGCCCGACTCGCTCGGCGACTCGCCCAACTACCTCAAGGAAGGCGACGCCGCGAACCTCCAGATGTACAACGGCGAGATCGTCGGCGTCGACCTTCCCGCCGCCGTCGAGCTGACGGTGAGCGAGACCGAGCCCGGCATCCAGGGCGACCGCGTCTCGGGCGCCCGCAAGCCGGCCACCCTCCAGACGGGTCTCGTCGTCCAGGTGCCGCTCTTCGTGAACACCGGCGACGTGATCAAGGTCGACACGCGCTCGGGCGAGTACCTGACCAGGGCCTGACGGCCCGTCGCCTCGTCGTTCCGCCTGGACCTCGTCCGAGGCGAACCCTCATGCCACCCCCACCGCCACCGCCGTCCAACCCCGACGCCGACGCCGCCCCCCGCCACCAGCAGCGTGAGCGGGCGTTGTCACTCCTCTACGAAGCGGAGCTGAAGGGCGAGGACCCCGTGACGGTGGCGGACGCGCTCGCCGTCCAGCCCGACCCCTACGTGTGCACGCTCCTCGAACACAGCGTCGCCACCAGGGAAGAGGCGGAACGCCGCATCGCCGCTGCCTCGGTCGGCTGGCCGCTCGACCGGATGGCGGTTATCGACCGGCTCGTCCTGCGGCTCGCGGTCGCAGAGCTGCTCGATCCGGACGGACCGCCGCCCGCCGTCGTCATCGACGAGGCGGT
>DASXBZ010000106.1:0-27147 GCA_036491435.1 Acidimicrobiales bacterium
GTGGTATCTACCTCCCGGGCAACGACGCGAACCGCATGGACATGGTGGCCACGACCGTCGCGGGAAACGTCGCTGACACCGCGGCCGGATTCGCCTTCGATGGTTCCGGCAACGGAGACGGCGGCGGTACGCTGTCCAACAGCACCGTGGCCGACAACCGGACGCCGGGAGGCGCCGAAGCGGAGTGCGCCATCGTCAACCCCTCTGCCAGTGCCTGGCCGCTCAGCTCGGCCGGTGGCAACGTGCTCGGCGACTCGTCGTGCAACTTCACCACCACCTCCGACCGCCAGGGCGCAGCCGCTCAGGGCTACTGGATGGACGCGACCGACGGCGGCATCTTCAACTATCACGCCGGCTTCTTCGGGTCCATGGGTGGCAAGCCGCTCAACAAGCCGGTCGTCGGGATGGCGCACACGCCTGGGAACCAGGGTTACTGGGAGGTGGCTTCCGACGGCGGCCTCTTCGCCTTCGGTGACGCAGGCTTCTTCGGCTCCATGGGCGGCAAGCCGCTCAACATGCCGGTCGTCGGCATGGCCTCGACCCCTGATGGCAAGGGTTACTGGGAGGTGGCCTCCGACGGCGGCCTCTTCGCCTTCGGCGACGCCGGCTTCTTCGGCTCCATGGGCGGCAAGCCGCTGAACAAGCCGATCGTCGGTATTGCAGCCGCCACCGACGGCGCCGGCTACGCCGAGGTCGCCTCCGACGGAGGCATCTTCAACTTCGGCTCGGTCGGCTTCTTCGGATCGGCCGGCAGCCTGCACTTGAACGCACCCGTCGTGGGCGTCGCCACGGCCCCCGACGGCCAGGGCTACTGGACCTTCGCCTCCGACGGCGGAGTGTTCAACTACGGCTCCGGGGCGCAATTCTTCGGCTCGGCCGGCTCGCTCCACCTGAACAAGCCGGTCGTTGGCGGGACAGCCACCTAAGCCGACACGACCGCAACCAGTGGGCGCATCAAGCGCCCGCTGGTTGCGTGGTCGGTCGGATCGTTCAGTCCACTCCGACTGGGTCGGCGCCCTTGACGCTGGTGCGGTACATCTCCCGGCGCACGCCCGAGTAATCGTTCAGGGCATTGTGCATGGTGCAGCGGTTGTCCCAGATGGCGAGCGTCTTCACGGACCACCGCAGGCGGCACGTGAAGTTCTCGTTGACGCTGAGTCGGTGCACGTGGCCGAGCAGCGCGTGCGACTCCTCCTTCGTCCATCCTTCGAAGCGGGTGGTGTACACCGGGTTGACGTAGAGGGCGCGCCGTCCGGTCACGGGATGCACGATCACGGCCGGATGGACGTGTTCGGCGTACGCCTCCTCCGACGGTGCGATGGCCATGGAGGAGAAGTCCTTGAACTGGTCCAGCAACCCGCCCGTGCCGTAGGCCATCCCGGCCGAGTGCACGCAGCGCAAGCCGTCGAGGGTCTTGCGCAGGCCGCCCGACAGCGCCTCGTAGGCCAGATACTGGTTCGACCAGACGGTGTCCCCGCCGTGGTCCGGGACGTCCCAGGCGTGCAGCAGCGTGTAGCCGGGCGGTTCGGGCAGATAGCTGAGGTCGCTGTGCCAGGCGTTGGCGAAGTTCAGGACGTCGGTGGGCTCCTTGATCACCCGGATCACATAGGGCCGATCCTCCAACGGATCGACGAAAGGTGTCACGTCGCGACCGCCGAGCAGGTCCGTGACCCGCTCGAGGTCGTCGAGGCTGAGGTCCTGCTCGGGCAGGAAGACCACCAGGTGTTCGGCGAGCGCCCGGCGCAGCCCCGCGAGCTCCGCGCTCGTCGTCACCTTCGTCAGGTCGAGACCCGTGACGGTGGCGCCCAACGCACCGGCGACCGGCTTAATGGTGAGCGGGGACGTGTGAACCGTGGTCATCGCGAACAAGAGCCTCCGGGCAACGTCAGGTCGTTCGGCCAGCGTAGACCCACCGGGAACCGCTGCCGCGGGGCGTTCGAGGAGCCAGAAATTCCGACCGAGCCGAGAAACCGGACACTTCCGCCGGACTCAGACAACATTTATCCGACTCATATCTTTCTGTGATTTGGCATACAGCTAGGACCTCTTGAATGGACCCTGTGAACAGCCTGCACGCGCAGGCAGACGGAGGAGTTCGATGACCGAGGATCAGAACGACCAGCCGACCGGACAGGAGCCGGTGAACGGCGCCGAGTCTCAGAGCGCGGCCACGCCAGCCGACGAGGCAACCGCCAGCGCCATTCCGGTGCCGGCCGCCTCGACCCCTGAGACGACGGAGACCCCCCAGACCCCCGAGCAGCCGGCCGAGGCGACCGCACCGACGGCCGCGGACACCGCGCCGACGCCGCCCGAGGCCACTGCACCCGTCGGCGCCGCCGGCGCCGCCGACTCGGCAGACACCGCACTACCTCAGCAGCCCGACACACCGCCGCAGGGTGTCGCGCAGGGGCCTCCGACAGGTGGCTACGCCATGGGCGCGCTGGCCGGCAACCCCATGCTGGGGACACCCCCGCCGCACTACTACGGCGGGCCGCCGACCGACCCGAACGCGCCGTTCTGGCCGGCTCCTCCGGCCGCGAAGCCGACCGGGCACCGCGACAACAGACTGCGCAACGGCCTCATCGCAGGCGGTGCGGCACTGGTCGTGCTGGCCGCCGGCATCGGCATCGGGCACGCCGCATGGAACAACGGCACGCAGATCCCCTCGGCCGCATCGTCGAACAACAACCAACTCGCCCCTCGCGGCAACGACTCCAACCCGTTCAACGGCGGCAACGGCAACAGCGGCAGCGGCAGCGGCAGCGGCAACTCCGGCTCGTCCTCGTCGGGCTCGTCCGGCCCGAGCGACGTGAACGCCATCGCCGACAAGGTCGACCCCGGTCTGGTCGACATCAACACGACGCTCGGCTTCCAGCAGGAGCAGGCCGCCGGCACCGGCATCGTGGTGACGTCCAACGGCGAGGTCCTGACCAACAACCACGTCATCAATGGCGCGACGAGCATCAGCGTCACTGACGTCGGCAACAAGAAGACCTACACCGCGAGCGTCGTGGGCTACGACCGCAGCCAGGACATCGCCGTGCTCCAGCTCCACAACGCCTCGGGTCTCCAGACGGCGAACTTCGGCAACTCGTCCGACGTCTCGGTCGGCCAGGACGTCGTGGGCGTCGGCAATGCCGGTGGGACCGGCGGCACACCCAGCGCCGCCGGTGGGACGGTGACGGCGCTCAACCAGTCGATCACTGCGCAGGACCAGGGTGACGGCACCAGCGAGCAGCTGAGCGGCCTCATCGAGACGAACGCCAACATCCAGGCGGGCGACTCGGGCGGCGCACTCGTCAACACCTCGGGCGTCGTGATCGGCGTGGACACCGCCGCCTCGGCCGGGTACTCGTTCCAGTTCAACGGCCAGGACCAGGGGAACCAGGGCTTCGCCATTCCGATCAACCAGGCACTGTCCATCGCCCGCCAGATCGAGGCCGGCAAGGGGTCCTCGACAATCCACATCGGGCCCACCGCGTTCCTCGGCGTCGAGATCAGCCCCAACGGAACCAGCTCGAACTCGGGCTCGGGGAGCTCGGGTAACGGTGGCGGCAACGACTTCGGCCCGTTCGGTGGCCTCTTCGGCGGCAACAGCGGGAGCACCGGCAACACCGGGAACTCGGGGTCGTCGACAACGGGTGCCGCAGTCGCCGGGGTCGTGACCAACGGTCCGGCGCAGGAGGCCGGCATCGCGCAGGGCGACGTCATCACGTCTCTCGGCGGCAAGACCGTGAACTCGGCCGACGACCTCACCCACGACATGAGCATCTACCACCCGGGCGACAAGGTGCAGGTCGCCTGGACCGACGCCAACGGGCAGACGCACACCTCGACCGTCCAGCTGAGCTCGGGGCCACCGCAGTAAGGAGCTCCGGCATCGGCGGCCACGCCGAAGGAAGCCAAAGGAAGTGATCGGTCGGCCACCCGTTCCCACCTCGGTGGGCGGGTGGCCGCCGGCATTCCGGCTCCGCTGCGTCAGCGGTTCCTGGTGACCTCGAAGAGCGCGATCATCGTCGCGACAACCGCGGCGCCGAGCGTGAGGATCACGCCCCACCCGACGTTCACCGACACGCCGTGCGGCGTGTGCGCATCGTTGAGCTTCTGCACGAGCCGCACGACGGCGTAGATCGACAGTCCGAGACTGACAATCGCGAAGAGGCACCCGATCAATCGCACGGACCAGTCCGGCGAGACGGCCATGAGCCCGGAGAACACCAGGACGACGGCCCCCGCGATCAGCGTGATGTAGCCGTTGATGCCGATCAGGCTCGAGATCCCGTCGGCGACGCCGGGCACTGCGGACGAGACCGTGATTCTCGCTCCGGCCGTTCCCCCGAAGAGTGCGGTGCCACCGAGGGAGGAGCTCGAACTGATCCAGGTCGTGACCGAACCGACCATGATGGCGACGGATGACGCCATCAGGAGCAGGAGCCCAAGCGTCACGCCGGGGCCGGACCGCGCGGCGGGTGCCGCCGATGTCGGATGGGGCGCGTACTGGTTGGCTGAGAGCCGGGGACCCGAGGCCGCGGCCGCCGGTGCCGCGGCACTGACGGGCGCACCGGCACCGACCTCGGTCCAACCGGTGCCTGCGTTCCATCGACGACGGCCGGTCCAGTCCGTGCCGTCCCAATAGGTCTGCTCATTCGGGTTGGCCCGGACCGGGTACCACCCCGGTTCCTTGGGCGGCGCGGTCCCCCCTGCCTGGCGATTGTCGGCGAGCACCTGTGGCGACGGTCCCGGGTCGGCCTCGACCGCCTCGACCGCCTCGGACCCGCCTTCCTCGCCGTCTGCCACGTCACGCACCTCCCAGCGGTGACCGCCTCGTCGACCGAGCAGAGGTTACCTGGCTCCTCCGCCCCGAGCCTGGGATGTTGTCGGAGGTCACACGCCGGTGCGGCCTCCCAGGCGGGCCCATTTTCCGGATGCCCGAGCGGCCACGCGGTCGGCAAATCCGGGGCGCGCCCCGTTCGGGGGCAAGGGGGGATGCGCCAAAACCCGGACCCCGGGATGGCGGGGGCACCATAAGGTTGGAAGCAGTCTCGACGCGCCCGGTTCGACTCTTATTTCCCCCTCCGTCGAATCGACGGCGCGTCGGGGCCGCTTCGGGGGCGATACGACACCCGACTGGCCCGCGAGCCGTCAAAATGGCGGCATGCCGCGGCGACACCCCTCTCGGGCTCCATCTCAGCGCGCCCAGGACGACGTGCGCCCCTCGGGCCTCGGAGCGCACTGTCGTCGGGACGGAACCCCGAAGACGGCGTATATGTCACGCGGCGAGGCGCTCTCGGTGGCAGAGGAGTGGTCGCGTGAGAACGGGGCCCGGCTCGACGCCTACACCTGCACCGTCTGTGCCGCATGGCACTTGGGCAGCCCGTACGAAAGCGACGACTGAGAAGCGCCGGGATCGGCGCGCGGCGCGATGAGCACAACGAGCAGCAGCTGGGCGCGGCCCGAGGGAACGTGCGCCGAATGTGAATTCGATTGGGCGCTGTCGTCCTACGAGGTGCTGGTCGGCCAGTGCGTCCGCAACGTCGCGGTCTTCGGCGCGGTGTTGTCGCGCATCGATCCCGCGGCCGCGGTGGAACCGGGTCTGTGGTCCGCCAGCCGTTACGTCTGGCACACGGTCGACGTCCTGCGGTTCGGCACCGAGCGACTGTGGACGGTCAGTGTCGATCCGTCGTTCGGGGTTCCGGAATGGGACGAGAACGTCGTCGCCGACGTCCGCCGTTACGACTCGTTGTCGCCGATCGTCGGGCTCGTCGCCCTGATCGCTGCGGCCGACGCGTGGAGGACCGCCGCCCTCGAGGCACCACACGACGTCTCGACCCCACACCCGGAGGCCGGCGCCATCTGCGCCTTCGACATCGTGCAGCGCAACGCGCACGAGGTGTGCCATCACCTCTGGGACGTCCAGCGCGCCCTTCCCGCCCAACCGGCGTCCTGAACGCCCGGCCCGCGACCGCGTCTGCGACGATGGGCTGATGGATCCCGAGGATCCCACGGACCTCGAAGACGAAGACGCAACTCCGGACGAAGTCGCTGAGGAGTTCGAGCCTGGAGGCTTCGAACGCTGGCGCCGCGAGTCGGCCGTCGGCTCCGTCGGCACCGGCATCGCCCGCGGCCTGCAGCACGTCTTCGCTCCGCCACCCAACCAGCCCGCCATCGTGGCCTCCGTCCCGGGCGACCCGCCGGATCCCGAGCGCCTCCAGGTGATCCTCGACCCCGACGATCCCACCAAGTCCGTCGTCCACCTCCCGCCGGCCCGCGACGCCGGGGACGACGATCCGCCGGCCTGAGCCCCGCACCAGCACCAGCACCCCCACCCCGACACACCGGAGCCCCGTTTCGCCCCGAAAATGGTTGACATCCGGGCCCACTGGACGTAGGTTCCTAGGAATCGGACACGGTGTCCGATTCACAAGAGGAGTTGTCCGGATGACCACCCTGGCGGATCTCGCCCCCGTCGACCTCTCGGATTCCCGTTCCTACGTATCGGGTGTCCCCCATGCGTGGCTGGCCCACCTGCGCCGCCACGATCCTGTCCACTGGCAGGAGGAGGCGGGCGGTCCCGGCTTCTGGGCCGTCACCCGTTACGAGGACTGCGTCACCGTCAACCGGGACTACGAGCGCTTCAGCTCGGCCGCCCGGGGGACCATGCCCTTCGAGATGCCTGAAGCGGACATCGAGCAGCAGGGCCTGATGATGCTGAACATGGACCCTCCCCTCCACACCCGCTACCGGCGTCTCGTCAACAAGGGCTTCACGCCGCGCATGGTGCGCGATCTCGAGGAGAGCATCCACCGCTCGACCGACGCCATCATCGACCAGGTCATCGAGGAGGGTCGGGCCGACTTCGTCACGGACCTCTCCGCCGAGCTCCCCCTCCAGGTCATCGCCGAGCTCCTCGGCGTGCCCCAGGACGACCGGCATCGCATGTTCGAGTGGTCCAACAACATGGTCGGCAACGAGGACCCCGAGTACCAGGGCCAGGCGGAGGCGGCGCTGACCGCCGCCATGGAGCTGTACGCCTACGCCGCGGCGCTGTACGGCCAGAAGCGCCTCGACCCCCACGCCGACCTCATGAGCGTGCTCACCACCGTCGAGGTCGACGGGGAGCAGCTGAGCGATCTGGAGCTCGAGCTGTTCTTCCTCCTCCTGACCGTCGCCGGCAACGAGACCACCCGCAACCTCATGTCCGGCGCGATGCACGCCTTCTTCCAGCACCCGGACCAGTGGCAGCGTCTGCTCGACGACCGCAGCCTGCTCCCCACGGCCGCCGACGAGATGCTCCGCTTCGTCACCCCCGTCATGAACTTCCGCCGTACCGCCATGACCGATCTGACCCTGAGCGACACGAAGATCGCAGAGGGCGACAAGGTCGTTTTCTTCCATGCCTCGGCCAACCGGGACGAGAGCGTGTTCGACGACCCCGACACGTTCGACGTCGGGCGCGAACCCAACCCGCACATCGCGTTCGGCGGGGGCGGCCCCCACTTCTGTCTCGGCGCCAACCTCGCCCGCATGGAGATCAGGGTGATGTTCGAGCACCTGCTCGACCGCCTCCCCGACATCCGCCAGGACGGCGACGAGCAACACCTACAGTCTCAGTTCATCAATGGCGTCAAGCACCTCCCCGTGGCTTTCACCCCCTCCGCCCGGGTGGGCGCCTGAGCCACGGCGCCACCACTTCCCCCTCCCGAACGACCTTCGAACCCGTCGAGTCCATCTCCCCCATGCCGCGACGCGCGCCTGACACCCTGAAAGAGGTCATCCGGGACTTCCGGCGCGACCAGATCATGGACACGGCGCGCCGCCTCTTCGGCGAGCGCGGCACCACCGAGGTCTCCATGGACGAGATCGCCGCCGAGGCCGGCGTCGCGCGCTCCACCGTCTACGTCTACTTCGCGAGCCGCGACGACCTCATCGGCGCGTGTGTGGCGTCGATGTACGACCGGATGAAGGAGACCATCGAGGTGGTCGTGGTGGATGACGCGTCCCCCACCGAGCGGCTCCGGGCCCTGATCCTCGGCGTCCTCGAGCGAGTCGACGAGAGCCCCGAGTTCCTCCGCCTCGCCATCGCCACGCAGGCCACGTCCAGCGCGGCCGGGTCGGCCGCCGTCGGCGGCGAGCTGATGATGATCGGCCTCGACATGATCCGGTTGCTCGAGGAGATCGCCGTCGCTGGCAAGGCCTCGGGCGACTTCCGCCCCGACCTCGACCCCGAGCGCGCCGTCGTCCTCATCGGGCAACAGATCTTCGGCGCACTGTCGGTACGGGCGGGCGAGCCCGACCCGATCCCGGCGGGGCAGGCGGCCGACGAAATTTGTGACTTCATACGTCGGGGTCTAGGAGGGTGAGATGAAGTTCGACCTCTGGATGCCGACGGCGAGCCCCATGACGACGAGCGGACTGCTCGATCTCGTCGCTGAGGGTGCCGAGCAACGCGACATCGGGACGATCTGGGTGGGCGAGCACGTGGTGCTCTTCACCGAGTACGAGAGCCGCTACCCGTACGCCGACGACGGCCGCATCCCGGCCCCGCCCGGCAGCGGCCTGCTCGATCCCATGGTGACGCTCACCTATCTCGCCGCCCGCACCGAGACGGTCCGGCTCGGCACGGCCATGCTGCTGCTCCCCCAGCGCAACCCGGTCTACGTCGCCAAGGAGGTGGCCACGCTCGACTGGCTCTCGGGTGGCCGCGTCGACCTCGGCATCGGCGTCGGCTGGCTCAAGGAGGAGTTCGATGCGCTCAACACGCCATGGCCCCAGCGCGGCAAGCGCACCGACGAGTACCTCGAGGTGCTCCACACGCTCTGGACCGACGACGTCTCCTCGTTCACGGGTGAGACCTACCAGCTCCCCCCGTGCGAGATGTTCCCCAAGCCCCTCCAGGACCCCCAGCCCCCGATCCACATCGGCGGCGAGACCCCGGCCGCGCTCCGGCGCACGGCCCGGTACGGCCAGGGCTGGCACACGTTCAACCGCACCCCAGCCCAGCTGGTCGAGGGCCTGGCCGAGCTCGATACGCATCTCGAGGCGGCCGGGCGCAGCCGGGCCGACGTACGCATCACGGTCTGCCCGTACTTCAACGCGTTGACCCCTGCCGACGTCGAGGGGTACGCCGAAGCCGGCGCGGACGCCGTAGCGGCGCTCTTCTTCGCCTTCACCCCCGACGACGTGAAGCGGGCCTTCGACGACCTCGAGCCCTGCCGCGAGGTTGCCGCAAAGACCGGCGCCTGAACAGCGTGCGTCACCTACGGGTGGCGCGAGGTGCGCTGCGCACTCGGGGCGGAACACGCCCGCTTCCTCGCACCACCCGTAGACAGGTCGAACCTAAAACGCGAGGCGCGGGAGCAAATCGCCCACAGGAATGAACGACTCGAGTGGCTGTTCATCCCTGGGGATGAGGGCCGACCGGCTCCGAGGCAGCGAGGCTGTAGGGGATGAAGGCCCGGTCGCTTCTGCACGGAGAACCTGCTCAGGCGGCAGTACCATGGACCCCTCGCCTGGGAACCAAGGATCTGATGCGCCCCAGCACCCGTCACCTCTATCCGGCGTGGCTCCGACCCGGGACGACCCCGGACGCCGCCGCCGCCGACACGAGCCAAGCCCCGCAGGCCGACCGCGCCTGGCGTATGTGGGAGCGGCTGCGCGACTTCGACCGCCGCTACGCCACCGCGGTCGACATCGCGCTCACCGCGGTCCTCTTCGTCCTCTGTTCGGGATGGACGTTCTCCGAACACGCCTTGCATCCGAATCTCTTTGTGGTGGCCGCCCTGATCTTCCCCCTGGTCTTCCGGCGGCGTGCCCCCGAAGCCGTCTTCGCCATCATCGCCACGGTGGCGTTCGTCCAGTGGCTCGTGAGCGGCCCGGCGCTGGCTGACGTGTCGCTCCTCGTCGCGATGTACACGGTCGCCGTCGAGTCGGACTGGGTCTTCGTGGCCATTGCGGCCGCCGTCCTCGAGGCCGGCGTCATCATGGCGACGATCCGTTGGACCGTGACCACCAACGATCTCAAGACCTTCGTCTTCCTTACCGGCCTCGCCATTGCGTCGGTGCTCGCCGGGGTCGTCGTCCGGGCCTTGCGCAGCCAGCTCGACTGGCTCGCCGAGCGCGCCGCTCGCCTCGAGATCGAGCGCGACCAGCAAGCCTCGCTGGCCGCCGCCGCCGAACGCGCCCGCATCGCCCGCGAGATGCACGACGTCGTCTCGCACAACATCCAGGTGATGGTGACCCTGGCCGACGCCGCCGCGGCGGCGCGCGCGACCGATCCCGAACGTGCGGCCGACGCCATGCGCGAAGTGTCGAGCACCGGACGCCAAGCCCTGACCGACATGCGCCGCATGCTTGGCGTGCTGCGCGACGAGCCTCGTTCCAACGCGCCGGCTCCCGAATCCCCCGACGCGGCGGACCGGCCCGTGCTGGCCCCACAACCCGGACTGGGCGATCTGGACGCGCTCGTCGAACGCGTTCAGAGCACCGGGCTGACAGTGTCCCTCGAGCGCGCCGGACATCCCTTCGAGGTCTCGGGCGCGGCCGGTCTCACCGTGTACCGCATCGTCCAGGAGGCTCTGACCAACGCGCTGAAACACGCCGACGAGCCTGGCTCGGTCGAGGTGCACCTGGACTTCGACGATCCGGACATCTCCGTGCGAGTGCGCGACGACGGACGTACGTCGGCTGCCGCGCCGGGACCGGGAACCAACGGCAACGGTCACGGTCCGCCGGGTTCCAACGGCTCCGGGGGCGGCCATGGCGTCGCCGGCATGGCCGAGCGCGCCACCGCCTTCGGCGGCACTCTCCGGGCCGGACCCGGGCCCTCGGGCGGCTGGGAAGTGCTGGCCACGCTCCGCGACTGCAAGGCGCCGGTCGCCCCGTGACCGTCCGCGTCGTCCTGGCGGACGACCAGGCCCTCCTGCGCAAGGGGTTCCGCATGATCCTCGAGGCCGAGGACGGGATCGAGATCGTGGGCGAAGCCGCGGACGGCTCCGACGCCGTCCGCCTGGTCGAGCTCTACCAGCCCGACGTCGTCCTCATGGACGTGCGCATGCCCGTGCTCGACGGGATCGAGGCGACCCGCGCCATCACCACCTCGGCTGCCGGGAACGAGACGCGGGTGCTCATCCTGACGACCTTCGATCTCGACGAGTACGCCTTCAGCGCGCTGCGTGCCGGCGCGAGCGGCTTCCTGCTCAAGGACGTGCCCCCCACCGAATTGGTAGGCGCCATTCGCACGGTCGCTCGTGGCGACGCCGTCGTCTCGCCGCGCGTGACGCGCCGCCTGCTCGAGGAATATTCGGACAAGCTGCCCGACCTCTCCGCCAACGGCGGCACGGGGGCCTCGGGCGAGGACGCGCATCCCGCGCTCGCCCAGCTGACGGACCGCGAGCGCGAGGTGCTCCTCGCCGTGGCCGACGGCCTCTCCAATGCCGAGATCGCGGAGCGCCTGTACGTGTCCGAGGCGACCGTGAAATCTCACGTCGGCCGCCTGCTGGCCAAGCTCGGCCTGCGTGACCGCGTGCAAGCGGTGGTCTTCGCGTTCCAATCGGGTCTGGTGCGCCCCAGCTGAAGCGTGTGAGGCAACACGTCCAACGGCCGTGCCGGGACGGAGGAGGTCCAGCCGGCCCGTAGGCTCGTCGGTGGTGGCCTTGGAACCGGAACGAACGACTCCCGCGCCGCCGGCCGGCATCGCGCGCGACACCGCCATCGGCGTCTTCACGGACGACGGCCCCTGGGAGGTCGACCTCGACGCCCTCGAATGGCGTCAGGGCCTGGCCCACGTCCGAGCCGACCTGCAGGCCGCGCTGCCCGGACTCACCAGGGCGCGGGTGCTGCCGCCGGGGCGCCGGCTGGGCACGACGGTGCAGCACCTCGGAGGCGCACTGGGGCTTTGGTTCGCCAAGGAGCGCCGCGCTGGCGGCCAGTCGTCCATCGCCGGCATTTCGCGCCGCCTGCGCGTTGCCGCCGAGCACCTCGGCCCGACCTACATCAAGCTCGGACAGATCATCGCCTCGGGCGACGGCATCTTTCCGGCCGAGCTCGTCGCCGAGTTCAAGTGGTGCCGAGACGAAGTCCCCGCCGAGCCGTGGCCCGTCGTCGAACGGGTCCTGACCGAGGAGCTCGGTCGTCCGATCCACTCCGTCTTCGCCTCCGTCGACCGCACGCCGAAGGCCGCCGCGTCCATCGCGCAGGTGCATGCGGCCACCCTGCGCGACGGCACGCCCGTCGTGATCAAGATCCAGCGCCCCTCGGTCGCGTCCCGAGTGCGCCAGGACCTCGCGATCATGGCCTGGCTGGCGCCGCACCTCGTCGGTCGCATTCCCGTCGCCGCGCTGGCCAATCCGCCCGCCCTCGTCGAGCTCTTCGCGGAGACGATCACGGAGGAGCTCGACTTCCGGCTCGAGGCGGAGAACATGCTCGACATCGCCATGACGTTCGCCGAGCTCGATCAGCGATCCTTCGTCGTCCCTCGACCCCATCCGACCTTGGTCACCCGTCGCATGCTGGTCATGGAGCGCCTCGACGGGTTCAAGTTCAGCGACGTCGAAGGCATGCACGCAGCCGGCATCGACACCGAAGAGGTCGTGCGGGCAGGCATGATCGGTTTTCTCGAGGGCTGCATGATGCACGGCATCTTCCACGGCGACCTCCACGGCGGGAACCTGTTCGTCCTGCCCTCGGGAAAGATCGCCTTGTTGGACTTCGGCATCACCGGTCGGCTCACGGAAACGAAGCGCCTGGCCCTTCTCTCCCTCCTCGTGGGCGCGTCCAACGCGGACATCCCCACCCAGGTCGCCGCGCTGCGCGATCTGGGTGCCTTCCCCGACGACGTCGACGTCAGCAGCGTGATCGAGCAGCTCGGTCTCGACCGGCCGCCCATCGATCCGACCCAGTTGACCGCCGACGAGCTGGTGGGCGAGATGCAGCGCTCGGTCAAGACGCTCCTTGCGATCGGGGCGAAGCTGCCCAAGGAGCTCATGCTGTTCGTGAAGAACCTGATGTTCCTCGACGGTTCCATCGCCACGTTGGCACCAGACCTCGACCTCTTCGCGGAGGTCGAGTCGATCGCCCTCATGTTCGCCTCGAAGCACGGCGAGCAGATCATGGCGCAGCTGGGCTTGGAGCAGCAGGCCGACTGGGCACCCGACCTGTCTGGGGTCAAGGCAAGTTTCGGGCTCGACGAGTCGACCGAACATCTGACGCATCGCGAGATCCAGGCCCGCCGGGCCGAAGTGCGGGAGAAATTCGAGGACCGAGGGCGCGGACGCCGCGGCCGAGGGGCACGCCGCGGGACATGAAGGTGGAACCCGCTTCGCCCGAGTGCATCACCTACGGAGCGCGGCGGCGCGATTCACGGACGAGGCTCAATCCCTCCGCTCGGGCATGGCGGGCAAGTTCTGCACCCGCAGCTGGCCACGGGCCACCATCTTCCCGTCACTTTCGCGCTCGATCTCGATGAGCCAGAGCTGCTGCGTCCGACCAGTCTGAATCGGCGTCCCCGTCACCCGGACGCGGCCGGTCCGATGGGGACGCAGAAAGTCGGTGGAGTTCGCGACGCCCACCACCGCCATCTGGCCGGTGATCTCGTGGGCCGCCATCGCCGCGCCATGGCTGCCCACCGATTCGACGACGGAGGTCCAGACGCCGCCGTGGACGATCCCGTAAGGCTGGTGGTGCCGCTCGTCGATGTCGACGTATCCCACGACCCGCGTGGCCGACAGCTCCTCGATCCGTAGACCGACGGCGCTGTCCCATCCCGGCTGTGGTTCCAAGCGATTGCCTCCTTGTCGGTTCGGGCGACCCGACATCGGCGGCCCGTCACTGGTGCTCCCTATCCTCTTCGCTGCCAACGAATACCGCCAGAAGGGAGCCAGGTGATGGTTCGCAAGGCAACGATGGAGCTCGTTCTGGACTGCCGGGACCCGCAGCGGCTCGCCGACTTCTGGCGTACAGCCCTCGACTACCGCGACCACTTCACCGACGCACAACTGGCCGTCCTCGTACCCAAGAAGGGCTCCGCCTCACCCCTTCTCCTGCAACGGGTGCCCGAACCCAAGGCCGGCAAGAACCGCATGCACCTCGACATCATCGTCGACGACATCGAGGCCGATGTGCTGCGGCTCGAAACGATCGGCGCGCGCCGCATCGACCAAGACGTGCAGAGCTTCGGCGGAACCCAATGGGTCAGAATGTCGGACCCGGAGCTGAACGAATTCTGTGTCTCCACCGGCATCGAGTGGTAGGCGCCGTGATCGGAAGATCGGGTCTCGGACCGACGACCGCAGGCCGGCTCCCCTAGAGAACCAGCCTCAACACGGAGTTCAGGAACAGGCTCCGTAGGGATCGATCGGAGCATCAGACGCTCCTGTCAGGACCCACGAGTTGGAAGCCTCGTTCATGTAGGCCGCTGGACAGGGGTCTGCGATGGCGATGAGGTCTTCGTTGGCGCAGACGCCCGGCTCGTTGATGCACGTCATGGCCTGGTGCCCGAGCGCGTTCCCGGGGCAGGCGAAGACGAAGCCGGGCGCGGAATAGGCGGAGAGATAGGCGATTGCGGCGTCACAGCCGCTTGCCGTGGCGGCGCCCTTGGCCGGCAGGGCCGACGATGCAGGTGCGGGCGGCGGCGGTGGTGGTGGTGGTGGCGGCGGTGGCGGCGGAACCGTCGTGGTCGTTGTCGGAGGGGACGTGGTCGTCGTAGTCGGCGGCGACGTGGTGGTGGTGGTCGGAGGCGACGTGGTGGTCGTGGTCAGAGGCGGCGCCTGCGTCGTTGCCGTCTGCACCGACGTCTGCGTGGTGGACGCGGATGCCCCCACGCCGGACCCGATACCGCCGAAGACGACCAAGAAGAGGGCGAGCATGAGTACCGCGCTGCCGAACAACACCGTGCGGTCGCTCACGAGCCCACGTCGGCCCTGAGTCGCAACCTCTCCCACATCGCCCCCTCTCTCGGGCCGCGCAGAGGCGACCACTACGAGTCTCGGAGCACGGAGGGCGAGAAGGAAGACGTTCGGCGACCTGTTGGGACGGCGTTGGCATCATTGGTAAATAAGGCCTACGCAATCCATTGCGTGCTGCCGCGCCGCGCCAGTCCCGGACGATCTGCACCCGCCGTTGACGGCGCCGGCGGGGCAAACTGGTCCGATGGGTGACACGGTCCTTTATCAACTCGACGACAACGTGGCGACGATCACGTACAACCGCCCCGACGCGCTCAATGCCATCAACGGCGAGATGCGACACGAGCTCAACGCCGCCTTCGCACGCTTCCGTGACGACGAGGACGCCTGGGTGGCCATCGTGACGGGAGCGGGACGGGCCTTCTGCGCCGGCGGGGACCTGCGCGACGGCGCGGGGTCGATCGGCGAGTTCGCCGGGACCTTCTGGGAGAAGCCGACGTTGAACTCCTTCGAGAGTGGCTGGGAGATCTTCAAACCGGTGATCGCGGCCGTGAACGGCTACTGCCTGGGATACGGGCTCACCCTCGCGACGTGGTGCGACTTCGTCCTGGCCAGCGACCGAGCCGAGTTCGGTCTGCCGGAGGTCAAGCTCGGCATGCCGGCGATCGTCGCCTCTATCCGTCTCCCGCAACGCATCAACTGGGCGGACGCCATGGAACTGTTGCTCACCGGCGAGCGCATCGACGCTGAGCGGGCCCATGCCATGGGTCTGGCCTGGAGGGTCGTCCCGCACGAGACGCTGCTCGACGAAGCCCGTGCCTTGGCGGCACGGCTGCTCAACGGAGCGCCACTGGCGCAGCGCATCATGAAGGAGATGGCGATGCGGACGCGCCACATGCCGACGCTCGAAGCGATTCGCTTCGGCGAGACCATGCGCCTGGTCGCCGGGCGCACCCACGATGCCGTGGAAGGCATGCACGCGGCGGCGGAGAAGCGGCCACCGCGTTGGACCGGGCACTAGGTCCACCCGGGTTCGGTCCGATGAGGGTCCGGCAGGGCTCGGTCCGGCCCCCGGGAGGCGGTTGATGCGAAGCTGACGGGGTGGGCACCATCAGAGAGCTCCGCAGCGACGACTGGGACGACTGGCACGCGCTCTGGACGGACTACCTCCGCTTCTACCGCGCCGAGCTGAAGGAGGAGACGGGACGCGCCACCTTCGAGCGGATGTGCGAGGGACGCGACGGCCTGTTCGGGCTGATCGGGCTCGACGAGCAGGGACGTGGGATCGGCATGGCCGACTGCGTCATCCATGCCACGACCTGGTCCCGGCGACCCACGTGCTATCTCGAAGACCTCTTCGTCGCACCGGCGGCGCGGGGCCAGGACATGGGACGGGCACTCCTGGAGGCGGTCAAGGAACAGGCGTCGGCCCGGGGCGCGGGGCGCGTCTACTGGCACACGCAGCAGTACAACGGCCCGGCCCGCTCGCTCTACGACCAGGTCGGGCGCCCGACCTCCTTCGTCGTCTACGAGATGTAAGGGGGGCGGTGCCTCGCCCCGTGTCACAGCCGCTCCTTAACGTGCCGGCGATGCCCCTCACGCCGGATCGAGCCTGCCGCGCCCGTGGTGCCGGGCGTTCGACGATCGGGATCCTGGTCCGGCGCGGGGCCGGCCGGTAGCGTTCGGCCAGCCCATGCCGCCACGCCGTCGCTCCGCGACCTCAACTTCGAATTTCGGTGTCGGCCGCCGGGAATCGCACGTCGCCGACGCCTTCTACGCGCGCTTCGAGGCGCCCGAGCTGAGTTCCGACGAACACGTCACCCCGCACGCGCCGGGTGTGACGTGCGTGTGCGGCGACGCCCGCCACATGGACGCAGTGGCCGACAACTCGGTCGCGCTCGTCGTCACCTCGCCGCCGTACTTCGCCGGGAAGCAGTACGAGGAGGAGCTGGACCGCGAGGGGGTGCCCGGTTCCTACATCGAGTACCTGGAGCTGTTGCGCGACGTCTTCGCCGACTGCAAGCGGGTGCTGGAGCCCGGTGGGCGGATCGCCGTCAACGTCGCCAACTTGGGACGCAAGCCGTACCGGAGCCTCTCGGCCGACGTCATGTCGATCCTGCAGGACGACCTGCACCTCCTGCCACGGGGCGAGATCATCTGGCAGAAGGGCGAGGGTGCGAACGGCTCGTGTGCGTGGGGCTCGTTCCGCTCGGCGGCGAATCCCGTGCTGCGCGACGTCACCGAGCGGGTGCTGGTCGCGAGCAAGGCCCGGTTCGGCCGGGCGCTGGCGCCGAAGGAGCGGATGCGCGACGGGCTGCCCTTCGAGAGCACGATCGGCGCCGACGACTTCATGGCGTTGACCCTGGACGTGTGGGACGTGCCGCCCGAGAGCGCGGTGCGCGTGCAGCATCCGGCGCCCTTCCCCGTCGAACTGCCGCAGAAGCTGATGGAGCTCTACACGTATCGAGGGGACCTGGTGGTCGACCCGTTCGCCGGGTCCGGATCGACGCTGGTGGCGGCGGCGCGCTGCGGACGTGATGCCGTGGGGTACGACCTCGATCCGAAGTACGTGAAGATCGCGCTGGGGCGGCTGGCCGGGGACGAGGCGGTGCCGGCGGACCGTGGTGTCGGTGGTGGGGCCGGTGGGGGTGTCGTCGGTGTCGGCGACGGGACAGCGGCGATGACGCTCGCCCGCGACGCGATCGAGGGGGCGGGCTTCAGTGACGTGCGGCCCAACCGCCGGCTCCGCGGCCTCGGCTTGGCGGTGAGCTTCTCGGCCACCGGGGCGGGGGGGCGCACGTGGTACTTCGATGTGGCTGGGGCGAACTCGTCGTATCGAGGCGGGATGGCCAAGTCCGAGACGGTGTGGCGCACGCTGGGGCGGTCCCACGTGATGGCCGCGGGCGGGGTCGGGCCGTTGGTGGTGCTGACGACGCAGCTGCCGCGGGCGGGCACCGAGGCCGACCGGGCGCTGCGGGCACCGGGACCGGGCGGGATCTTCGACGTGATCGATCTCTACGCGGCCGAGGGGGCGCGGCGGTTGGCGGCGTACGCGCGGAGCCGGCGCGGCGCGCCGTTGCCCGGCTTCTGGGCCGAGCGGGATCTGGCGCCGGGCGACGTCTGAGGTCGTGGAGTCCGGCGTCGTGAGGTCGTGAGGTCGTGAGCGCGGTCGTGGCCTGCGCCGTCGTGCGTGACGACCCGCCGCGGGTCTTCGTCGCCCAGGACATCGACACGCTGAACTGGATCCTGGCCTGCCACCTGGTGGCCAAGACCCCCGCGCACGACCTGCCCGACGGCGAGCGGGAGGAGTTGCGCCGGGCCCTACGGGAGGAGCGCTGGGGCGACGCCGTGTTCGCCTTCATCGCCCGGACCGGTACGGCGGTGGACGTGTACGAGAGCACCGACATGCATCTGGCGGCGGACGCCGCCGTGGGCCCACTCGAGCTGCAGCTCACGCCGCTGTTCGCAGACTGAGCAGCGTCCGTTCGGGGCCGGCTCCCCGCTTCACGGGCGTGTCCCTCGCTGATGGCGCCGGGGTCTCGGATCGGAGCGGAACGGCCGAGAGGTGCCGTGCTAAGGATGCGGGGTGCCGAGCGACCGGACCACCGTGACCGAGCTCGGGACGGGGCTCGGCATGCTGGGCCTGCCCGACATCGACGAGGCGATCCGGTCTCGTTCGCCGGCGATGCACAGCCTTTCGCCCGAGATGTGGCAGCACCTCGCGCTCCTGCGCGGGGGCGGCGCGTACGACGCGGAATTCCATGCGGCATGGGAGAACGGCCGGGCCTTCCTGTCCGCCGGCGACGGCCTGCGCGACCGGCTGCCCCGGATCGTCGAGTGGAAGGGAACCGGGCGCGCGCCGGGTGACGAGGTGGCGCCGATCGACTTGCGGGTGGACCACGTCTACCTCGTCAGCTGCAAGTACCTCTCGGACATCTTGTTCAACGTGTCACCGACCCACGTGTTCGACGCCCTGTTGGTCGCCGGCCAGAACCGTTCGGTGCGCGGCACTACGTCCGCGGCGCGGGAGGCGCTGCCCGGTGGGGGCGACTGGTACGCCGAGGTGGCGCCGACCGAGTATCAGGCTCTGTATACCGCGGTCCGGGATGCGGCCGAACGGGGCGACGGCCCGGTGCCGGCGCGGCGGGCCGCCCTCAGGGGCCCGGCGGCGATGGCGCAATCGGGCCGTGGAGGCGATGCGCCGGCGCTGCCGGGTCTCGGGGACGCGGACGCGCCGGTCGGGGAGGGTGCGCCGGTGTCGTGGGAGGCGGGCGGGGCGAACGGTTCGGGTGCCGCGGCCAGGGAGCTGCGCGAGTTGCCCCACCGGGCGAGCGAACTCACCAGCGCGCAGCGCGACGGGCTCGGACGGTGGCTGCGGCCCGGCTGGCCCCCCGGAGTTAAGGACCTGTACGTGGGGCTCTCGGACGCGGTCGCGCGCGCCTCGGTGCGCCGGTGGGAGGCCGCCATGGAGCGAGGCGGTGGGACGGGCGAGGCCATGGTGTGGCGTCTGCTGCGCATCGGCAGCGCGCCGTACTTCGTCCTCGGCTCGTCCGCCGAGCGCTCGCTGCGCCTGCGCATTGCCACGTCGTGGGACTGGCGCCAGCACTTTCAGCTCGTCGCGATCTCCCTCGAGCCACAGCGCGGCGGCCAACCGCGCGTCGGCTGGCACGCGGTCGTGCGCGATCGCACCTCGGCCGAGACGTGCGAGGTCACCGGCCACATCGAGGTGCGCTGGAGCCACGGACGCTTCGGCGGCCTGCCCGAAGCGAAGGGCTACCTCGACACCCCTCACCATCTCGTCCCGGGCTACTTCGCGTTGCGATGAAAGAGTTCGACGTCACCGAGCTGTCGCCTCCGCTGCGGATGCCGCGCCTGACGTCCGGGCCGATCGTGCTGCGGCCGTTCGCCTTCGGGGACCTCGACCTCGTGGCCGTGGCGTCGGCCGATCCGCACATCCATTCGATCACGTCCGTGCCGCGCGACTACAGCCTCGAAGAGGGTGGGGCGTACATCGAGCGCCAGAACCAGCGGGCCATCGACGGCGACGGCTTCTCCTTCGTGATTGCGGACGCGTCCGAGCCGGGGCAGGGCCTCGGGTCGATCGGGCTGTGGCTCCAAGAGATCGAGAGCGGCCGCGCCTCGGTGGGCTACTGGCTCGTGGAGTCAGCTCGCGGCCGGGGCCTGGCGGGGCACGCCTTGCGCGCGCTGTGCGCGTTCGCATTCGAGAAACTCGCCATCCCCCGGGTGCACCTCTTCGTCGAGCCGTGGAACGTCGCCTCGGCCCGCACGGCCGAGTCCGCCGGTTTCCGGCGCGAGGCGACCCTCCGGGGCTGGGAGCGCATCGACGGGTCGCAGCGCGACGCCGACTGCTACGCCCAGCTGTGTTCGGAGTGGGTGCCCGGCTGAGCCGGCTGCCAGACTGCGCGCATGTTCCGCCGCGACCACCAAGACGAGGAGCTCGCGACACGGATCGATCACCTCATGACGTCCATCGTGCTCCGCGACGACGAGGACCGGCTCGACGGCGTGATGGCCCACGTCGCTCCCGACGTCGTCTACGTGGGTCCCTGGGCGGTCTTCGACGGGCCGGTCGGCCTCAGCGAGGCGTTCGAGCGCCTACGCCGGGCCGACCGACAACCGGCCTCACTGCGCCGCACGAGTGGGGTGGACTGCCACCACCACTACTTCCGGTTCAGCTGGGAGCGACTGGAGCGTGGCGCGGTCGTCGTGTCAGGCTGGATCTTCGGCTCGCTCGACGAGTCGGGTGCGATCGATCGGTTTGTCGTCTTCGAAGGACTCGAGCCGGGGCAGTCCGGCGATCGGCACGAGGGCCCGTGATGGGGCACGACTGTGGGGAGGAACCGTGAGCGTCGTACTCGTGGAGGTCGCCGACCAGATCGGGACGATCACCTTGAACCGCCCGGAGGCGCGCAACGCGATCTCCGGCCAGCTCACGCGCGAGCTGGACGACGCCGTCATCGACCTCGACGGCCGCGCAGACGTGGCCTGCATGGTGTTGACCGGTGCCGACCCCGCCTTCTGCGCGGGCGTCGACCTCAAGGCGCTGGCCTCGGAGCCCCGGCAGGACCAGGTGGACCGCCAGAGCGGGCCGACCGCGCACTTCGGGTTCCTCCCACCGCACGAGACACCGGTCATCGGCGCGATCAACGGCGCCACGGTGACCGGCGGCCTCGAGATCGCGCTGAACTGCGACTTCCTCATCGCCTCGGAGCGCGCACGGTTCGCCGACACGCACGCCCGGGTCGGCGCCATGCCCGGCGCCGGGCTCATCGTGCGCCTGCCGCAGCTGATCGGCGTCGACCGGGCCCGGCGGATGAGCTTCACCGGCGACTTCATCGATGCCGCGACCGCTCTCGCATGGGGCCTGGTCGCCGAAGTGGTGCCCCACGAGCAGCTGCTCGAGCGGGCCCGTGAGATCGCCGCCGCCGTGGCTTCGATCCCGCAGGACAACGTGCGCGAGATCCGCCGGATGTACGAGGCCATCGGTGCGCTGGCCGGTGAAGCGGCGTGGCAAGCGGAATCGGACTGGTCGCGCCGCTGGATGCAAGAACGCTTCGACCAGTCGCGGCTCGCGACCGAGCGCGAGACGATCATGGCGCGGGGACGGTCCCAGAGCAGCGGCCTGGCCAGTCCGCCGGCGTGAGGGTCTACGCGGGCATGGACCCGCGGTTGAGCCTCCCCGACGTCATCACGCACGCTCAACGGGTCGAGCGGCTGGGCTACGACGGCCTCCACGTCGCCGAGACCGTGCACGACGCTATGGCGGTCGCGCTGGTGGCGGCCGAGCACACGTCGCGCATCACCGTACGGACGAGCGTGGCGTTGGCGTTCACGCGCAGCCCGACGCTGCTGGCCTACGCCGCCTGGGACATCGCCAAACTCAGCGGCGGCCGCTTCCAGCTGGGTCTGGGCACGCAGATCCGCCAGAACATCGAGGACCGCTACGGGGTGCCGTTCGGGGAAGACCCCATCGGCCGGCTGCGCGACTACATCGGCGCCGTGCGCGCCGTGTTCGCCTCGTTCGTGTCCGGACAGGCGCCGACCTACGAGAGCGAGCACTACCGGGTGACGCGTCTGCAGCCCTACTTCAACCCGGGACCGGACCCCGACACCGCGGTGCCGCCCGTCTACCTCGGCGGCGTGCAGCGTCGCGCCTGCGCGTTGGCCGGGGAGGTCGCCGACGGCTTCGTGAGCCACCCCACCAACTCCAATCCTCGCTACCTCACCGAGACCTGCCTGCCCGCGCTGGCCGAGGGCGCTCGTTCCGCCGGGCGCGACCTCGGGGCCGAGGGCTTCGAAACCGTCGTCGGCACATCGGTCATCACCGGCGCCACGCCCGCGGCGGTCGAGCGCGAACGCGAGCGGCAGCGCCGCCTGCTGGCCTTTCTCTACTCCACGCCCGCCTACGCGCCGACCCTGGAGCTCTACGGCTGGGACGACCTGGGACCGCGCCTGCGCGAGCTCACCCGGCGGGAGCGCTGGGACGACCTGGGCGCGGTCCTCTCCGACGAGGTGCTCGACACGCTGGTGCCTGCGGGCACCTTCGACGAGCTGGCCGGGATCCTTATGCAGCGCTTCGCCGGGCTCGGCCAGGGGATCACGATGTCGGTCCCCGAGGACCAGGCGGACGACGAGGCGTTCGCCGGCGTCGTGGCCGCGCTCCAGGCGTCCTGACGCCGGCCGGTCAGCGCGGCATCGGGAAGATGAGCTCCTCGCGTGCCATGGCGTCGACGGCCGTCACCCGGTCCTCGGCGCTCATCGGCGCGTAGCGCTCCGCCGAGGCGAGGACGCGCGGCAGGAGCCCGATGTCGCCGGGGGTACAGAACGCGTGGACGCCCGGTGTCGAGAGGGCGAAGTGGATGCCGCGGTCCAGCTCCTCGTCGGTGGTGGCCGGCTCGTACCACGAGGTGGCCCAACGGTCCGCCGTCTCCGGGCTACCGGCGACGGCGTCGCTGAGGGGGCGGTGGTCCGCCCAGGGCCGGTGCGCCGCCGCCTTGATGACCATGACGCCGATGTCGCGCGCCGCGCACAGTTCGAGGAGCTCCTCCGCCGCCTCGCGATAGTCGGGCCGGGACCACAGCGCGGGGTACACGGGGAACATCACGGTGTCGAGGTCGAAGCGCCGGAGCGCTTCGAGATGGGCGCGCGGCACCTCGAGGTCGTGTCCGGTGATGCCCGCGAACCGAGTGTGGCCGGCCTCGCGCAACGCCACGATCTTCTCGAGTGCCGGCGACCGCCGCTCGAGCTCCTCGAGCGACGTCACGGCATGGGCCTGGTAGAGGTCGAGCACATCGGCGTTGAGAAGACGCCGTGTGTTGTCGAACTGGTCCTGCACGCCCTCGGGATTGGCCCGCAGCGTCTTGCCCGCGATGAAGATCTCGTCGCGGACCGCGCCCAAGTGCGGCCCCACCACCGACTCCGCCGCCCCGTACTGGGGCGCGATGTCGAGGTGGTTGACGCCGTGGTCGAGCGCCAGGCGCAGCCACTCCCCCGCCTCTTCGACCGTGGCGGCCCAGCAGGCCGCGCCGCCTAGAACAGCCACCGACGACTCGTGGCCCGTGCGCCCCAGGCGCCGCCGCTCCACGGCTCAGCTCTTCATGGTGATGACGTTGAACGGCGCGCCCTGGTCGTCCATGACGACGGCGAAGCGTCCCGGTTCGATGTCGGTCGGAGGAAGCAGCACAGACCCGCCGAGCTCCTTGATCTTCTCGACGGCTGCGTCCGTGTCGGGAACGGCGAAGTAGACCCCCCAGTTAGGCGGCATGTCGGCCGGCATCATGTCGTTCTTCGCCATCATGCCGCCGATGGACCGCCCCGAGATCTTCCACTCCGTATACGCGGGCGGGCCACCCGGAGGGCCTTGGTCCTCGCCGTCCCACCCGAAGACGGCCTTGTAAAAGGTCTTGGACTTCTCGGTGTCGGTCGTGATGAGCTCGTTCCAGCAGAGCGTCCCGGGCTCGTTGACCAGCTGCGCCCCCGTGTGCTGGTTGGGCTGCCACAGCCCGATCACCGCCCCGAGCGGGTCGGCGAAGATGGCCATGCGACCCGCTTCCATCACGTCCATCGGCGGTGCGAGGACCGTGCCGCCGTTGGCGGTCACCTTGGCGATGGTGTCGTCGACGCTGTCCACGTTGACATAGGACATCCACACCGTCGGCATGTTCGGGTCCATCTTGGGCCCGAGGCCGGCCACCGTCTTGCCCCCGATGTCGGCGACGCTGTACCCGCCCGCCTCGGGCGGGCCCTCGGGCGTGTTCCACCCGAACAAGGCGCCGTAGAACTGTTTGGCCTTGGCGAGGTCGGGGCTACCCAGATCAACCCAGGATGGGACGCCGTTCTCATAGCGCTCGATTTCCATGCGGTCCTCTCCTCTCGTGCCAGTCCCCTCTTGGCGACGGTACCCGATCGATCGCCCACATGCGTCGGTCGGAGTGGGATGATCGCGGGAATGTCACAATCCCCGGTGCAGCGGTGAGCCCTAACCCCGTCGGGGCCCGGATGGAGCAACTCGCCCAGGCACTGGCGGAGCGGATCGTGCCCATGGTGATCGAGGCGATCGACATCGACGCACTGATCGACCGTGTCGACATCGACAAAGTGGTCAGCCGGGTCGACGTGGACAAGGTGATCAGCAAGGTCGACGTCGACAAGATCATTGACCGGGTCGACGTGGAGAAGATCATCGAGCGCGTCGACGTGGAAAAGATCATCGACCGGGTGGACATCAACGCGATCGTCGAGAAGCTCGACATCGACGCGTTGGTCGAGCAGACCGAGCTTGGCTCCATCATCGCCCGGTCGACGACGGGCATCCTCACCGAGATCCTCGACGTCATCCGGGCGCAGGGTGTCGGTCTGGACGATTTCATCTTCCGCTGGGGCAACCGGTTGCTCGGGCGACGGCAGAAGATCGCGGACTGGCCGGATGGACCACCGCTGCTCGTCGGACCGAAGGTGACTCCGGCATCGTGAGCATGATCATGTCCGGTCCGTCCCCGGAGCTGACGGTTGGCCGCCAAGGCCACTACGCGGGCGCGGTGAGCCGCCTCGTGGCGTTCGGAGCCGACGTCGGGGCGTCGTGGGGGCTCTACTTGTTGGGCGTGGCGCTCTTCAATGCCGCCTACAAGCTGGTCACCGGCAACTCCTACAACCTGAGCAACCACCAGCTGATCACCGTCGTCGTTCTCGCAGTCTGGGAGTTCCTCTACTACTCCTACCAATGGGCGGTGGGCGGGCGGACCATCGGGATGGCCGTCTTCGGGTTGCAGGTCGTGACGACCGAGGGCGGCCCGATCGGCGCTCGCCAAGCCGTCCTGCGAACGCTCGGGCTCGCGCTCAGCGTCGCATTCTTCTGGTTTGCCTTCTGGGGCATCATCTTCCAACGGGAACGGCGGGCACTCGACGACTTCATCGCCGGAACCGCCGTCGTCTACTCGTGGGACGCCCGAGCGGCCCGGCTGCGGTGGATTGCCCGCGCCGAGGACGCACCGCAAGGGGCGGTCGCGCATCGGCTGGAACAAGAGATGAGGTTGGGGGCCGAAACGGATGTAGCGCTCTAGGTCGTGCGGCGGGCATGCCGCCCCTACGATGCGGCACCATGTCCTTCACCGAAGTCACCAAGCCCCATCCTGGCGTCGCCGTCGTCACGCTCAACCGGCCCGAGCGGATGAACGCCATGGCGTTCGACGTGATGATCCCCTTCCGCGACGCACTGCGCGAGGTCGGCACCGACAATTCGGTCCGCGTCGTGGTGATCACGGGCGCGGGACGGGGCTTCTGCTCGGGAGCCGACCACGAGAACCCCGGGTCGATCCCGAATATCGACGGACTGACCCTTCCGACCATCGCATTGCGGTCGATGGAGATGCTCGACGACGTCATGGCGACCATCCGCCGGTTGCACCAGCCGGTGATCGCGGCCGTCAACGGCGCGGCCATCGGTGGCGGGTTCTGCCTGGCGCTGTGCGCCGACGTCCGGCTCGCGTCGGAGGCCGCCTACTTCCGGGCGGCGGGCATCAACAACGGGCTCACCGCCGCCGAGCTCGGTCTGAGCTACCTGTTGCCGCGCTCGGTCGGCCAGTCGCGGGCGACCGAGATCATGTTGACGGGCCGGGACGTCGATGCCGCCGAGGCGGAGCGGATCGGGATCGTCTCGCAGGTCGTGCCGGGGCCCGAGCTGCTACCGACGTGCTTCGAGCTGGCCGACCGCATCAACGGATGGAGCCGGGCGGGTGTTGAACTCACCAAGCGGCAGCTGTGGAACAGCCTCGACGCCAGCAGCTTCCAGTCGCACATGGACGCGGAGGGCACCTCGCAGCTGTTCGTCCGATGCCTGACGCGCAACTTCGAGGAGTCCGTGGCGGCCCGCAAGGAGGGACGGACGCCGGTCTTCACGGATTGAGCGTTTGCCCGGGGTCAGCCGGTGTTGACGAGCTGGTGCGCCGCCATGTCGAGGTAGGCGCCGAGTTCCTCGGCGTCCGCATCGTCGATCCGCCCGGCCGCGTGCAGCTCGCGGAGGGCCTCGTGCATGTGCCGCAACCACGCGTCGCGCTCGGCCGGGCCGATCACGAACGGGGCATGGCGCATGCGCAGCCGCGGATGCCCGCGCTGGTCGTTGTAGGTCGGCGGGCCGCCCCAGTACTGCATCAGGAACAGCGCGAGATGGTCCGCCGACTCCTTCAGCTCGTCCGGATAGAGGGGACGCAGCAGTGGATCGCCGGCGACGCCGAGGTAGAAGCGATCGACCAGATCGACGAAGAACGCCTGTCCGCCCACACGGTCGAAGAGCGCGTCCACGAGGTCGAGAGTAGAGGCTTTAGAATGCCCATCGATTCGCGGCCGTAGTTCAATGGTAGAACCTCAGCCTTCCAAGCTGATGATGCCAGTTCGATCCTGGTCGGCCGCTCTCTTCGTTGGCAGTGACGGGCTACTCGAGACAGAGGACCGATGGGGCTCACCGGAATCTGGCGGGGAGCTGACGCTCATCGCACGACGATTGAGGGCTCTTCGGATTCTGCCGGGTCGCGCCTGTCTACACCGACGTGGTGCCTCCATCGAATAGTGCAACCCGTCTCGTGCTCTGCGTCTATACGGCGTGGTTCTTGACGCTCGTCCCCCCGCGTGTCAAGAACCATCCCCGATACACCCAGACGCGGCGCCCGGCGGCCCCCAGAGAGCTCGAGCCAGCCCGCAGGCCTCATGCGCCATCGTGATGGGCCGAGTCGCG
>DASXBZ010000107.1:0-3014 GCA_036491435.1 Acidimicrobiales bacterium
GAGGGCTTGGCCTTTCGTGCCGTCCTCACCGCGCCGGACCTCGGCTTCCCCTACGAAGGGGCTTGAGCACCCTCTCCGGAGCGCGCGGCTCCCAGCGCGGCGCCGCGGGCGAATTCCGCCCACAAGTCGACCCACTGCCGCCAGACCGGCGGCGGGTAGTCATGGCCCATGCCTTCGATCTCGACGTAGCGGGCGCCGGGGATCAGCTCCGCCGTGCGACGCCCGCCGCTCGGGTCGATGAGGGTGTCGCGACTGCCGTGCAGCACCAGGACGGGCAGGTCCACCGCCGCCAGCTGCTCGGAGCGTGAGCCGTCGCGTCCGACGGCCTTCATCTGGCGGACGATGCCGTCGGGGCAGAAACAACGGTCGTACGCGGCGGCGGCCCGCCGGCGGATGGCCTCGTCGTCGAGCCACTCGGGCTTCGACCCGTAGACATGGAGCGCTTCGACCTGGCGCTCGATGTAGGCCGCTCGCTCCGGCGGCGGTGGCGTCATGAGAAGCGTGAGCGCCTCCTCGGAGCTGTCACCGAACCCGGGCTCCCCGGTGCGCGACATGACCGAGGTGACCGAGAGGAGGCGGTCCGGATGGTCGATCGCGAGGCGCTGGACGATCATGCCGCCCATCGAGCAGCCCATGACGTGCGCCCGCGCCACGCCGACCGCGTCGAGGACCGCGATGGCGTCGTCGGCCATGTCGGTCATGGCGTAGTCGACGTCGGGCAGCTTGGACGACAGCCCGACGTCGCGGTTGTCGAAGCGGACGACCGCGTAGCCCTCGTCGCAGAACAATTCGCACCATTCGGGCGGGTAGTTGATGCACTGGGACCCGAGCCCGTTGACCAGGAGCAGGGTCGGCTGTTCGGGGTCGCCGAACTGTTCGTAGTGGATCTCGACCTCACCGCTGTGCGCAACGGGCATACGTTTCCTTCTCTCCTCGGTGTTCTCAGAACACCGCGATCGGGTTGACCGGCGAGGCGGTGCCGCGCCGCAGCACCAGCGGCGCCACCACGAACAGGAACTCCCAGCGTCCCTCGTCGGTACAGGCGCCGGCGAGCGCGTCGAGGTCGAGGTTGTCCATCAGGTGCAGACCGAGCGCGACGATCGCGATTTCGTGGATCGGCATGCCGACGCCATCGACCCGCGACGGCAGGACGTCGGACACGCCGTCGGAGCCGAGCGTGGCCGCGTCGCGGGCGCGGAGCCAGGCCAGGCAGGCCGCGTCGAGGCCGGCGGCCCGGGAGGCGAAGTCCCACGGTCCGTTGGCGGCGCGCCAGGCCCAGCGGCCCGTCCTGATCAAGAGGGCGTCGCCGGCGCGGACGCGGAGGCCGGCTCGCTCCTCGGCGGCCTCGAGGTCTTCGGGGAAGATCGGCTCGCCAGGCTCGAGCGCGTCGACGCCGCGTACGGCCGGGACGTCGAGCAGGACGCCTCGGGTCACGATGCCGTTACGCAGGTGGTGGATGCCCAGGCGGGTGGCGCCGTGTGCGGTCACGGTCCCCGTGTCGTACCCGTTGAAGAGCTTGCCGTCGTAGAAGATGTGGCAGAGCGCGTCGATGTGGCTGGTCGCGAACCCGTGGGGCGCCAGGGCGAAGTAGTCCGCCCCCCACCCCTCGGTCGCGGTGCCGATCATGTGGTGCGCCACCGGGACCGGGTTGTCCGGCCCCGGCTCGGTGTTGAGGGGCCGGGCGCAGGACAGCGTCCGGCCGGAACGCACGGTGGCGGCGCCGGCGGCCGTGACCTGCGGGGTGATGAGGTTCAGCGCGCCGAGCTGGTCGTCAGGCCCCCAGCGCCCCCAGTTGGAGAGGTCCGCGTGCAGGGCCACGACGTCGGCGGTGGCCATGGGGTCACTGGGCACGGCACGGACGTTAGCGGCGCGCCTCTACGCTCGCCCCCATGACGACACTCCAAGGTGACTACGAGCCAAGCCCCTGGGACTGGGTGCGTGATCAGGTGGCCGAGTACGAGGCCTCTGGCGGACAGCGGGCCAACACGCTGCGGGAGACCGGGATGCCCGTCGTCGTGGTCACGACCCGAGGGGCAAAGTCCGGCAAGGTGCGCAAGTTCGCCCTCATGCGGGTCGAGCACGACGGCGAGTACGCGCTGGTCGCTTCCAAGGGAGGCACGCCCGAGAACCCCGCCTGGTACCACAACATCGTCGAGCACCCCGACGAGGTGTTGGTGCAAGACGGGCCGGAGCCGTTCCGGGCGCAGGTACGCGAAGTGACCGGCGACGAGAAGAAGGAGTGGTGGGACCGTGCCGTGCAGGCCTACCCGCCCTACGCCGAATACCAGCAGAACACGACGCGCCAGATCCCCGTCTTCGTTGCGACGCCGGCCGCGGGTTAGGGAGCGGCGACGCCGTCCCGCTCAGGCGGCGTCCGCGAAGGCCTGGATCATCGCCACGCGCCACGGAACGAGATTGTCCGAGCGATCGACCGGCGTCTTGCCCAGCCGCACCACGACGAGGTCGAGCGGCGGGCAGATCGAGATCGACTGGCCCTCGTAGCCGGCGGCGCGGAAGGTGCCGAGCGCGTTGTCCCCGGCCACGCCCCACCAGTGCGCCCCGAAGGGCTGGCCGTCCTCGTCGGTCGAGACCATCGTGCGGCCGTAGTCGACCCAGCCGGCCGGCAGGAGCCGCACGCCGTCCCACACGCCGTCGCGCAGGTAGAGGAGCCCGAAGCGCGCGTAGTCGCGCGCCGTGGCGCGGAGGAAGGACGAGGCGGCCCAGGTCCCGGCCTCGTCGAACTCGGGGTCGGCGCTCGCCATGCCGAGCGGACCGAAGAGGCGGCCGTGCAGGAAGCGGGCGTAGGGCTCGCCGGGCCCGACCGTGCGCGCCACGACCCCTGAGACGATGTTCGACGCGGCCGACGAGTAGTTGAACCGCGTGTCGGGCGGTACCGCCAAGGGCAGCTCGGCGGCGAAGTGGGCCATGTCGGCGCTGCCGTCGCCAAAGAGCATCCGCAGCGCGTCGGGGTCTTCCGAGTCGTACTCCTCCACGTAGTCGAGCCCGTCGCGCAT
>DASXBZ010000108.1:0-15557 GCA_036491435.1 Acidimicrobiales bacterium
ATGGCGGTGGCCGAGGGCGACGAGGTCGTCGTGCACGCCCAGTCCTTCGACGTCAACGACCCCGACGTGCGCAGCCGCCTGGCCGGCCAGGACCAACACCACTGCCGCATCACTTGCGACGGCGAGGTCACCTACGGCCTCGTGGAGCCCTACGACACGCTCTGCTACGAGGTGGCCAAGGCCGGCGTCATGGGCTTCTCACTCCTCGACGGAAGCTGAGCCCTGTACAACTGACCGTTCGTCTGGTCGTGCCCACCGCCCGGTCCCGCCGGAACCGTCCCGGCGGCACCCGTCCGACTGTCCGACTCGCCGACCGCCCGGCCGTCAGCGCGCGTCGCCCACCGCCACCGGCTGCACACGCGCCACCGGGTCGGGCACCGGCCACGACCGGATCCACCGAAAGCCGATGACGGCCAAGGCGATGAGGCCGCCGAACCACACGAGCGGTCCGAAGGGCAGCACGCTCCACGTCGCCATGGCGCAGAGGACGACGAGGGTCGCGCGCTGGAGGCCTCCCTCGACGAACGTGCACGCCACGAGGGGAACCGCCCACAACAGGTACCAGGGCTGGGGGTTGGCGGAGCAGACGGCCATCACCCCGTACCCGATGGCGAGGGCGCCGATCCAACTCCGGCCCCGCGGCACGGCGAGGACCAGCACGACGGCCACGAGGATGCCGATCGTCTGCACCAGGTTGACGGGTCCCGATGAGATGGTGCCCGCAAAGCGCACGAGCGAGAACGCACTGGCCACCGTGCCGATGGAGGCGGACTTGAGCCAGCTGAACCCGCCGCCGCTGAAGAGCCCGGTCACGCTCAGCGCGACCAGGGTCGCCGCGACTCCAGCGGCCACGGCCAACAGACGCCGCTGCCACGAGCCCTTCCAGCACCACCAGGCGACGGCCAGGACGGCGAGCGCCGCGGGCGCCTTGACGGTGACCGCCAGGGCGAGCACACCGAGGGCCCACCACCGTCGCCCGGTCACGGCGAGGGCGATGCCCGCCACGACCAGTCCGATCATGACGGCGTCGTTGTGGGCCCCGGCTACGAAGGCGATCAGCACGGCGGGATTGGCGACGCCCGCCACGACCGCTTCCACCGGGTTCGCACCGCGGGCCGCCGCGATCCTTGCCACGCCCCACCCGCACAGCACCATCGAGGCGATGACGGCGAGCCGCCAGGCTTCGACCGCAATCCACGGGTGCCTGCCCGAAACACTCGCGAAGAGCGCAGAGAGATCGTTGGCCCCCGGCCCGTAGATCGACCCGCCCCTCAGGTACTTCGGGTCGACCCCGGAGGTCCACACCGAGTGACCCAGCGCGTGCAACGGGGTCGACGCACCCAGCCCCGACGCCACGATCTTCCCCTGGGCCGCGTAGACCCAGACGTCCTGGCTGGCAAAGGGCGCAGCGAACAGCAGCGGGGCCGTCCACGCGGCGGCGACCCACCAGACGTCACGCAGTCCCAGGCTCCCGTCGGCTCGCACGGCTCGCCAGAGGCGGAGCCAGGCGACGCCGAGCAGTGCGACGCCCACCAGAGCGGCCACCAGCACGAGCACATGCCCCGTCGACACACCGGGACCGCTGTTGGCCGGGGCCGCCCATGACGGCATCGACGCTCCCTCCCAGGACCGCGCGGCACCCGAAAGGGCCAGCGGCCATGCACCGGCCGCATGAGGCCCGAACGGGGAGGCGGGAAGGTCGCTGGCCACCGCCAACAAGGCCGAGCCGCCGGCACCCAACAAGGCGGTGCCCGCGAAACCGTGGCGCCGCCGGTCGTCACCGGCAGGCACCGAACCCGCAGACGGTGCCTTGCGTTCTGACACCGCGCGCGTAGCCACGGAAGAATTGTTCGGCCATTGGGCCCTGTTCCGCATGGGCCATTTGGCCTACTCGGCTCGTCGGATCGGACGCGTACCACCGGAATGCGACCGGCCTGCCCCCTGCTGTTCAGGATCGGATCGCGGCGCTGGCGTCCTCGAGGCGGGCAAGCAGCACGGCGCCCATCGGATTGTCGCGCCGCCGTGGGTCGCCGCTGATGCGTTGATGGCGGTCGTTGATGGCCAGCGCCCGCGTCAACGCGAAGACCTCGTGCCACGGCAGGTCGCGCACCTCGTGGCCTGACGCGCGCTCGTAGCGTTCCAATGCCTCGATCCTCGAGGGGAACCCGGGCACGCGCTGGCCGAAGAGCGCTTCCATCATGAAGTCGAGCCCGAAATGCCAACCGAGATCCATCTCCCGGGGACCGAGGGCGGCGAGGTCCCAGTCGAGGACGGCGACGACCCGACGCGAGTCGTCGAAGACGAGGTTGCCGAGACGGACGTCACCCCACAGGAGCACCGCCTCGCGTTCGGGTGGGCGGTGACGGGTGCACCAGTCGAGGGCCTCGACGAGCGCCGGCAGCGGGTCGCCTTCCGACGACCACTCGACGTAGGCGACCCAACGTGCGAGCAAATCGGCGAGCCGCGGCCCGCTCAGCACCTCCGCCAACCCTGCCGGCTCCCACGCCACCGCGTGGACCGCGGCCACCACGTCGATGAGGCCGTCGTACATCAGGCGCTGCCGCGCCGGACCGGCATCTCGGACGTAGGGGTCGAAAGCTGGCGCCGGCCCGGCGACCGCACCGTGCACCCGCGGCATCGCGAGGAACGGCGCACCGATCCACGACTGATCCCGCTCGACGATCGTCGGCGCCGGTGCGGGAACCCCGGCCGCTGCGACGGCGTTCTGCACCGCCGACTGTGGTTCCAGGTCGTAGTCGGGAAACGTTGCCTCGAGAGGCGGGAGGCGGACGACCATGCCTGCATGGCCCGGGCCGAAATCGAGCAGCACGGTCTCGTTGGCCATGCCGCCGTCGGCGTGCACCAAGCCGGCGATCGTCACCTCGTCCCGACCCGAGCCGGTCGCCGTACCCGGAACCATGCCGGCGTCGGCGTGCGCGGCCAGCCACCGAGCGAGACCGGCCGCCAGCATCGCGTCGTCGCGCCGTTCTCCCGTCGCCATCGGTCCGACCCGCCCTACGGCAGGTACACGACGGCCTGCCACTGGCCCGTCATGTCGACCATGCACAGGGCCGTGCCGGCCTGTACGCACCACGTCACGATGTCCATCGGGACGGTGTCCGGCGCCGTCCGCAGCACGAGCCCACGCCGCGGGTGGTCCTGGCGCACCACCCACCCGGCGGGCACCGCGACCCCCGCCTCGGCGAGGCGCGCGATCGACTTGCCACCCGTCGGGTGCATGAGGCCCACGGACATGCCCTCGACGTGCCGTTTGTCCAGGCGCGCCGGCATCACGGTCGCCATCGTCACCGGCGCTTGTCGCGTCCCGAAGAACGCGAAGAGCCCGGCGGGCGGGTTGATGTCGGCCTCGTCATAGACGCCGGGCAAGAGGTTCACCCATCCGTCGCCGGCCTCACGCAGCGCGGCCAGCTCGTCGCCGACCCCCTCGTAGTCGGGCGGCGTGAACTCGATCGTCTTGGTCTGCCGGCGGCTCGTCACCGGCGCCATCCTGACACCAGCCGTTCCACTACTTCGGCCGCCGGACGCGCCTGGGCCCCGCGGAACCCCGTGCCGGCGTAGAGGCTCATGTGCCCGGGGTCGCCTGCCCGAGCGGCGGCGGCGCGCAGCGGACGGGTGGCGTTGTTGATCTCGGGATACGCCGCTGGCGCGTGCTTGTGCTCGCGCACCATCGCATTGACGAGGGCACGGGCGCGCCGCCCACTGAAGGCGCGGGTCACCGCCGTCGCGGCGAAGGCCCGATCGGCGAGCGCATCCTTCGCCAGCGGTTGCGCCCCCGACTCAGGACAGCGGAGGAACGCGGTACCCGCTTGCACGAGGGCGGCGCCTCGGACGAGGAGGTCTGTCACGTCGTCGGGTCCGGCGACGCCGCCGGCCGTCACGAGCGGCAGCAGCGTGCGACGCCGGACCGAGGCCAGGAGCGCGCGCAGCGGACGGTCGGCGTCCGGGCGATCGATGTTGGCCAGGCTGCCCCGGTGGGCGCCCGCCTCGGCACCCTGGAGGCAGAGCGCATCGGGCGCCACGCGCAATGCGGCATCGGCCTCCTCCGGCGTCGTCACCGTCACCATGACGAGCGAGCCCGCACGGCGCAACGCCTGGACGGCCTCGGGGTCGGGCAGGCCGAACGTGAAACTCACGGCGGCTGGCGGTTCGGCGAGCAGCAGTGCGAGCTTGGCCGCGTAGTCGTCGTCGTCCCACACCCCCGCACCGAGCTCGGTCCCGAGTGAGGTGGCGAGCGGCTGCAGTGACGCCAGGTAGGCCTCGAGCGCATCGGGCGCGTTCGTCGCGGCTCCCGGGACGAAGAGGTTGACGCCGAACGAGTCGACACCCGCCGCGCGCACCGCCGCCATCTCGGTGCGCAACTCCTCCGGCGTCTTGTAACCGCCGGCGACGAACGCGAACGCCCCGGCCCCAGCGGCGGCGACGACGAGCTCCACCGTGGAAGGCCCACCCGCCATCGGCGACACCACGAGGGGCGTCGCCGCCAGCGCGCGGAGGCGTGCCACGCCCGCCGCGCCCGTGGCAACCCCAGCCTCCGTACCTTCAACACCCCGGGCTGGTGTCACGCCCCAGATAGAACCAGCGACCGCTACGGTAGGCAACTCGTGGACCTCGACCTCCTCGCGACCCTGCGCAGCACGGGTGCCGTGCGCGCCTTCACGGACGAGCCGGTGTCCGACGACGTGCTCGCCCGGGTGCTCGACACCGCACGGTTCGCGCCCAATGGCGGCAATCGCCAAGGCTGGCGCGTCATCGTCGTGAAGGATCCCGAGGCGCGCCGCTCGCTGCGGGACCTGTATCTCGCTGGCTGGTACGACTACATGGCGCTCAGCGCCGCTGGGTTGACACCGTGGTCGCCTCTGGCCGACCGCGGGGAAGAGGCGGCCGCGCTGGCCAACGCCGGCCAGTTCGCCAATGCCGGCACTGCGGCGCCCGGGTTCGCGGAGCAGCTCGATACCGCGCCGGCCCTCTTGTTGATCCTGGCCGACCTCGGCGTGCTGGCAACGGTCGACCGCGACCTCCCGCGTTACACGATGGTCGGTGGCGCCTCGATCTACCCCTTCGTCTGGAGCCTGTTGCTCGCCGCGCGCGCCGAAGGCCTCGGCGGGGTGATGACGACGGTGGCCGTGCGGCAAGAAGCTGCATTGCGCGCGCTCTTCGACATCCCCGAGACCGTGGTCGCCGCCGCGCTCGTCGTGCTGGGCCACCCCGTCGCGGCGGCACGGCGGTTGAAGCGGGACCCGGTCAGCTCGTTCGCCTGGGTCGACCGCTACGGGGGTGCACCGCTCGACGGCGGATAACCAAGGGGGGCAACCGGGACGCCCGGCGGCGCCGTGCTCAAATGGACCATGGCACAGAACGTCCTGGGCGAAGAGCTCGAGCCCTGCAACTTCGATCCCGTCACCGGCTTCTTCCGCGACGGTTGCTGCAACACCGGCGCCGAGGACATCGGCGTACACACCGTCTGCACCCGCGTGACCGCGGAGTTCCTCGCGTTCTCGGCGTCGGTCGGCAACGACCTGTCGACACCCCATCCGGAGTTCGGCTTTGCCGGTCTGCAACCGGGCGACCAGTGGTGCCTGTGCGCATCGCGCTGGCAGGAGGCGCTCGAGGCCGGGATGGCGCCGCCGGTCGTCCTGGCGTCGACCCACGCCGCCACGCTCGAGTGGGTGCAGCTGAGCGACCTGGCCGCCCACGCCCTCTGAGGGCGCCGCGCGCCCTAGTGTCGTCGCCCGGGGAACGGCCCGAACGGAGGTCGCAGCATGGGAGACACAGTTGTCAGCGTCGAGCGGGTCATCGAGGCCCCGGCGGCCGACATCTTCGCGATCGTCGCCGACGCATCGCGGCACCCCGAGATCGACGGCTCGGGATCGGTGAAGCAGCTAAAGCAGGGCGCGCCCGAGAAGCTGGCCCTGGGCACCACGTTCGGCATGTCGATGAAGCTGGGAGTGCCCTACTCGATGTCGAACACGGTCATCGAGTTCGAGCCCGATAAGCGCATCGCCTGGCAGACGACGTTCGCCGGCCCGCTCGGGCGCTTCATCGGCGGGCGCATCTGGCGTTACGAGCTCGAGATGTCCGGCGGTGGCGGCACCCTCGTCCGCGAGTCCTGGGACATCTCCCAGGACAAGCAGCGCTTCATGCTCAAGGCCGGACCGATGGGCAAGCAGACCAAGGCGGCGATGACCAAGACGCTCGAGCGACTGGCCGAGATCACCGAGAGCCCCGCCGACGTGAGCCACCCATGACCATCGCCCATGGCTGACGCCATCGACGCCGCGTGGGAGGAGCGGATCCTCCCTGCGCTGTCCGAGTACACCACGATCCCGTGCCTCTCCCCCGCGTTCGACCCGGACTGGGAGGAGCGCGGCGCCATCGCGGCCGCCGCCGAGCTCTTGCGCGATTGGGTGCGCGACCAAGACGGATCCTTGGTGACCGAGATCGTCCAGTTGCCCGGCCGCACGCCGGTGCTGCTCGTCGAAAACGGTGGCGCCGGCGACCCGATCGTGATTTACGGCCACATGGACAAGCAACCACCGCTCGGCGAGTGGCGCGAGGGGCTCGGCCCGTACGAGCCGGTGCGCCAGGGTGACCTGCTCTACGGACGGGGAACGGCCGACGACGGCTACTCGACGTTCGCCGCGGTGACGGCCTTGGCGGAGGCGGGCGGTGGCCACGGCCGCGTCCTCGTCCTTATCGAGGCGAGCGAGGAGAGTGGCAGCCCGGACCTGGCGGCGTACCTCGAACACCTCGCACCACGCATCGGGACGCCGCGTCTGGTCGTGTGCCTCGACTCAGGCGGCCTGAGCTACGACCGGCTGTGGCTCACGACGTCGCTGCGCGGGATGCTCATCGTCACCATCACCGTCGATGTGCTGACCGAGGGCATCCACAGCGGCCAGGGCGGCGGCGTGGTGCCGTCGTCGTTCCGGATCTTGCGGCGCATCTTGGCGACGATCGAGGACGATGCCGACGGCCGCATCCTTCTGCCGGAACTGCTCGGGGCGGGGATGCCCGACGCGCACCGGACCAATCTCGAGGCGCTGGCCGCGGAGTTCCCCGACAGCGGGTATCCGGTTGTCGACGGGCTCCACCTGCTCGGCGCCGACCCCTGGGCGCGGCTGGCGGCACGCACCTGGGGCGCCGCGCTCGAGGTGGTCGGCGCCGACGGTTTGCCCAAGCCGCGCGACGCCGGCAACGTTCTGCGGCCGTCGACGACGCTCAAGCTCGCGGTGCGGCTCCCACCCGACGTGGACGCGCAGGCGGCGTGCGACGCGCTCATCTCGGCGATCCGCACCGACGAGGGGGCGCACGTCACCATCGACGTCGAAGGCGTCGCCCAGGGTTGGGTGGCGCCGCCGCTCGACGCCGGCGTGGCGGCCATCTTGGACCGGGTGTCCAAGGAGCGCTTCGGGCGGTCCGCCGGCGCCGTAGGCGAGGGTGGCTCCATCCCGTTCCTCGCCGACCTGCAGAAGGGATTTCCCGGGGTGCAGTTCGTGGCGACTGGCGTGCTGGGCCCGCGCTCCAATGCGCACGGGCCGAACGAGTCGCTGCACATCCCGATGGCCAAGGCGGTGACGCACTTGGTGGCCGAACTGTTGCACGCGAACTAGCGAACGGAGGAGAGATGGCAGAGGAAGGCGCGCTGAGCGGAAAGGTCGCGCTGGTGACCGGCGGGAGCCGGGGGTTGGGGCGCGAGATGGTGCTCGCCTTCGCCGCCGCGGGCGCCGACGTGGTGATCGCAAGCCGCAAGATCGACACCTGCAAGGAAGTGGCGGCCGACGTCGAAGCCATGGGCCGGCGTGCGCTGCCGGTCGCGTGCCACGTCGGCCACTGGGACGAACTCGACGGACTGGTGGAGCAGGCCTACAGCACCTTCGGCCGGGTCGACGTACTGGTGAACAACGCCGGCATGTCTCCGCTGTACCCCGACCTGCCGTCGGTGACCGAGGAGCTCTGGGACAAGGTGCTCGGCGTCAACCTGAAAGGCCCGTTCCGGCTCACGTCGCTGGTCGGCACGAGGATGGCGGAAGGCCCGTATGGTGGATCCATCATCAATGTCTCGAGCACGGGGTCCATCCGGCCGGCGCCGACCATGCTGCCCTACGACGCGGCCAAAGCGGGGCTGAACGCACTGACCGAAGGGTTTTCCAAGGCCTTCGGCCCGACGGTGCGCGTGAACACGATCATGGCCGGGCCCTTCCTCACCGACATCAGCAAGGCCTGGGACCCCAAGATCCTCGAGCGCGGCATGCCGCACCACGCGCTGGGCCGGGCGGGTGAACCACCCGAGATCGTGGGCGCGGCCATGTTCCTGGCCACGGACGCCTCGTCCTTCGTCACAGGCACCATCGTGCGAGTGGACGGCGGCATCCCGTGACGGACACGGCCGACTTCTGGTTCGACCCACTGTGCCCGTGGGCCTGGATCACCTCGCGCTGGATGCTCGAGGTGGAGAAGGTGCGCGACATCCACACCGAGTGGCACGTGATGTCGCTCGCCATCCTCAACGCGGACCGGGAGGGGCTCAGCGACGAATACCGCAAGCGCATGTCGCTCGCGAAAGGACCGGTCCGGGTGTGCATCGCGGCCGAGCAACTCAAGGGCCCCGAGATCCTGCTGCCGCTCTACACGGCGTTGGGGAACCGGATCCACGTCCAGGGCCGGATGCGCGACGAGAACGAGAGGCCGAAGATCGTCCCCGAAGCGCTCGATGAGCTCGGCCTGCCGGCCACGCTGGCCGACGCGGCCACCTCGGAGGAGTTCGACGACGCGCTCGAGGCGTCGCACCGGGCCGGCATGGATCCAGTGGGCTACGACGTCGGCACGCCGGTCATCCACTACAACGGCCAAGCCATCTTCGGTCCCGTCGTGACGCCGGCGCCGAAGGGAGAGGCGGCCGGGCTGTTGTGGGACGGCGTGCTGCTGTGCACGCAGACCGAGGGGTTCTACGAGCTCAAGCGCTCACGGGAGCACCGGCCCAGCTTCGAGTAGGGCCCACGGCAGGACACCCAGTCCATCCCTCCACGCCCGGCGAGCGAACGTGACACGTCCCGGCACGCGCTCTCAACAGGCGGCGGTCGACCCCCCGCCGAAGTCGGTTTGGAACGCCGCCAGCGAAGCAGGAAAAGAGTTTCCGGTGATCTTGGTGTTCCAGTCTTGATAGGAGGTGTTGGAATAGCTCTCCCAGGCGACGTTGTTGGCCGGGTTGACCATGAAGCAGTGCATGCCGTCGACATAGCCAGGGTCGTCACCCATGCCCGGAAAGACTGGACCTTTGGACATCACTCCCCACTCGGGGACTGCCAGCGGCACGCCCATGCTCGCTGCGAACTGCTGGGCACCCTGGATGCTCGGAAGGATGAAGTCCGCCCAGTTCTCTGCTTGCGTGTACCCCGTCGAGGAAGAGGGCTCCCAGTCGTAGGTATCGATGCCGAGGTAGTCGACGTACGGCGATCCCGGCCAGGCCGCGGCCGGCGAGAACCCGCCGGTCTTCAGGTACTGCGGATCGTTCGCTCCCAGCATGGCGTAGGCATCGGGGTTCCAGACGAACTTGAAGTTCGCGCCGCTCACCGCGCGCATGGTCGTCACGATCTGCTGGAAGTACTGCGCGAAGTAGCCCTCCTGCGTCAGGCTGTTCCCGGTGCCCCACTTGCGCGACGGACCCTTCAACCCGCTGTTGTCGAATTCGTAGCCCAGGCGCAGCCAGGCACCGCCCAGCCCCTCGCTGACCAGCGTCGTCGCCATTGTGCGGAAGTACGCGTTGTACGCCCCGTTTGCACCGTTCTGCAACGACACCCCGCCGTTGTTCGAGGGAAGCATCGGCACGCCGAGCGCCAATTGGTAGCCCGGGGTGGCTTCGTCGTTCGACGTTGACCAGCCCTCCCTCTGGAGAAAGGCCAACGAGCCTCCGGACCCGTCCATGTGCACCCAGGTGTCGCCGGGAACGTATGCAGTACCGAGAGCGGGTTCCGAGGCGGTGGGCGCGCCGAAAAGGCTCGCCAGGTATGTCGGCGACGAAAGGTCCAGATTGGGGATGGCCCCGCCGTTCGGGACCGCACCCTGGAGCAGACCCCCTGTCGCCGCGCCGATGGAGTAGTTCACGTTGACCGGCGACTGGTCCTTCGACGTCGCGAGTGTGAGCGTTCTGGTGCCTGCGGCGCTCGGGTTCGTTCCTTCGGCCAAGATCGTCGCCGACTTCCCGGCGTCGATGCTTGCGGACCCCACGGTGACGACGAAGGCGTTGGTCGTTTTGCTGCCCGTGGTCTTTGCCACGGCGACTCTCAGGTACTTCTTGTAGCTGCCCGCTTGGGCGATCGTGTAGGAGGAACAGAAAGACGGACAGGCCGGGAAGGTCGTGCCGGGAGCCGCGACGACCCAAATGGTTTGGTTCTGCCCGAGCGTCGTGGCGGGCGTGAACGAGATCGGATAGGACGCGGCAGCCCCCGGGGTGGGTGGGTTGGCCGCGACCATGACTGCGGAGACACTGGCGGCCGAGGCCGGCGGGGCCGCCGTCAGGCTGGCCAGCAAGGCCAATGGTGCGACCGCGAGGGCCACGGTCGTGAGGCGGCGGCTTCGCACGCTGCTGACGCCCCTTGACCAGCGGACGAGTGTCCTTCTTCCCCGCACCATGCTGCCCTCCCGCCGGACAGGTCCACCGCCCCTGCTCTCAGGGGAGTGGCAACCGGGGTGCGTCATACCCGTTTGCCCGTGGAGGAAACGGCGAGAGCCGGGGAATCCTTGTGAATTTCGCCGCCGGGGTCTTCAGACGGTCACAACGGAGCCCAAACAGGCCCACTGGAGTTCAGTCGATGAGAGGGCGACCAGCCCGGTCATTGGGACGCGAGGATCGCGGCGACGTCGGCCACCGGATCGTGGACGACGGGACCCGTCGCCGACACCTCGGCCCGCAGGATGGTGCCGTTGAAGGCGAACGGTGCCTCATAGCCCGTGCCAACGGCGGGACCCCATTCGTAGCCGCAGGTGAGGCCGACGCCGACCTCGTTGAAGGCGACCGGCGTGAACTTCGGAACCTCTGCCTCGCCGACGGGGTCGCCGTCTATCAAGAGTGCCGCCATCCCGCCGGCGCCCTGGTCCTTGTCGAAACGGAACTCGACGGTGTGGCGGCCCGGCGTCAGCGCGCCCGCCGCGACCACCACGTAGTGCGCCTGACCGTGCAAGTTGTGCGCGTAGCGAAGGCGACCCTCGAGCACGTGGAGCGACCAGCCGCCGAGCGCGCAGCCCAGCGCGAGCAGGGTGCCGTCGGGGACGACGCCCTCGGAGGTCTCGAGGTCGACCCTCATGGCGTGTGACCGGTTGCGCACGTCGACCGCCACCCACTCGGGGACCTGCGCGCCACCCTGGAAGTACCGGTAGGTGTCCTGGTAACGGCGGCGGTCGTGCTTGTGCGCCATCGCGTCGAGGACACGGTTGTCGAGCGGCAACACGTCGTTGCGCCGGGCCTCCTCCCACCACAGGGCAACGAGCTCGGCCACCTTCTCCGGGAGCTCCGCGGCACGGTCGTGCACCTCCGACACATCCTCGGCCACGTGGTAGAGCTCCCATACGTCGTCTTCGAACGGCGCGTTGGAGCGCAAGCCGTCGTCGTAGAGCGGACCGACCGGGTGGAACGCGACCGCCTTCCAGCCGTCGTGGTAGATGGCGCGTGACCCCAGCATCTCGAAAAGCTGGGTGAGGTGACGACCGGGGGCGCGCTCCCCCGCCTCGTCGAGGACGTACGCAAAGCTCATGCCGTCGATGCGCGACTGCTCGATGCCGTCGAGCTCCGCCGGCGCCGCGAGGCCGGCCAGCTCGAGCACCGTCGGCAGGATGTCGACGGCGTGGGCGTACTGCCGGCGCAGGCCGCCGGAATCGCTGGCGACGCCGCGGCGCGGGAGCCTGACGATGCAGGGGTCGGCCACACCGCCCTCGTGCACCTCGCGCTTCCATCGTTTGAAGGGCGTGTTCCCCGCCATGGTCCAACCCCACGGGTAGTTGTTGTGGCTGAGCGGGCCGCCGATCTCGTCGATGCGCCGGTACATCTCGTCGACACCGACGCCTTCGAAGTTGGACAGCCGCCCCTCGTTGATGGTCCCTTCCTTCCCGCCCTCGGAGCTCGCACCGTTGTCGGACACGAGGATCACGACCGTGTTGTCGCCGTCGCCGAGCTCGTCGACGAAGTCGAGGACCCGGCCGATCTGTTCGTCGGTGTAGGACAAGAACGCGGCGAAGCACTCCATGAAGCGTTCCGACAACGCGCGCTCGCGCTCGTCGAGGCTGTCCCACGCCGGCACCCACGGCGGCCGCGGGGACAGCGTGGTCCCCTCGGGGACGACGCCCGTCGCCAGCTGGCGGGCGAAGATCTCGTCACGCCAGCGGTCCCACCCTTTTGCGAAGTGTCCCTTGTACCGCTCGATCCACTCGGCGGGCGCGTGATGGGGCGAGTGGCAGGCGCCGGTCGCGAAGTAGAGGAAGAACGGCAGCTCGTCGTCGACGGCGCGCAGGTCGCCGAGGTATTCGATGGCGCGGTCGGCCAGATCCTCGCTCAGGTGATAGCCCTCCTCGACCGTGCGAGGCGGACGGACGATGTGGTTGTCGTGGTAGAGCCCGGGCACGAATTGATGGGTCTCGCCGCCGTGGAAGCCGTACCAGCGGTCGAAGCCGCGACCGAGCGGCCACGTGCTCCTCGAACGCGCCATGTTCGTCTCGTCCTCGGGCGTCAGGTGCCACTTCCCCACGGCGTAGGTGGCGTAGCCGTTGGCCCGGAGGATCTCGGAGAGGAAGCCGTTCTCGCGGGGCGGGCGTCCCCAATAGCCCGGGAAGCCGGTGGCGAGGTCGGCGACGCGTCCCATACCGCTGCGGTGATGGTTGCGCCCGGTGAGCAGGCAGGCACGGGTGGGCGAGCACAGTGCGGTGGTGTGGAAGTTGGTGAGCCGCACGCCCTCTGCCGCAAGACCGTCGATGACGGGCGTGGCGATGTCCGACCCGTAGCAACCGAGTTGGGCGAAGCCGACGTCGTCGAGCACGATCAGGATGACGTTGGGCGCGCCCGCGGGCGGCGTGGGCAACGGCGGCCACCACGGCTCGGAGTCCCTCCAGTCGTTGCCGACCTTCCCCCCGAATTCGATCCTGGACACGGTGCACCCCCGAGCGCTCTTGGTTGCGACACCGTACCGGGGCGATTCCGCTCCGCCGGGCTACGTTGACCCGATGCGCTCGGCGCGCCTGGGTCGGGAGGGCGACCGCTGATCTGGACCATCACCGCGAACGAGCTGCGCCGGCGCGTCCGCGACCGCTCGGCCGTGCTCAGTGTGCTCGTGGCGCCCTTGGCCATCGCCGCCATCCTCGGCTTCGCCTTTGCCGGCAACGCCTCGACCGGCCCGGTCCCGATCGGCGTCTCGGGCGCATCGCCGGCCCTGGTGCGCGCCGCGGTGCAGGCGAGCCAGTTGCCCGCCAACGTGTCGGTGCACCTGGTCGCCGGCCGGAACGCCCTCAGGCGCGCGGTCGCCGACGGGACCCTCGACGGCGGCATCGCGGTCCTGGGTGGCCACAAGAGCCTGGGACACCTGCTGATCCCGATGGTCGCCCCGGGCGCGACGCCCTCCCCCGGCTTCGACGTCGTCGACCGCAGCAACGCGTTGGTGGGCCAGGAGTACGCGGAGTCGCTCGCCGCGGGGCTGGCGAGCCGGCTGTACGCCGGCCGCCTGTACCGGGGCACGGCCACCGCTCCGGCCGCCATCTCCGTGCGGTCGAGCACGCTCGGTAACGGTGGCAAGGCGGTCCTCGACTACTTCGCCCCGTCGATCGCCGTCGTGTTCCTCTTCATCGGCAGCGGCCTCGGGATGCGGTCCCTGCTGATGGAGCGTGCGACGGGCACGCTGTCCCGGCTGGTGGCCGCACCGGTCCGGCCGCGCTCGATCGTGTGGGGCAAGCTGCTCGCCATCGCGCTGACGGGGCTGACGTCGATCCTCGTGGTCTGGGGCGTCACGGCCGTCGCCTTCGGCGCGAATTGGGGTGCACCGCTGGGGGTCCTCTTGATGTGCCTCGGCGCGACCGCCGCCATGTGCGGTCTCGGGACGTTCCTCACCTCGTTCGCGCGCACACCGCAGGAGGCGTTCGCGGCCTCGTTGATCGTGGGCCTCGTCCTCGCTCTCCTGGGCGGCAACCTGCTGCCTCCCGGCGCCCTCCCCGAGTTCCTCCAGGTGCTGAGCCTCGGGACCCCGAACGGCTGGGCGCTGGTGGGGTTCGGCCGCCTGGCGCTGCTGCACGACCCCGCCTCGTCCGTCCTCGGCCCGTTTGCCGCCCTGTGCCTGATCGCGCTCGTGACCGGCGGGCTCGCCCTGACCCGGGTCCGCAGGATGGTCATCCCGTGATCGCGATCCTGCGCGTCAACCTGCGCCGCGCCGGCGGTGACCGCCGGTTCGTCTTCGTGGCCACCGTGTTCCCCGTCCTCTTCATCCTCGTGACCGGCCTGTTGGCGGGGAGCCCCAAAGAGCCGGTCGGCCTGCTCCACCCCTCGGCGCGCCTAATGCAGCTGGTCGACCACACCGCGGACCTCAAGGTGCGGATCGAGCCGAATCGGGCGCAGCTCTCCGACGACATCCTGCGCGGGCGGGTCGTGGCCGGCCTCGTCGTGCTGCCGTCGGCCGCGGGATCGCAGCGCGCCGAGTTCGTGAGCCAATCGGCCTCGACGGGCGCCGTCCAGGCCCGCACCGACGTCGTCGCCCTGCTCGCGCTGATGACGGCCGAGGGGCAACGCACGGCGGTGACCGACGTCACGTTGGCACACACCGACGTCCCCGCCGCGCTCAGCCCGTTCTCCTACGTGGCGCCGGCGGACCTCGTCCTCTTCCTCGGCATCACGGTCCTGTTACTCGCGTCCGGGGTGGTCGAGACGCGCCGGCTCGGCCTCATGGCCCGCATCGCCGCCGCACCGGTGCGCCGCCGAGCCGTCGTGGCGGCGCTGATCGCGACGAGCCTCTGCGTGGCGGCCGTGCAGTGCGTCGGCCTGCTCGCCGTGGGGGTGCTCATCTTCGGGGTGCACTGGGGCAACCCGGCCGGGGTCTTCCTGGTCCTGGCCATGCTGTCGCTCGCCTATGCGGGCGCGGCGGCTCTGATCTCCCTGCGTTCGCGCACGGAGGAACAGGCCATCTCGGTCGCCGTCGTCCTAGGCATCGTGTGCGGGCTGCTCGGGGGGTGCATGTATCCCCTCGACGTCGTGGGGCCGGCCGTGCGTGCCGTCGGCCATGTCGTGCCACAGGCCTGGGCGATGGACGCGTTCGTGAAGCTGATCTACAACCACGCCGGGCTCGGTGCGGTGTTGCCCGAGATCGGCGCCCTCGCGGTGTTCGCCGTCGTCCTCGGCGCGCTCGCGCTGCGCGCCTACGCGCGGACGGTGAACTCGCCGGGGTGAAAGCGCCGGGTCAGCCGGCGGAACTTCCAGGTGTGGTCCGGCCACAGCGTGGTGTTGCGGCCGCGGTGATCGAGATACCAGCTGCCACACCCGCCCTCCACCCAGACCGAGTGTTCGAGGCGCGCCT
>DASXBZ010000109.1:0-18509 GCA_036491435.1 Acidimicrobiales bacterium
GACGGCCGCCAGGGTCGGGACGTCCGGGCACACGATCAGGAATTCGTCGCCGCCCAGGCGGCCGATGGCGTCGCCGTGGCGGATGGCGCCGCGGATGCAGGCGGCCGCCCAGAGCAACGCCTTGTCACCTACGGCGTGGCCATGGCAGTCGTTGATCTCCTTGAAGCGGTCCAGGTCGACGAAGATCGCCGCGACGCCGTGGCCCGATTCACGAGCACTGCGGAGCGCCAGGTCGAGGAACTCGAAGATGGCAGCTCGATTCAGGCAGCCGGTCAACGTGTCGGTCGACGCCCGCAGTTCCAGTTCGTGACGGAGGTCGACGCTCTCGGTGACGTCGCTCAGACAGCCGATGGCGCCGGTCACTGCATTCGCGCCGTCTGTCAGCGGGCGCAGGCTCACCTGGCAGACCCGGGTCGTGGCGAAGTCAGGATGCGGGACGACGACGTTGAAATGCAGCTCGAGACCGTCGACCTCGCGTCCCGTCAGTGCGGCGTCGACCGCTGCGTCGAGCCGGCGACGGTCGTCGTCGGTGACGACGGCGAACAGGCTCGCCATCTCCGGAGCCGGAGCGGCCCCCAAGATGTGGTGCAGCCGTCCGTTGGTGAAGAGCACCCGCCGGTCCCCGTCGACCTGGAACACGCCGACGGGGAGCGCGTCCGTCAACCGGGCGATCAGCTCTTCGCGGGCGCGGACCTGTTCCGCCAGGCCCAGCTCGCCGGCCTCCGCCGGTCGTATGACCGTGAAGACGTGAGGATGGTCGGGATCGTCCAGGCGGTTGGTGTTTTCGCAGTCGATCCAGCGCCATCCGCCGTCGGCCGTGCGGTAGCGGCCCCGAAAGGTGCGCGTCGATCCCGGCGTGCCGAGCATGGCGAACCACGCGCCGATCGCGTCGGCCTGGTCGTCGGGATGGATGAAGACGGTCGAGGGTGACCCCATGATCTGCTCGGGTCGCCACCCGAGGATCTCGGTGACCGAGTCGTCGATCGAAGTGATGACGCCCGCCTCGTTCCGCACCACACTGCATTCCGGCATCCGCTGTTCCCCCCCAGTCGGTTGCGCATCCATCTCGTAGGTGGTCGGTCCATTTCGTCCAGTGCTTGATAGGACGCAAGGCCCAATCTGAGGGTCGGCTTCGCCGGCCGACTCGGCCGCGCCACAGCCCTCCGTCGGCGGTGCCACACCCGTTCCGCCGGACGGGGAAGCGGTCGGCCCGCCGGGATGACCAGGCCGCGACCGACGATCCTCTTGATGGGCGCGAAGGCCGCAACGGTAGGTCAACTCTGGGCGGCGCCCTTAGACGTTGTGCCTAGTCGCCCAAGGTTGGGACTTTGGTCCCTCTCAAGATTGTGCCTCGGGTGGACGAAACGCCTATGTGGTTCGCGCTTCGTTCGCGGACTCCGGACCATGGGGGGCGGGGTTCGTTCGGGGGAAGGAGGAAGCTGTGGTCACCGAGGAGGAATGGACGGGGGAGGTCGCCCGGACCGAGCGGTTGCGCTGGCTGAGCCTGTTCGGCGGGCTCGTCGTGGTTGCCGCGATCTTCGTCCCGTGCATCATGGCCGGCGAGGCGGTGACATCGGGCTTCGCCGCTGATCTCCTGGCGGCCGCGTTCATGCTTGCGATCCTCGGGCCGATGTCGGCCGGACTGATCTTGGTTGCCGCACGCCAGCAGGCCAAGACGGATGAGAAACTGCACGGCCTGACCACCGAATTGAGCGAAGCCGTCGCCAACGCGGACCGCCAGACGGAGATCCGCGACGCGCAGGTGCAGCGCCAGCGCTTCGAGAGCCGCCTCGCCAACGCGTTGGACATGGCGGAGGGCGAGCCGGAGGTCATCGACGTGATCGAGCGGTCGTTCAGCAAGATCCTGCCCGACGCTCCCGTCGAGCTCCTGTTGGCCGACAACAGCCATGCCCACTTGCACCGGATGGCCGCGGTGGGACCCGGCGGTGAGCCGCCGTGTTGCGCGGTGGACTCGCCGGACCGTTGCCCGGCCGCTCGCCGGGCCCAGATCCAGGCGTTCTCCGACAGCGACGACCTCGATGCGTGCCCCAAGTTGCGCAACCGCCCGCAAGGTCGGCTCTCCGCGCTCTGTGTCCCGGTCTCGATCATGGGGCGGACCGTTGGCGTCATCCACGCCACGGGCCAACCCCAGACCTCGGTCGACGACGACCGGGTCGACGACCTGACGACGCTGGCCAAGTTGGCGGGCGCCCGTCTGGGCCTGCTGCGCGTCATGGCCGAGACGCAACTCCAGGCCTCGACGGACACCCTCACCGGGCTGCTCAACCGCCGCTCGTTCTCGGAGCAGTACGCGAGCATCCCGCACCAGCTGTACCCGGTCGCGGTGGCAATGGCGGATCTCGACCACTTCAAGACGCTCAACGACACCTACGGGCACGAGACGGGGGATCGCGCCCTGCGCCTGTTCGCCCGGGTCCTGCGCGACGCGCTCCGGACGAGCGACGTCGTGGGGCGTCACGGTGGCGAGGAGTTTGCCATCGCGTTCCCGGACTGCTCGGCGGTGGACGCGACACGGGCGCTCAACAAGGTGCGGGCGCATCTCGACGCCGCCATCACGGTCGGCGGCCTGCCGAAGTTCACGGTGAGTTTCGGCATCACCGAAGCCGAGCCGGGCGAGGAGTTCAGCATGGTCCTGCGGCGGGCCGACAGCGCGCTGATGGTGGCGAAGCAGCAGGGGCGTGACCGTATCGTGCTCCACGAGTCGGTGAACGGCGACGACGTCCCGAGCGAGGGTCGTTCCGATCTGCTCGAAGCACTCGACGAGGAGCTGTTCACGTCGGAATAGGCACTGCCCAGAGCCGTTGCCGCGAGGCGGCGCGTTCGATGTTGCGTTTGAGCACCGCGAGCATCCGTGCCTGCATGACCCAAACGACGGGGACGTAGAGCCAGAAGTTGACGAAACGCCCAAGCAAGCGGGGACGCATCGTCTGGTAGCCGCTGATCACGAGGCGCGTGCAGGTCCCTGGGAGCTCTGTCAACAGGAAGCACCAGAGTCCCTCGACGTATGCCGGCGGCCGCGCCTGTCCCGAATCGAGCAGGCGGCCGCGCAGATCGCACAAACGGCGCAGGGCCAGGAACCGGTTTGGTTCGAGAGCGGCGACCTCCCAGGCATCGACCGGGCCGCTCTGGAGCCAGTACTTCACGTAGTCGCCGACGGCCAGGTCCTGCCATTCGGGGTGCACCCTGGTGGCGCTCGGCCGCCCGCCGTTGTCGAGGCGGTCCCACGAATACCAACCCCCTCGGTCGCCGCCCATCTGGACGAGCCAGGGCCACACCTGGTCCGGTGCAGCGTGGATCGTGACCGCCATGGTTGCCGCACGCTCTCCATCGGGGACCAGGTCGGCACCGGGATACGGCCCGTAGGCCTCTGGGAAGGTCGCGCCCCAGCTCCAGAGCCGGGGACGAAGCCAGCCCGCGTACACCGCGACGGTGGCCGCGAGGGCCGCCACCAGTCTCCGGTGTGTCTTACCGAAACGGGACGAGGACTTCGAAAACCGGGTCGGGACAGGGGATCGCTTGCTCACGAGAACCAGTCTTCGATCCGAGATCCCTTGCTTCTAGGGACATTGGTCCTTCGAAGGTGGGCGTTAGGTCACGATCGCAACCGTCGAATGCGGGATGTGCAGCGATCCCACAGCACGCGCAGCGGCGATCAGGACCGCCAACGCAAGCCCCGGCGTGCTACGCCACGCCAATTGACGAGTGGGAGCAGGCAGACGGCGGCGAGCAGGGCCACTTGCAGCGCGATGGACCACGGCGAACCGAAGAGTCGACCGATTACGTTGCCGAGTTGACGGTCAGCGACGACGGCGACGCTGACGTAGACCGAGTAGCTGACCAACCGTCCTACGAAGAAGGCCAACGTGAACAATCGAAGATTGAGGTCGAGGAAGCCCGCCGCGAGAAAGAGCTGGGCCGATGGCAGGGGCGAGACGACAAAGATCGCGAAGACCGCAAAGGAGCTTTTCGGATTCTTGCCGAGCAACTCTTTGGCATCCGTGAGATTGGTCCGCATGCGCTGCGGGAGCCTGCCGGAGAAGTGCCTCGCACCCAGCGCCAGGAGGTAACGCCCACAGGTGGCCGCGACGGCGCCGATCAGCACGAGTGCAATCGGGTTGAGATGCCAGTGCAGTCGGGTGAAGACCAGGACTGCCCATGTCGGAGGCCCAAAGGCTGGCAAAAGGTTGATTCCGAACACGATGGCGAACAGAGCCAAGTACGGCATGTTCCGAACGTTAAGTCATGTCGAGATCAGAGCGCGGTTACGACTCGCCACCACGCGGCTCCGGACGCATCGAACGGTGCGAGCAACGTCGGGTCGTCGAGCACTTCGGCTCTCCGGAGCCCCGGCACGATGCTGTAGGCGATCGAGCCTGGTGCGCAGACAAGATCGAGGACACGCCACAGTGATCGCGCGTAGCGCTCGGCGCTCTGCGGATCGCTCCACTCGTAGAGGCCTCGGTAGCGGTCCTTCTCGTCGACGTTGAGCCAGAGCTTGGACATGAACCCCGGAAACCCGACGAAAAGGGGCGTGTTCAAAATGCACTCCCAGAGGAAGAGCTTGTGCCACCGGCCTCGCAGGAGGCGGAGCCGGAACGTCACGAAGAGCAGACAGGGATCGTCGCGGTCGACCACATCGGCGGTCGTCTCCCGGAACACCTCGCTGGAAGTCCCGTCGGCGAAGCGCAGCCGTGCGCCGACGAGCTCGCGCCGCAGGTGGGTCTGCCGTCTCAGGAGCAGTCCGGCGGTGCGAAAGGCGCAGCCCAGCACGTTTCGCCACGCCGTGCTCCGAGGCAGCGGACCGACCGCTTCCACCCCAGCCTGAGCTCGCGCCCGCACGCCGGCAGCCGTACCGGATCGATCCTCGGACCTCATCTCAGGGAACCACCGTGACGGGGCAGTGGGATTGTTTGACGCACCGATCGCTCACGGAGCCCAGGAGGAGCCGATCCATTTCCCGTCGCCCCCGGGTCCCTACGACGAGCAACGCCGCGGTTTCCGCTTCGTGCAAGAGGACGTGCGTTGCCTCGCCGCGAATGACCTTGGCGTGCACGTCCTTACGTTGGTTCGCAGGAATGGTGGTGGTGATGATGTGGTCCAATTTGACACGCGCGTCATCGATGACCGAGTCGAGGTTGTCGATGCGCACCGGCACGTCGAGTGGCGCGGGATGTTCGGGGAACGTCCACGCGGCGACCACCTCGAGCGGGATCCCCATCCAAGTCGCCTGATCAGAGGCCCAGCGAAGCGCCCGGAGCGAAGACTCAGAGCCATCGACCCCGACCACGACCTTCCGCATCTCGTTCGTTGTCGTGGTCTCAGCGGCGCGGCGCAGGAGGTCGCTTTCCGGACTCAAGGGTTGATCACCACCTTCAGCGCGTCGGTCTCCGACGCCCGGTCGAACACGTCGTAGGCCGTCAGTACTTCTTCGGATCCGAAGCGGTGGGTGACAAAGGGCCGGGCGTCGATCTGGCGCGACGTCACGAGGCGGAGAAGGGTCGGTGTCGAGTAGGTGTCCACCAATCCGGTCGTGATCGTCACGTCGCGGCTCCACAGGCCCTCGAGGTGCAGCGTCGCAGGCCGCCCGTGCACACCGATGTTGGCAATGTGGCCACCCGGACGGACCAGGTCTGCACACAGTTCGAAGGTCTCGGGCAGGCCGACCGCTTCGATCGCGACGTCGACACCGAGGTCGTCGGTGAGCCACTGGAGCTCGCTGGAGGGGTCGACGACCGCGTTGTTGATCGTGACGTCCGCGCCGAAGTGCTTTGCCGCTTCGAGCCGTGAGTCGGCCTGGTCGATGGCCACGATGTGGCTGGGCGACATGAGGCGTGCCCCGGTGATGGCGGAGAGGCCGATGGGCCCCGCACCGACGATAGCGACGACGTCCCCCGGCTGGATCGCGCCGTTGCGGACCCCGACCTCGTAGGAGGTGGGCAGGATGTCGGCCAGCATGAGGACCTCTTCGTCCGGCACGCCGTCCGGCACGGCGTACGTCGAGGTGTCGGCAAACGGGACTCGGACCAACTCCGCCTGGGTGCCGTCGATCGTGTGTCCGAGGATCCATCCACCGCCGTCCAGGCACTGCCCGTAGCGGCCCTCGCGGCAGAACCGGCAGCGGCCACAGGCCGAGATGCACGACACGAGGACGCGGTCGCCGACCTTGCGGGCCTTCACGCCGCTTCCGACTTCGACGATGGTGCCGACGGCCTCGTGGCCCAGGATCGTGCCTGCCGTGGTCTCCGGGACGTCGCCGCGCAGGATGTGGAGGTCGGTCCCGCAGATCGTCGTCGCGTCCACCCGGACGATGGCGTCGGTGTTGTCGTGCAGGACCGGATCGGGCACGTTCCGCCAGCTTTTTTCGCCTGGACCTTCGTATACGAGCGCCTTCATCGTGGTCCTCCTTGTCTCGGTCGCCTTTCCATCAATGCCGCCCGAGGGCGGCCGAAACTACGGAAGAAGGTCCGGGGGTCCAGGGACCTATGGACCTGCCAATTGGGACGTTCGTCAGGGGGTTCAGGAGGATCGTCCCTAGCGGGCTTCCTCCGTCGGCAACACGCTGTGACCATGACAACTTCAATGACCACGGGCACGAACCGACGCGAAGGGGATCTGTCCCGGCGGATTGCGGTACGGCGCGCCGAACTCGGGCTCAGCCTGGAGGAGGTGGCCAAGGAGGCGGGGATCGACCCTGGCTACCTCAACTACGTGGAGCACCATGCCGACGCGCATCTGAGTGGCGGATCGCTGGTTCTCCTGAGCATGGCGCTGCGCACGACCCCTGAGCAGCTCCTGGGTGGTCACTCACCCCTGCGGCGCGACGGTACCGCCAAAGGACCGCATCCCGACGTCGAGCTTCTGACGGCCGAGCAGTGCGAGGTGCATCTCCGAATGAGCGAGTTCGGCCGCCTGCTTTACGCAAGAGCCCGAGGGCCGGTGGCGATCCCGGTGAACTACGAGTACACGGACGGACAGATCGTGATCAGCACAGACCCGGACAAAGCGACCTGGCTGGAGGGTCTGCGCATCGTGGGCTTCGAGGTCGACCGGGTGGACGAGGGCCTGAACGAGGGTTGGAGCGTGCTGATCACCGGCGAGGTCCGCATCGTTGACGATCCCGAGGAAAATCAGCGGCTTTCGTCGCTCGGTCTAGCGACGTGGAACGACGGAGGGGAGCACACCCTCATCGCGATCACGCCGAAGGAGATCACGGGAAGGGTGATCGTCCACCACCCACCCTGGTGATCGAGAGCGGAGGCGTCAGATCGGCACGGTCCAGGTCAGGCGAGTTCCTTCGGTTGCCGTGCTGAGGACGTCGAGCGATCCGTTCAATTTCTCGGCCCGGTTCTTCAGGTTGACGAGGCCGAGACCGGTGATGGTGGCGGCAGCATGGTCGAACCCGGCTCCGTTGTCGCTCACTTCGAGGACGATGTCGTCTTCGACGCGGAGGGTGACGCGGTAGACCGTTGCGTCGGCATACTTCCCGGCGTTGGTGAGCGCCTCGCGGACCACGGCCAAGATGTGATCCGCAGTCTGCTTCGGAACGGTGTTGTCGATGGCTCCCCGGAAGGACAGCTCGGGCCGAGCACCGAGACTCGGTGCCATCTCGTCGCACAACCGCACGATCGATTGGCGTAATCCCCCCGGTACCGAGCTCTCGCCCAGCTCGAAGATGGTCGACCGGATCTCAGCGATCGTTGCGTCCAGCTCGTCGACGGCCTTGTCGATACGACTGTGCGCCTGCGTCGGGTCGGGCATCCGGGCCACTCCCTGAAGGGTCATGCCGACGGCAAAGATGCGCTGGATGACTCGATCATGCAGGTCGCGGGCTATACGGTCGCGGTCGTCGAGCACGCTGATGATGCGCACCTGATCATGGAGCCGCGAACTTTCTATGGCGATTCCGGCTGCTTGCGCGAGGGCCTCGGCCAGGGCCTCGTCCTCGTCGCTGAACGCATCCGCGCCGACCTTGTCCGTCAGATAGAGGTTGCCGTACACGTCGTCGCGAATTCGGATCGGAACCCCGAGGAACGACGTCATCGGGGGATGATCGGCCGGGAATCCGTAGCTTTCCGGATGATCGCCGAGACGTTCGAGGCGCAGAGGCCGGGGCTCGGTTATGAGCAGTCCGAGGACCCCGCGTCCTATCGGCCGAGGGCCTATCGCCTGCGTCTCGTCCTCGCTGAGTCCGACGGTGACGAACTGCTCGAGGCCCGTCCGGCTCGGGTTCAGCACGCCGAGTGCCCCGTACCGGGCATTGACGAGGGATCGAGCCTCTTCGACGATGTGTTGGAGGAGGTCTTGCAGTTCGACGTCGGCGGTGATCATCAAGACGGCCGCCATCAGTCGCTGCAGCTTCTTTGGATCCTCCACCCTGGTGTACGGCACGAGCTTGGATGGTATCGACTGCCGCTTCGCCCTTGAAGACGTTCCGGCTCCGTCCACGTCTAGCGCTCCTTTCTTCGAGAGCCCCTTCGAGCCCGAAACGATTGTTCACGGGGCCGTAGCTGACCAGGGTGGACGAGGCCGGGGAAGCTCGACATCGTTGGGTCCTGGCAAGATGAACGCGTGACGATCAGCGTCTTCCTCCTTGATGATCACGAGCTGGTGCGCGAGGGCATCCGCACACTCCTCGAGAGCGACGAGGAAATCGTCGTCGTCGGCGAGGCGGGGACTGCAACAGAGGCATTGACCAGGATCCCCCTGGCCAAGCCCGACGTTGCGATCCTCGATGTGCGGCTCGAAGAGGGCAACGGAATCGAGGTCTGCCGGGAAGTGCGTTCCTCGGTTCCCGAGATGGCCTGCTTGATCTTGACGAGCTTCGCCGACGATGAGGCCCTGTACGCCAGCGTCATGGCCGGCGCGGCAGGGTTCGTGCTCAAGCAGATCAAGGCGCGGGACCTGATCGAGGACGTCAAAAAGGTCGCGAACGGCGAGTCACTCATGGATCCACGCGCGGTCGCAAGGGTCGTGGAGCGGATCGCCAATCCGCCGGCGGGCGATCCGCTGCTCGAATCGTTGTCGCCCCAGGAGCGAAGAGTCCTCGATCTGATTGCGGAAGGCCAGACCAACAAGCAAATTGCCGAGTCGATGTTCCTCGCCGAGCACACGGTGAAGAACTACATCACCGGATTGCTCCGAAAACTGAAGATGGCGAGTCGAACCGAAGCTGCGATCTACGCGACCAGGCTCAAAGCGGACGGACAAGCGAGCCCGCCCGATTGAGCGCGGCGACCTGTCATGGGACGTCGCGGCCAGAGCCTTCATTCGCGCAGGTCAGACGCCGCTCGCACCAGTCTGTGCGAGTTCGCGGTAGTGCTGCCGCCAGATCAACCTGTAGACACGAGACCAGCGAGGGATGGCGCGGAGGATCGGGATGAACGGCAAGAAGATGAGCCCGATGGTGAGCACCATCATGATCGCCCACACCTCGAGATCTGCGTTCGATGACGTGTTCATCGGCGCAACCTGGTACCACATCGTGTAGAGCCAGAGCCATGCCTGCCCGGGATAGTTCCCGGTCTCGTTCATCATTCCCCACTGGGTGCCTTGTAGATGCTGCTGGCCGGCCAGGTCGGCCAGGTAGTTCCCGCTTGCGATGAACAGCAGCGGCTTCGTGTCGTTCGTGTTGTAGAACTGACCCTGGCTCAGGAGCGTCCCGTCCAGGGCGCCACTTTGGGCCATGGAGGTCAGCCCGCTGATCATCGTCCCGACCGGCCCGTAGTCCCCGGCGGGCACGCGAAGCTCGCTGCCGGTCCCGGACGCCTTGGCGACAGCCTTTTCGTACGCCGCTGTCCACGCTTGCTGCTGCGTCGATGACGCACCCTGATATTCGGACACTGCACCCTGTAGGCGTGGTTCGTTGGGCAACGTCCGCAACGGGCCGATGACGAATTCCTTGGCGGTGTCGATTGGTTGATGCACGCCCAACCACTGTGCAGGTTCGAAAAAGCCGATGTGCTGGGCCGCGCCGGCTGTCGAATTGTAGGGCGGTCCGTAGGTTGCGACGGGGCTCGTTCCGTCGAGTTGGGTGATGGCGGTCTGCGCGAAGTCGACCGGGTTCGCGTTGGCCCATGACTTGAGGGTGACAGCGTGCTCGTCGGGAGACGAAAACACGACGGCCAGGAGCACAACGAGGACGCCGACGGCAACAAGCGCTACGAAGGCTTCCTTCAAGATGTCGTAAGGCACATAGGCGCCGCCCCATTCCCGTACGTCGCGGTCGGGATTGAAGTGCCGACGTCTCCTCGCCGCGCTCATGCCGGCACCTCGGCAGCCTCAGTCGGAGCCTCAGGAACCTCTGCGCCGTCGTCGAACGGTGGCACGATGCCGCGTCGTCGTACGAGGAGCACGTGCAGGCCCGCGATGGCAACGACGCCGATCGGCAATAGGACGATGTGCCACATGAGCATCTGGCCAAAGTTGAGGACGTTCCAAAACGCACCCGCTCCCGTGGCGTTGATGCCGTCCTTGGCCTGTGTCGAGATCCATTGGGAATCGAAGTTCTGTTGCGACAGGTAGCCCGTGAACGCGGCCGCTATCGAGACGACGAACGAGATGGCCCCAGTGACCCAGGTCAGACGTCGATTGCCCCTCCACGCGGCCATGAAGAACTTTCCCCAGAGATGGATCACCATGAAGAAGAAGAAGGCCTCGACGCTCCAGAGATGGAGGGAGTTCACGAAGAGTCCCACCGAAGACGTGTGCCACCAACTGGGTCCCATTACCGCGAGGACGCACCCCGTCACGATCACCCATGCCAGACTGACCACCGTCAGCACCCCGAACACGTAGATCCATGAGGCCATATAGGCCGGTTGGCGATCGGGCAGCAAGCGCTCCGGAGGCAGCGCAGATACTGCAGCCCGACGCGTCCGGGCTGTCCATTGTCGGGAGTCGGAGTGATCGGAGGACGGGCCCTCCTCCAAACGGGACTCCGTGTCGAGGCTCATCGGTTCCTCTTTCCGTGCCGCGGGAACGGCAGAAGGATCGCCAAGATCAAGACAACGATCATCAGAGCGATGACCACGAGATTGGCGATCGAGATCTGAATGAAGCCCCAGTGGACGTAGTGCCCGGTCCCACCAAGATCGATCAGTGACGCGACAACCGTGTCGAACACCATCTACTCGCACTCCTCGCTCGAGTTCCCGACTGTCGAACGCTCCCCGCTGGAGCGACTGTTGGCGAAGACCGCACCCCGCATACCTGTTCTCCCTTCAAGATCCATTTGCGCCTGGAAGCAATGGAAACATGCTGGTCATGGCCCGATCTACCGTCGAAGGTCCCGCGGCGGGGGGAAGAATCTCCCTAGCCAGGATCTGGCGGATGACGGAGATGTCGTCACGGCCGGCAGCGGGCGCGGGCCAGCGCACCGAGGTCAACCCCACAAGTTTCCGCGAGCTCCCGTTCGATCCGGGTGCGCTCGACAAGAGGGTTGGCAAAGTCGGCTGCCTTTGTGGCGACGCCGAGGTCATCACAGAGACGCATGAGGGACGCGTCGTATGCAATTTCCGCCGCGAGCAGATCGTAGGCCGACGGAGTACAACCCACCCGCGCCGAGAGCATGAAGACACGACGGTCCACCACCTGGTCGAGCAGCGCTTCGCCAGACACCCCACCGTTCCAGGACTTGAGTGCGTCCGACAAAACGTCGACGTACATGCTCATGCAGCTACGGTGACGTCGAGTTCGGAGAGCAACTAGGGACGTTTCTCCCGATTCCACCCGCTCTGTGAGCAGATGGGACCTTTGTCCTCCGCTGTCGTGACCAATCTCCCTGGAGTTTGCCGGCAGGAGCTTCCTACCGTGTCAAGAGCGTTCCGTCGCCTGCCGACGCCAGGCCGTGGATCAGGGGAGGCTGTGTTGAACATGTGCGCACTGAGCGGTCTTGCTGAACTTCCGGTTCCCGTAGATCAACGACGCATTGTGGTCGGCGTCGACGCATCCGAAACCGGCGCGTTGGCATTGGAATGGGCGATCCAAGAGGCACGACGATGGCCCGCGGTCGTCGACGTCGTGACCGCGTGGACCTTTCCGATGACGAAAAGCTATGCCATCACCCACTCGGTCGATGAGGTCGAGGAAGCCGCACGGAAAGTAGTGGAGGCCGCCATGAGCCGGGTGATCGAGGAGGCGCCAGACGTAGTCGTTCGTGGCGAAACCGCGGACGGGGAAGCCGGACCGGTGCTGGTCGATGCGGCCCGAGGCGCCGACCTGCTGGTGGTCGGGTCGCGAAGGGCCGGGACGTTCGAGCGAGTGTTCTTGGGCTCTGTCGGCGCGTACTGCGGTCGTCACGCGTCCTGTTCCGTGATGATTGTCCGCTGAGACGACCAGAAGTCCGGGCGAGGGAACGGGTTCTGGCGTCCGCCCGCCGGATTGGGAACGATCGTCACAGGTACCGAGGAGAGTTGGGCGACCTCGAGGCTGGTGCTGCCCAGGAGCGTTCCCGGGAAGCACGCAGAGCCGCCGTTTCCGAGGACGAGCAAGTCCACGGAGTTGGGGGGATTGGTTGCCCTCACGAGGGCCTCAGACGGTGAGCCCGACAGCTGCTCCCACTCGAAACGGTGCGCCGGCAGGCCACTGTCGGTGGCAATGTGCAGCGCCACGTCCGCTTCTGCAGGTGCGAGATGTGTCAGATACCGTTCCTCGAGAAGCCCTACCACGTGGATCACCCGGAGTACGGCACCGGTCAGTTCGCAGAGTGCGACAGCCCACAACAACGCGACCTTCGAGTCCGCGGAGCCGTCGAAGCCGACTGCGACAGTGCGCAGGCCGCTCATTTCGAGCGGGGATCTCGGTTGGTGGTTTGCCTCCATGGCGTCCTCCTGGCTGAAGCGGCACGCCGGCGCCTCACACCCCTCCTCAAGCTAGGAGGGCCAGCGAACGTCCTCTAGGGATGTAGGTCTGATCCGGCAGGGACTTTGGTCCTGATGGCGCATTGGGACCAATTGCCATAGCCAAAAGGACCATCCGCTCGGTGCCCGCATAGTCCCCAGGCAAGAAAATTCACGTGAAGAGATTTCTCGTAGTGAGGGATCGCAAAGGCGAGAGGGAGATGGCTATGCGGCGCAAGGTATTCGACATGTTGGCGAGCGCGGGCGGCGTGATCGTGGTGATCGTGCTCGCTGTTGCCGGTGGATTGCTCTTTATGGGCTACAGCTTCGCGAACAACTATGTGCACACCCAGCTCGCGGAGCAGCACATCACGTTTCCTCCGTCTGCGGCATTCGCGCACCCCAAAGTGGGTTCGGAGATCACCCCCTCCATGGTCCCCTCAGTGTCCCAGTACGCGGGCCAACAGCTCCTCACGGGGCAGCAGGCGGAGGTCTACGCCAATGACTTCATCGCGGCGCACCTGCAGGAGATCGGTGGCGGCAAGACGTACGCACAACTCAGCTCTGAGGCGATGGCTCTTCCCAAGGCCTCAGCGGCCTACACCGCCGCGGAGGCCAAAGCCCAGACGGTCTTCCAGGGCACCACGCTGCGGGCGATGTTGCTCGAGGCCTATGGCTTCAGCCTGATTGCGACCATCGCGTTCTGGTGCGCGATGGCGGCCTTCGCGCTTGCCGCAATGATGGCCGTTCTGGTGATCCTCGGGTTCGTGCATGCAACTCGCACGGACGAAAGCGAAGAGCTCATGACGCACCACCTTCCCAAGGGTGTCGTGGTCTCGGCATGAACCAAGAGAGCCGTGCGATCGCCGTCGGTCCACCTATGGGCCGGCGGTGCCGCGCCGAGACGAAGCGAGGCATGACATGCGAGCCGTTGTGATCTATGAGTCGATGTTCGGCAGTACCAAATCAATCGCCGAGGCCATTTGCCAAGGGTTGGCGGCTTCCTCCATGGATACGGCCTTGATCCGGGCTTCGGAGGCACGACAAGAGGACCTCGGCGATGCCTGCATGCTTGTGGTCGGCGCACCGACACACATGCGCGGCCTGCCTGGGCCAAGAACGCGCCGGGGTACCCCAGAGTACGTCCGCCGGTCTGATGGCAGGCTGGTTCTGGAACCGGAGGCTGACACCACGCCGGGCGTTCGCGAGTGGCTTACCGGACTCGAGGGTCTCGACGTGAAGATGCCGGTCGCATGCTTCGACACTCGGGCGAACGGACCGGGATTTCTCACCGGACGCGCGTCAAAAGCGATCGCCCGAGCCCTCAAGCGTCGCCACGCGACGCTTCTCTGTGCTCCCGAGAGCTTTCGCACAGCCGCGAATCAGCTCGTCGCCGGGGAGAGCGAGCGGGCTGTGGCCTGGGGTCGGAACCTGGGATCCCTTTGCCCTCGGATGTCTGAGCACGAGAACTGACCTGATGACGACAGAAGGGAGACAAGACATGGATTGGTACTTTTGGAAGCGACGTCTGGGCAGGGACCATGCCCGGTCATGGACCATGCCGACGGGCGCGTCACCACGGCCCCAGGTTCTCCTGGAGACCGCCGACGGGGCAGAAGCACATGCCGCGTGGCGCCTTCTGTCCGAACACGGCTACGACACCATGTGGTGCCCCGGACCTTCGGGACGTCATATTCGAGAGTGCTTGCTCGTTCGGATGGGTCACTGCCCGCTGGTCGACCGCGCTGACGTGATCGTGAGTGCACTCGACCAGGGCGACGGAACCTGTGCCGAGGTGGCCCGGCGTCTCGACCGTGGCACCACCAGACCCGCGGGCAGGCGGCGGGTGGTGGTAGTGGCACCGCGTCACGCTTCGGACGAGCTCAAGGACGCACTCCCACACTGCTCTGTCGTGTCCGGGCCCTTGAGCTCGAAGGTACTGCTGCGCTCCGTTTCCGGTCTGACGACTGAGAACGCGAAGAAGGTGCCCACCTGAACTCGGAGAGGGCGCGAAGAGGTCAGAAGCCCAACGATTCCTGCACGAGAATCGCAGTGATCCGGCCGGGAACGAGCACCTTGTTGATGACGAGGACGTTGTTCACCCCGCTCGGCACCCCGTAGGCCTCTTTCGCCCTCAGATCCTCGAGGGGAAAGCAGTATTCGTAGAGCCGTCGCAGCCCGCTGTTGAAATCGGGCACGACCTTCTGGCCACCGATCACGAAGACCACGTGGCCGGCACCGGAGACGATCGGGCCGAGCTGGCTGCCGCTGGCCGACGCGATCAAGAGCGACCCCTCCTCCGTCACCGCGTGCACGCTGCCCACCAGCCAATCGGGCGCGGCGGAGAGCTGGCGCATCTCGCGGCTCTGCATCTCACGGTCCATCTGGTACAGGCGGGGTCGCAGCGGCTGATAGAGGCCGGACCGTTCCACGTCCTCGGCGATGCCGACGAGCTCGAGGGTGCGCGAGGTGTTGTTGTAGACCTCGGCTCCCACCGGGAGGATGGAGCGCACGGCCGCCCTGGCCTCTTCGCCGGAGTCGACGACGCTGGCGGTGATGCCGTTGCGTTCGAGGGCCTTCGCCACGGTCCGGAGCTGCTCTCCCGAGGCCAGGTGAGCGAACTCCGCGACCGCGGCCGCATCCGGGCCTCGGCCCGATGGGACGTCGGCGAAGTCTGCGGCAGGCGGAGCGCCCATGTCATTCACCGCCGATCTCGGCGAGTCGTTGGTGCACCAGCGCCACCGCCATGGACCCTTCGCCGATCGCCGCGGCGCAGCGCTTGATCGACCCGCTTCGCACGTCGCCTGCAGCGAACAGGCCGGGAAGATTCGTTTCGAGCGGCAACGGCTGCCGGGCGAGGGGCCATCCGTCCGACGGGTTGATGGCCGCGCCCGTCGGAACGTAGCCGGCTTCATCGAGCGCCAGCCCCACCCGGATGGCGCCTTCCGTGCGCGGCACGCCGCCGATACAGATGAACAGGGCCTCGGCCGGCAAGCGCTCCATCGTGCCCGCGGTGTCGACCGTCACCGCCCGGAGCCTGCCGTCGGACTCGAGGTCGACGACCCTGGTGTTCGTGAGGATGTCGACATTGGGGATCCTGCTGACCTGTTCGATGAGGTACTGCGACATCGACGACTCGAGGGAGGGCCCCCGGACCACGAGTGAGACGCGCGCCGCGTAGCGCGAGAAACGAACCACCGCCTGGCCGGCCGAGTTCCCACCGCCGACGATCGCGACGTGGCAACCGCTGCACGTGACGGCCTCACTCGGGCCCGCGCCGTAGTACACACCGGAGCCCAGGAGCTCGTCGAGGCCGGGGATCTCGAGCCGCCGCCATTCGACCCCGCTCGCCAGGAGCAGAGCTCGTGACCGCACCGTCGTCCCGTCCGAAAGGCGTACGCCGTACCCCGGATCGTCCTGCGCGATGTCGACGAGGCGGCGCGCCAGAAGGATCTCGGCACCGAACCGTCGTGCCTGTGCCGTCGCCCGCGTCGCCAGTTCGCTGCCACTGATGCCCTGTGGGAACCCGAGGTAGTTCTCGATCATCGAGGTCGTCCCCGCCTGACCCCCGGGCGCCACCGCTTCGATGGCCAGGGTGCGCAGACCTTCGGAGGTCGCGTAGACGGCGGCCGCCAACCCGGACGGACCTGCGCCCACGATCGTCAGGTCGTATTCGGACAATCTCGGGGCCGACACCATGCCGAGCCCCTCGGCCACCGCTTCGAGGGTGGCGGGGGCGAGCCGTGTCCCGTTCGGGAGAATGCAGACGGGCAGGAGGTCGGGGTTCCGTTCCCCCGCCGGCAGCAGGTCCTCGATCCGGGCCGCCTCGTCGAAGTCGACCCACTCGTAGGGGATGCCGTTGCGGCTGAGGAAGTCCCGAAGGGTGTAGCCGACGCCGGACGCCCGGTACCCGACGAGCACGACCTGCGGCGTGACCGGCCGTGCGTCGTAGTCGATCATCGACATGGCGCCCGACCCTAATGGGCTAGCGGGGCAGCGGCGCCGAGCTTTTGCCCTGCGACACCCGCGGGGACTCCGGTTGGTCAGTCGGTGATCAAGGCGACGGCGCCGCGTCATGGGACTGCAGGGGCGGCTCGCAACCGCCCCCGCAGTCCCGTCAGACGCGAGTTACTGCCCGTTCTGGTTGCCGCCGCCGATTCCGGGAAGGACCTGCGTGCCCTGCTCCAGGACGGCCTGCAGCGAGCCAGGGGCGAGACCGAGCAACTTCAGGATCGTCGGCGCCACCTGGGTCGTCTCCACACCGCTGCTCGACTGTCCCGGCTGGACGGTGCCCGGCGCGTAGACGACGAGCGGCACGTCCCGGTCGCCCGGGTTGGCGCCACCGTGCTCGGCGATCTTCGAGCCGCCCGTGTAGATCGTGCCGATCTGGGAGATGGCGAACACGTCGGGGTGCCGCGGGTCGGAGTTCGCGACGCCGAAGTAGTTCGCCGACTCCTTGCCGGCGAAGATCTGCGAGAGGCCGGAATGCTGGACGGTGACCACATTGCCGGCGTAGTTGACCGCCTGGGCGGTGTGCGACCACAGGTAGTCCTTGACGAACTCCGTCGCCGCCTGCGAGCGGTCCGACAGCCACCAGAGCAATCCGTCGTCGTCGGCCTCTTGGACGACCAACGTTTGGTTGCTCGGGTGGAGTGCGGCCCACGCGGCGTTGACGCCGTCAATGATCGGGCCGTCGTCGATCCGCTGCAGTTGGGCGTTGTTCAGAGGGGACTGGCCGTGCTTCGCCGTCAGGATGATCGCCGTCGAGTTGGTCTCGCCGTCCGCCTGGATCGTGTCCGCCATGACCTGCAAGCCGAGGTTGACGTAGTCGAGTGCGCTCTGGAGCAGCGGGCCCGGGACCTGCTGCCCACCCACGGTCATGTACCCGCCGGGGAGCGACGGGCCCTCGGTGTAGTTGCCCTGAGAATCGGGGCCGATCAGCACCGCTGGGGAGCTCTTCAACTTCTCGGCCGTCGAGACCACCTGGAAGTTCATCCCGTAGACCGCCGGCGTCCCGACGCTGGGCCCGTTGCCGGAGTGGTCGTGGCCGTTGATCCAGTTGATGACCGCCTGGACCTTGTAGGAGTCGTATTGCTTGGTCGCGGCGTTGTCGGCCGTCCACGCGCCGTCAACGGGGTAGGCCTTGCCGTTCGGCTCGACGGCCTGTGAGTCGATCTCGGGGCCGAAGAAGTCGTCGATGCTGGTGCCGTTGGATCCCGGGCCGTTGTACGACGTGTAGATCGCGTGCTTGTCGGACCACGCCGTCCGCAGGCCGGCGTTGTGGATCACCTGGAAGATCGAGTTGGTCTGCAGGTAGTCCCACGGCTGGATCGGCTGGCAGGTCTTGGGGTCGACCGGGTACGTCTGCGGGTTCAAACCCGACTGGGGATGATCGGTCAGGCCCATGATCAGGCTCGGGTTCTGGTCAATCCCGTTCGGGTAGATCGAGCCACCCTCGTCGAACGACGGGAAGGTGTTGCCGCTGTTGTTGTTCAGCAGGTCCTGCACGGCAGGAAGGCTGTCGTCCGGCGAGTCGTAGATCACGTTGCCGCCCGGGACCGGCCCGGAGCAGTTCGTCGTCCCCGCGGGGAAGACGCCGTGGCTGTACTCGACGTCGTAGTAGATGCCGAGCGTCTTCGGGTCGGCGCCGGT
>DASXBZ010000110.1:0-2486 GCA_036491435.1 Acidimicrobiales bacterium
GAACCTGCCGATCCAGGTCGCGGTCATGGGCTGTGTCGTCAACGGGCCGGGCGAGGCGCGCGAGGCCGACCTCGGCATCGCGGCGGGCAAGCAGAAGGGACACCTCTTCATCCGCGGCAAGATCATCCGCGTCGTGCCCGAAGCCGAGATGGTCCAGTCGCTCGTCGACGAAGCCGAGCGCCTCGTGGCCGAGGGCGTCGAGGCGCGCATCGCCGCGGCCGACACCGGCGCGGAGGCCGAAGCGGAGGCCGACCGCCGCGAGTTGCTGGACTCGACGGGCGCCGATCCCAACCGCACGGCGGAGAAGATCGAGATCATCCGGCGCCACTCCGACAGCTAGCCGACCGCTAGATTTTTCCGATGGGCAAGGGCGGCGCCGGCGCGAGCGCGATCGTGACGCGGGAAGAGGACTTCCCCCGTTGGTACCAAGAGGTCGTCGCCCGCGCCGAGATGGCGGACAACGGCCCCGCCCGCGGCACCATGGTCATCCGCCCGTGGGGCTACGGCATCTGGGAGCTGATGCAGGCCGAGCTCGACCGCCGCATCAAGGAGGCCGGCGCCGAGAACGCGTACTTCCCGCTGTTCATCCCCGAGGCCTTCCTCAAGCTCGAGGCCGAGCACGTCGAGGGCTTCGCGCCCGAGCTGGCCGTCGTCACCCACGGCGGTGGCAAGGAGCTCGAGGAGCCGCTCGTCGTGCGGCCCACGAGCGAGACCGTCATCAACCACTTCTTCTCCAAGTGGATCCAGAGCCACCGCGACCTGCCCATGTTGCTCAACCAGTGGGCCAACGTGGTGCGCTGGGAGCTCCGGCCGCGCCTGTTCCTCCGCACGAGCGAATTCCTCTGGCAGGAGGGCCACACGGCGCACGCCACCGAGGACGACGCGCGCGCCTACGCGCTGCAGATCCTGAACGACGTCTACCGCTCGACGATGGTCGACGTGCTCCGCGTCCCGGTGCTCACGGGCCACAAGACCGCCCGAGAGCGTTTCGCCGGCGCCAACAAGACATGGACGTGCGAAGGGATGATGGGCGACGGCAAGGCGTTGCAGATGGGCACGAGCCACGAGCTCGGGCAGAACTTCGCCCGCCCCTTCGACATCACGTACGCCAACGCGTCGGGCTCGCTCGACTACGTGTGGCAAACCTCATGGGGTGTCTCCACCCGTCTCGTCGGCGCGCTGGTCATGGCGCACGGCGACGACTTCGGCCTGCGCCTCCCGCCGGCCGTGGCGCCCGCGCAGGTGGTCGTGATGGTCGTCAAGGACGACCCCGCCGTGGGCGAGGCCGCCGCCCGCCTCTGCGCCGAGCTGGGCGCGGCGGGACACCGGGTGCGGCTCGACGACCGGACCGACACCGGCTTCGGCCGGCGCAGCGTGGACTGGGAGCTCAAGGGCGTCCCCGTCCGCGTCGAGGTGGGGCCGCGGGACCTGGCCGACGGCAATGTCACGCTCGTGGTGCGCCACACGCGGGAGAAGCGCACGGTCGCCCTCGTCGGCGCGGCGGCCGAGGTCGCCGCAGCGCTCGGGTCCGTGGACCGGGACCTGTTGGACGAGGCGACGGCCTTCCGGGAGGCCCGGACGGCGGACGTCGCCACCCTCGAGGAGGCGATCGAGGCGGGGTCGGCCGGCTTCGCCCGGGTGCCCATGGCGGCCCTCGGGCCCGACGGCGAGGACCGCCTGGCGCAGCACGCGCTGTCCGTACGGTGCCTGCAGCGCCCCGACGGCTCCCTCGCCGCGCACACGGACCCCGAGGACGAGCTCGTCGCCGTCGTCGGCCGCTCGTACTGACCACGGGATTGCTATAATTCCCTGGCTGTCCATTAAGAATCAGTACCTCGTTGAAGCGTGGGCTGCGGCCCACGCTTTCGCTTTGCGGGGGCCAGGTTTCGACGACCAGACCAGGAAGATCACCAGTGCAGACCAAGGAGGTGACAGGAATGACCGACATGACGGACTTGGCCGGCGCCCTGTCGCCGGTCGTGGAGGCACGCGGCCTGGAGCTGATCGACGTGGAGGTCCGCGGCGCCCAGCTCACGGTCTTCGTCGACCGCGAGGGCGGGGTCGGGCTGGACGACCTGAGCGAGGCGACGAAGGACGTCTCGGCCGCGCTGGACCGGATCGACCCCTTGCCGGGGCGCTACACGCTGACCGTCTCGAGCCCCGGGCTCGAGCGGCGGCTGCGCACGCCCGCTCACTTCGCGCGGGCCGTCGGCGAGACCGTCACCGTGCGGGTGGACGCCGGCACCGCTGAGGTCCGGCGCATCACCGGGACGCTCCAGTCGGCCGACGAGACGGGTTGCACCCTCGCCGGGCCGGACGTGCCCGACGGCGAGGTACGCATCAGTTACGACCAGATCGAAAGGGCGCGCACGGTGTTCGAATGGGGGCCGGCGCCGCGTCGCGCGAAGAGTGAGAGGGTGAAGCGGCCATGAGCAAGACCAACTTCGAATTCCTCGACGCGCTGGGCCAGATCGCACGCGACAAGG
>DASXBZ010000111.1:0-12439 GCA_036491435.1 Acidimicrobiales bacterium
CCTGGTCCAGCACATCGAGCTCAGCCTCATCGCGGTCGCCATCGGCACCGCCATCTCCATCCCGCTCGCCGTGTTGGCCTGGCGCTACCGGCTCGTCCGCGCGCCGGTGTTCGGCTTCGCCAGCACGCTCTACATCATCCCCTCCCTGGCCCTCTTCGCCATCTTGGTGCCGATCACGGGTGCTTACTCCTACGTCACCGCCGAAGTCGCGCTCGTCGGCTACACGCTGCTGATCATGATCTGGAACACGGTGGCCGGGCTCGATGCGGTACCCGAGGACGCGCGCGATGCGGCCACCGGGCTCGGCTACACGCCGATGGCGGCACTCCTCCGCGTCGATCTCCCGCTCGCCCTGCCGTTCGTCTTCGCCGGCCTGCGCGTCGCCACCGCCACCGTCATCGGTCTCGTCACCGTCACCGCGCTGATCGGCCTCGGCGGGCTGGGCCAGCAGATCACGTACGGCTTCAACACCGCCTACTACACGCCGATCATCGTCGGCTTGGTCCTCTCGATCGCGCTCGCAGCCGTCGCGGACCTCCTCCTCGTCGGCGCGCAGCGCCTCGCGGTCCCCTGGTCCCGCACGCGCCGGCCGAGAGAAGTGGCGGGAGGGTGAGATGAGCTTCCTCGCCCATGTCTTCGGCTGGTTCACGACGTCGGCCAATTGGTCGGGCTCGGAAGGGATCCCCGTCCTCTTCTGGAATCAGATCAAACTGGTCGTCGCGGTCGTCGCGACGGCGATTGTTCTCGGTGGAGGGCTCGGCGTCGTGCTGGGCCACACGGGCCGGGGCGGGCTCGTCGCGGTCAACGCGGCGAACGCGTTCCGCGCGGTGCCGACGCTCGCCCTCCTCACGCTCCTGGCGATCCAGCCCTCGATCTCGCTCAAGTGGGGCGGCTTCCTCGCCGCATGGATCGCGCTCACCGCGTTGGCGATCCCGCCGATCCTCACCAACACCTACGTCGGGATGCGCGAGGTCGACGCCGACGTCAAGGATGCCGCGAAGGGCATGGGCCTGTCGGGCACACAGGTGTTATTCACGGTCGAGGCACCGCTAGCGGTGCCCTTCGTCATGGCGGGCGTGCGGACCGCTTCGATCGAGGTTGTCGCCACGTCGACCCTCGCCGCGTACGTCAGCTACTCCGACCTCGGCACGTACGTCATCAGCGGGCTCAACGAGAACAACTCGGTGGTGGCGTTCAGCGGCGCGCTCCTCGTCGCCGCCATGGCGGGACTGGTCGCCTTCGTGCTCACGACCCTGACCAGGGTGTTGACGCCGCGCCCGCTGCGCCGGGGAAGAGCGCTTCGGGCCAGCGACACCACCTTGCCCCAGCCGGTCGGTGGCACCCAGCCGCTCTGATGGCTTGCTATTTGCTACGGGATTGGTCAGGATTTCATCTTCCTGACAGCCTCGTTACGGTCCCGTCACATCGATAGGGCGGCGCCTCCCCCCACCGAAAGGGTCTCCACATGCGTTTCCCGCGTTCCCTCGCCTTTGGAGCACTGACCGCCCTGACCTCGACGCTCATCGTCCCGGCGGCCTTCACGGGCGCGTCGGCCGGGGCCTCGTCGAGCAAGCCCGCCATCGTGATCGGGTCGACCAACTTCGAAGAGCAGGCGATCGTCTCGAACATCTGGGCCGACGTGCTCAAGAAGGCGGGGTACCCGGTGACCGTGGAGGCCGCATTGGGGACCCGTGCCATCGTCGTGCCGACGATCGAGAAGGGCCAGATCAACCTGGAGCCCGACTACGCGGCCTCGCTACTCGGCTTCCTCCACGGCGGCACGCCCCAGGCGGCGGGGGACAACATCTCGACGGCGATCCCCGCCGACCAGAAGGCGCTGGCCTCCTTCGGGGTGACGGTGTTGCCCGCGTCGAAGGCCCTCGACACCAACGTCTTCGCCGTCACCAAGGCGACGGCCAGCAAGTACCACCTCACGACCCTCTCGAGCCTCAAGCCCGTCGCGTCGAAGCTCACGCTCGGCGGCCCACCGGAGTGCCCCACGTTCGCCGGGTGCGAAGCGGGGTTGAAGAAGACCTACGGGCTCAACTTCGCCGGCTTCAAATCCCTCGACGAGGCCGGGCCGCTCAGCGTGGCCGCGCTCAAGAACGGAGAGGTCCAAGTGGTCGAGCTGTTCTCGAGCGACGGCAACGTCGTGTCGAACAACTTCGTCGCCCTCACGGACAACAAGCACCTCGAGGGTGCGGACTACATCGTCCCGGTGATCCGCAAGTCGGTGGCCACCTCGGGCGTGGCCAGCGTGCTCAACAAGATCGACGCCAAGTTGACCACGACCGCCATCTCCAAGCTGAACCTCGAGGTGACCGTGCAGAAGGAGCAGCCGGCGGCGGTGGCGCAGGCCTGGGTGAACTCCGTCGGCGGCTGACCTGACGGGTCGATAGACCCGGCAAGGAATCAGGTTTGCACTGAGCGGCGTTGGCCGTTCGGGAAGGTCCTACGCCTGCTCGATGCGAAGCCGGTTGCCCGCGGGGTCGCGCACGGCGGCGTCGCGCTTGCCCCAGGGCTGGGTCGCGGGCTCCTGGAGCACCTCGACGCCCGGCGTGCCGGCGATCTTGTCGAACGTGGCGTCGAGGTCCTCACACGCGAAATGGACCGGGTACAACTCTCCCTTGGCCAGCAGCGTGGCCAACGCGTCGCCGTCGTCTTGGGATCGGCCCCCATGCGGTTGGGACAGCACGATCCCGATCTCGGGCTGGGCGTCGGAAACGAGCGTGATCCAGCGGAAGCCGTCATTGGACACGTCGAGACTCACGGTGAGGCCCAGGGTGTCGCGGTAGAAGGCGAGCGCCGCCTCGGGGTCGTCGACGGTGATGTGCACAGTGCTGAGTGAAACGGTCATGCCGTCGACGTTAAACGGACGAGGTCACCGATGCTTCTTCGAAACTGCTCTCTTCGCTCCCGCCCGGACCCCCGGTCTTGCGCGGGCGGGTGAGGACCATCAACTGGCAAGGCGAAACGATGCGGAGCTCGTCATGATCACGGGCCCGGTAGGCAGAGGGTGACTCGCCGACGAGCTCGGTGAACCGCGCGGAGAAGGAGCCCAGGCTCCCCCAGCCGACCGCAAAGCACACGTCGGTCACGGTCAGGTCGCCACGCCGCAGCAACGCCTTCGCCCGCTCGATGCGACGGGTCATGAGGTAGGAGTAGGGCGTCTCGGCGTACGCCTCGCGGAATCGGCGACTGAAGTGCGCCGTGGACATCAGCGCCGTGCGGGCGAGCGCGGGGACGTCGAGCGGTTTGTCGAACTCGCGATCCATTTGGTCCCGGGCCCGACGCAATCGCCGCAGCTCGTCGAGTTCCGCGTTCATGGTCCCCCATTGTGCACTCGGCTGGTGCCCGGGTTGTCCAGGCTGTTCACCGGGCCGCCGGCTGGTCGCGCCGGCCGTCGCTACTCGTCGGAATCCTGGTTCTGACCCGCCCACGAAGACGGGGGGTCCGACGCCGGAAAGGACTCCTCCTCGACCTCGTCGAGTTGGTCGTCCTGCCCCGAGCCACTCTCGTCCGGGCCCTCGTGCGCCATGTCGTCTGCGGTCATATTCGCCTCTCTGGGGGCAGCATATTGGGTTCTGCTCCCGCAACCTGTGTGATCCTCAGCACGTGCGCCACGCCGTCCCTCCGTTCTTGTGCACGGCCCGGGCGGGCACGGCAAGATGGCAGCGTTCAAGACTCGGAGCGAACACATGAACTTCCAGGGCGTGGTGTTGAACATTGCGGACCTCGACCGCTCGATCGACTTCTACCGTGACGTGTACGGCTTCACCCTGCTCGCGAGGAAGGACCAGCTGGCGTCGATGTACGCGCCCGGAAACGACCGACCCCAGGTGATCCTGCTCCGATCGGTTGGCACCACCTCTGCCCGCCGCGTCATGGGTGCAGGTCACGTCGGCCTCCGCGCCGTCGTCTTGGAAGTCCCCACGGTCGACGAGCTGGAGCGCATCGGGACCGCGCTCGACAAGCAAGGGAGCCTCGTGGCACGGCACGGCGACGACGCCACGTGGGCCGCCGTATTCGGGCGCGATCCCGACCATATCGCCGTGATCGCGGGCACGAGCTTGATCGAGGGACCGATCACCCTCGATGCATGGGCAGAGCTCGACGACGCCCTCTACTCCGCCGGCGAATAGCGCCGAGCGAGCCCCTCGGGGCAGGTCGTGCGGGTTCGGTCTCAATTTTTTCGTGCTCGGACGCCCAATTGTCGATTTCGGCCTCCAACGTTCGTCTAGGCGACGCAGGCCCAGGTGACCACCTGGACCTCGACCACCCGGTGGCCCCCGGACAGCGGCCACCGCTGATCACAGGAGGCTTCAGATGAGCAGGATCGTCGTCATGAACCACGTGTCCCTCGACGGCATCATGCAGGGGCCGGGTCGCGCCGATGAGGACACCCGGGATGGGTTCCGGCATGGTGGATGGGGGCAGCGCAGCGAAGCGCCGGACGACGCTCTGCAGAACGCCATGGGCGAGCGGATGACCGCAGGAGGAGGCTTGAGCGGGTGGTTGTTCGGGCGTCGCACCTACGAAGACCTGCTCGGTTACTGGAACCGACAGCCCGACAGTCCGTTCGGCCCGATGCTCAACGACACGCCCAAGTACGTGGTGTCGTCGACGCTTGCCGAACCACTCCCATGGCCCAACTCGACGCTGCTGCGAGGCGTCGTCGGCGATACCGTCGGGCAGCTCAAGGCCCGCATCGACGGCGTGCTCGCGATCATGGGCAGTGGCGAGCTGATCGGTGCGCTGATCGCGGCCGACCTGATCGACGAGTTCCTGTTGATGATCCATCCGCTGGTGCTGGGCAGCGGACGCCGACTGTTCCCTGACAAGCTCGACACGTCGCTGCAGCTCCTCGAGACCAGGGGCACCGCCAGTGGTGTGGTCATCGCCGTCTACGAGCGGGCCAGTGCCTCAGCCTGAAAGTGCGAGCAACAAGGAGTCAACGGTGCAGCAATATCTCTTGAGCATCTACCAACCGGATGGCGACCCGCCTCCTGCCGACGAGCTCGCAGCGATCGGCCGCGACCTCGCGGCCCTACGCGGTGAACTCGAGGCTGCGGGTGCATGGGTGTTCGCCGGCGGCCTCGAAGAGCCCGGCAGGGCGATAGTGATTCACCCCCGCCGCAAGAGGATGGCCATGACAGACGGCCCCTACGTGGAAGCCAAGGAGCACATCGGTGGCGTGAACATCATCGCTGCCGCCTCACTGGACGAGGCGCTCGAATGGGCGCGCAAGCTCGCCCAGGCCACGACACTGCCGATCGAGGTGCGCGCCTTCCGGGGAGAGCCCGAGGGACACTGACCGACCGTTCGGGTCAGCTTCGGTAACTGCCCTCGCGGAATTCGTCGAGCAGGGTCGGGCGGGACGGATTCCAACCGAGCTCGGTCCTGGCCTTCGTGGCGGCCGTGCCCTGGCTCAGGAGAAGGACCTCGGCGAAATAGTCACCCAACCGGGCGCGAGCCTCTTCGTCCGAACCGGGGACTGCGCCGGGAGCACCGACGGCCACGGCAGCCGCCTCGGTGATTTCTGCCACCGTCGAGCTCACGCCATTGCCGAGCACGTAGTACCCGTGAGCGGAATCGTCCTCGAGGACACGCCGGAAGAAGTCGGCCACATCCGCCACGTGCACGGTTGACCACTGCTGTTGTCCGCTCCCGACCATGATCAGATTGCCCTGCTCGTCGCGAGGCGAACCGAGCAACACGCCGGGAACCCCTCCCCCTCCGTCGCCGTAGGCAACGCTCGAGATGGGCACGACACCGCGCATGCCCGTCGTGCCCAGGACGCGGCTCTCGATCGCCGGCCTGAAGGCGACGAGGGGCGGCGCATCGAACGGCGAGTCCTCGGTGATGGCGGTGTTGTTCCCGTACGCCCACAGACCGCTGATCTGGACGTAGGGCTTGCCGGTGCCGTCGAAAGCCTCGATGGCCGCGTCCACCACTGCGGAGTCCAGGTCCGCACTGGTCGCATCGCCCGGGCTGGCGGTGTGAACGGCGCCGCCGGCGTCGGCCAACAGTTTGACGACCGTCGGCCGGTCATAGAGATCCACGACCTCGGCTTCGGCGCCCTGGGCCGCGACCGCGTCCGATTGCGCTCCGTCCTTGACGAGGGCCGTCACTTCGTGGCCATGACCGAGAAGCTCCCTCAGGACGTGGGATCCGATGAACCCGGTTGCACCTGTCAGCGCCACTCTCATTGGGACGACCTCCTGTCTCGATTCCGCACCCAGTCTTGGCCGCATAACTTGAAATGTCAAGTGAGTTCTAGGCCATGGCCGTTGCTCCAGGTCGGGTCCGATGTTGCCCCTCCTGGCGTCAACGGGGCCTTTGTGCCCGTTTACGTGGGATGATTCTGCCCACTAGGCCGGATCCGCTCCCGGACACGGACGATGTTCCGCAGCGAAATCAGAGATGAAGTCTCAAGTGACTATCTTCGATTGGCCGGCCCAGGCCTGGTAACGTGCCGCACATGGCGCACGCAGAAGTCCGCGAGGACGAGGAACTCTCGGCCCGATGGCTGACGCCCGACCAGCTCTCGTCGTGGCTTTCCTTTGTACGGGTGCTGACGTGGCTCCCCTGGTCGATCGACCAACAACTGCAGCGTGACTCAAAGCTCAAGATGGTCGAATACCAAGTTCTGGCGATGCTGTCAGAGACGCCGACGCGAACGATGCGGATGAGTTCGTTGGCCGAGGTCACCAACGCGTCGCTGTCGCGACTGTCGCATCTCGTCGACCGCCTGGAGAGGCGGGGCTTGGTGCGTCGAGAACCAGATCCCACCGACGGGCGGTTTACCAATGCCGTTTTGACGGAGAGCGGCCTCTCGACGCTCGCCGACGCGGCTCCGGCACACGTCGAACACATTCGATCGCTGGTGATCGATGTCCTGACTCCCGAACAGCTTCGTCGGCTCGGTCGCGACGCCGCTCGGATCATGACCCGGATCGATACGTCAGGGACCTAGTCGTCTCTTCACAGGGGCGGCGGTGCAGCAACCCACCCGCTGTGCCACTCAGGCAACCGCTCGCCCGGCGAGGTACACGCCGAGCATGGCGACAGCCATGAGAACGACCCAGAAGTCCGTCAGTCGACACAGCAACTGAGGAGCACCGCGCACTTCCATGAACTCGCGCATGATGATGCGGAGCTTGATCAAGGCGAGACAGATCGCACCCACCGTGATGACCGTGCTCGCAGTCGGGACGCCGTGACCGGCCGCATGGTCGATCAAGAGGTACGACAACGTGATCCCCACCAGGATCAACCAGGTCGCAAAGAGCCGCTTGTTGAAGGTAGGCGTCACGTCTACCGCACCACGTAGAGCAGAGCGAAGATCAAGACCCAGAAGAAGTCGACGGTGTGCCAGTACGTCGCACATGTCTCGACCGTTTCCTGCCGGCGCCGCCTCGCGTCCTTGAGTTGGAGGAGCAGCACTCCAACGACCACGAACCCGATGAGGAGGTGGACGAAGTGGATCGCCGTCAGGAAGAAGTAGTACTGGAAGAACTGACCGCTGGTGAAGGTGTAGCCCATGCGGATCAGACGGACCCACTCGACAATCTTGAGCACCAGGAACACAAGACCCAATCCGGCGGTGAGCCACGCGTCTCTCGTGGCGAGCGCGTATCTCCCTGCCCGCGCATGTTGGACGCAGCGGGCCATCGTCCAGGAGCTCGTCAGGAGTACGACGGTGTCGAGCACCCCGAGCCACAGGAGCAGGTGGGACTGACTCCGCAAGAAGGCGCCTTCGTGCTGGGTCCGCGTGTAGAGATAGACGCAGAAGTAGGAAGTAAAGACGAGAGACTCGAAGAGCACGAAGACCCACATGTCGGGCTGACCCGGAACGTGCTGGGCATCTTTCGGGGGAAGAAGTGACGGCGGCCTTTCGGTGGTCGTCGTCATGTCCCCACCTCCGCCGGAAAGATCGCGTGCCAGTGCTTCGAGGGGAGGTCGGGCAGAGGACCGGTCCCGAAGTCCTCACGAAGGATCATCGCTCTGAGGAGGTAGATGAAGGCGCCGGTGTAGATCCCAAAAACGACGACGTTGATCCACCATGCGATGACGCCGTTCCACGCGAAGGCCCCGGTATGGAAGATCCACGAGGGAGCGACCACGACTTCGGTGAGGGCGTTGCACAGGTTCAGGTAGGCGAACCACTTCCGGAACACGCGGTTCTTGTCGAGAAGGATGGCCGTCATCCAGATCAGCGAGCCGATGAGGAAGACCCCCATCGTCCCGGAGAACGAGAGAAAACCGAGGTCGTAGAGCCATCGCTGGATCACCGGGTTTCGGTCCGGCCGCATGGCGCCCACCGTCATGGCCACGCAGATGAAGAGGAAGCCGGGGACCGCGCTCACGGCGTAGAGGATCAGGTACGAGTACGAGAACGCCCGACTCACCGACATGCGCCGGATCGAATAGGTGATCAGTGCGATCGATGTGGCTGAGAGGCCCCCCAGCACGAAGATGAGCCCGAAACCGATGAGGAGTCCGTCGTGGCGACTGGCAAACCACCCGACGACCTGGGTGGGGTCGTACCAGGGCTTTCCGGGAGGTTGCGTCCGCGTGACGATGAAGAAGACGATCGCGTAGAGGTTGTAGAACGCGATCGTGGCGTACCACGCCAGCCAGAGCTCCCGCTTCGGATCATCGAGCAGAGCCGGCCGCTTCATGCGAGGTCCCCTGCAGGATCACGTTGGCGCCCCAGCGTCTGTCCTATGACGACGGCCATCACGATGAGCCACACCGCGATCGCAATGTTCTTCACCCAGAACGACAAGAACCCGTTCCATGCCAACACACCGCTGAGCGTCAGCCCGGCGAACCCCGCCGGCACGAGCACGACGGCGATCAACAGATTGAAGTGCCCGACCCAGCGTGCGAACACCGGCTTGGCCTGTTGGTCGAGGTAGATGGCCACGGCGACGAACAGGCAGAGGGCAACCAGAAACGGGACCCCGCAGGTGAAGGTGATCCACGCAAGGTCGTTGTAGAGCAACGTGAGATCCGGAGACCGGTAGGGACGGAATGCGGCCAGGAGCCAGAAGATGGTGGAGGTGAGGAAGACGATCGGCGCGGCCCCCGCAACTCCGATCACGCAATAACGCAGCACCGGCGTTCGGTGTGCCATGAGCCGCATGCGTTCGACGATCAGCATCAAGATCGGTATCAGCGCGACGCAGAACCAGTTGAACAGGATCATGCTGTACCGGACGCGTGAGGTGTGATGGGCGTAGAACGCCGCCACCTGGACCGCGGACGCCTTCGGCGACATCGGCGGCAGGAACCCGGGGAACAGGAAGAAGGCAGCGATCCAGACGATTGCGACTCCGGGCAGCGCCCAGAAGATGATCCGTTCGCCGGTCATTCGACTCATGGGCGGCGAAACTAGCCGATCGACTAGCCTGGCCCCCCTTCAAGCTCCCCCCGCGCGGCGCACGAGGCCGGATTTCGTGGGCATTTCGAGGGATCGGGCGGTCCGACCCGGTGCCGGGCAGGCCCGCGTCGGACCTTGATTTACCCTCGCAAAGCCCGCTGCTAGCTGCGTTGCTCGAACCAGCCGGCAAGGAGCTCCCGGGCCTCGGATCCTCCGTCGATGACATGGTTGGTGCGGCTGCTCACGCGCCAGCCGTTCGCGGTTCGGCTGAACTCCCAGTAGTTCGCCGACACACGCCATACCTCATAGCCGTCGTCGTTGTGGAGGTACACCCGCGAGTAGCCAATGGCGCGCGCCCTGTCACCGTCGATGTCGACGAGGGGAAACGCCGGAATGTGCGCCGACCCTTGACGGATCAGAGCCTGCTGCCCATCACTGTGGACCATCTCCTCGATCGCGGCGGGGCCGACCAGGTGGGACATGTCGGACCTCAGGACGGCGTCGTCAGAGAAGAGCGCGGCCGCGGCCTCGGCTTGGCCGGTGTCCACGGCCGGGCCCCAGCTATTGATGAGGCGGTGAATGGCGACCTGGTCTTCGAGCCGGGCCACGCGTGCCTCGAGCGCGGTCACGACCTCTTGCAGCCCTGCATCCTCCACGGCAACCTCCTCTGAAGGTCGTTACGGGACTGCGCCCACGGCCAGAGTGCCCTTAGCGTCGAGCAGATGATGGTGGCACTCGTGCACGACGTTTCGGCCGATGCCGACCAAGGTGAAGGTGTAGACCCCGTATTGGCCACGATCATTGATGACCGTGCGAGACCACTGAGATCCGTGGAGCTGCCCGAGGATGCCAGCCACTCGAGCGGCATTCTCCTCGAGCTCGTCGGCCAGCACGTCCGCGGCCAGCTCGTTGTAGCGCGCCCATACGTCCTGTCCGGGGTTGAACATCGGAACGGTGGGTGCCTCCTGCTCGAGGCCCAACTCCAGACGTTCGCTGGCCACCTGCAACGTGCCACTCACGTGCGCGCCGTATTGCATCGGCGAGAACACGCCTGGGTCAGGGCTGCTCCGGAGATACCCGACGTCAGACCCGACGAGAAACGATCGCCATTTGCCCGCGAGGCCGACCACAGTGGGACCCAGTGCCTCCGGCTCCATCGCTGCCGGATTCAAACCACATTGCGGGCAGGACTCCTCTTGGATGCGGGACCATTGCCAACCTTCGCCGCGGGCGGCGCGCAGTTTTTCGAAGTCGTCCGGCTCGCCGTAGGCTTGATCAGACATCGAGGTCACCCTATCGATCGGACGCTCGCCACGGTCGGGCGAAAAGCCACGCAGCTACACTTTGACTCGATGATCGACGTGGAGTTCTACGTGGACCCGAGTTGTCCATGGGCTTGGATCACGTCGCGGTGGCTGCTCGAAGTCGCGCCCGAAAGGGACCTCAAGATCAGCTGGCGGTCATACTGCCTCGAGATCCGCGACGACTACGGCGTCGCACCGACGGTCCCCGATAGCTACCGTCAGCAAGCTCTCGACGGTCACGCGCTCTCGCACCGCATGCTGCGCATCTTCGAGGCATCCCGCGCCGAAGCAGGCGAAGACGCGGTCGACCGGCTGCTTACCGAGTGGGGACGGCGCAGGTTCTCACGTCACGGCCACCAAGGCGACGACCTTCTCGTTGACACGGTGGCCGCGGCGGGGCTCGACGCGCGCCTGGTCGACGCCGCCGACGACGAGAAGTGGGACGGGCCGATCTGTGAGTCGATGAAGATCGCTTACGCCTTCGGCGGCCCCAAGACCCAGACGCCGACCATCGTCGTCAGGTCCGATCCCCCACACGGTTTCAAAGGGCCCGTGATGGCGCCCGCTCCTACTGGGCCCGACGCCGTGCGGCTGTGGGACGCCATCACCGTGCTCTCGGAGCATGACGGCTTCTTCGAGATCACGCGGCCACGTCTGAACCTCCCCCGCGACCACATCACCACGTAGGTACGTGCCCTAACTCTGGCGTCGGCTCCGCAGCATCTGGTTCTTGACGCGGTTGCCACATGTCGCCATATCGCACCAACGGCCCCTCCGACTGTGAGATCGGTCGTAGTAGGCCCAGCGGCATTCCCCGCGACTGCATGCTTTGAGACGTTCCCACGTGCCTTCACGCTGGGCGTCGCGGACGATCAGCAAGAGCCGAGCGATCGCGAGTCCGACAGGGTCTGACCCGGCTGGCTCCGCCTGCACCCCGCACGGATCATCTGCGTCGATACGAAGACCAATCGCGGATCCCTTCACGCTCGTATTGAGCAGAGTGACATCGACAGGAGATGGTTCCCCGAAGCCAGCGTTGTGCTCGAGCAACGCGCGAAAGGCTTCTCGTACCTCACACAACCTCAGAAGACTCGAATCGTCGAGGTCAATCCCGGCCGCCACGAGCCCACTCTCATGGAGCCACGCGTTTGCCGACGCCCTCTCGGTCAGCAGATCGATGCCCGTATCGCCCTCGAATGTGTTGACAAATGCCTGCAAGAGCAGGAGGTCCCCTGGTGCGGGCTTCGTCTCGATCTCAGGCACCCACTTGGGCAACACCCTGGTCAGGGTAATCGGTGACTGGCAAAACAGGGTTGACTGGTCACTATCATGACCACTAACCTGCTAGTTAGTGGTCATGATCTTTCGGGAGGTGACCGGTGCTGAAGCTTGTTGGCGTCGATCCGCTTGTCCTGATGCCGCCCTCTGGCCGAGAGCGGTGGCTGAATCTTCGGGCTCATCTGAGGTCCAGCGAGTTGGACTCTCGGTTGGCTCGCGGAGCTGAACCCGAGAGCTCTGACGTGTTGTTCCTTCACGCGCGTCGCATCGTTCGTCCCCGCAGTTGTGCCCTCCTGGCAGCGAGCTTGCGCAAAGTGGCTGCCGCTTCCCAACGACCGAGGGGGGTCTCGAACCGAGTGCCACTCGCACGAAGTCACGTGGCCTCGGCGCATAGTGAGCTGGTTGTCCTCACCGAGCGTCTCGAGCGGCCCGGCCCGATCCGAGCCAGAGGGGTGGCTCAAATCAGACT
>DASXBZ010000112.1:0-4390 GCA_036491435.1 Acidimicrobiales bacterium
ATCGGCGTGCTGCTCGGCGGTGTCCTCACGCAGTACGCCTCGTGGCGGTGGTGCCTCTTCATCAACGTTCCTATCGCCGTGATTGGAGCGGTCGCGGCGTCGCGGGTCATCGGCGAATCTCGCGCCAGTGGGACAACCCGCTACGACATCCCGGGCGCAGTGCTTTCCACGGCCGGACTGGTCAGTCTGGTCTATGGATTCACCAAGGCCGTGAGCGACGGCTGGACCTCGACGACGACGCTCACGCTGATCTCGATTGGCGTATTCCTCCTCGCTGCGTTTGTCGTGGTCGAAGCTCGCTCCACCCATCCGTTGCTGCCGCTGCGAGTTGTCTTGGAACGAAACCGGGGCGGCTCATACCTGGCGGCGACGCTACTCGTGGTGGGTATCTTCGCCATGTTCATCTTCATCAGCTACTACATGCAGACGATTCTTGGGTATTCCGCCGCAAAGGCTGGCGTTGCCTTCCTTCCTTTCGCACTCGGCGTGATCGTGGCAGCGGGGGCCGCAACGACCTTGTTGCCCAAGCTCGGACCTCGGATAACGATGACCTTCGGCCTTGCCCTGGCTGCCGGCGGTTTGCTGTGGCTGACCAAGATCGGAGTACATACGTCGTACTGGACGCACGTCTGTCCCCAACTGATCATCATGAGCCTCGGAATGGGTCTGGCCTTCACTGCACTGAGCAGTACTGCTCTGACCAAGGTGCAAGAGAGAGACTCTGGTGTCGCGAGTGCAGTGCTGAATTCGACTCAGCAAGTAGGTGCGTCTCTTGGAGCGGCGCTCCTTAACACCATCGCCGCCACAGCGACAGCCACCTACCTCGCATCTCATGGACCGCGACTGGAGCAGCAGGCCCTCGTTCACGGGTTCACGAGGGCAATCCTTGTCGGAGCGATCATCGTGGCAGCCGGCGCCGTCGTCAGCGCCGTGCTCGTCAATGCCAAGCCAGCGGATCTCGTGCCGGCCGCAGAGCCGGCATTGAGCGACGCGTAGAGGACGGCCGTGAACGAGCTTCTAGGTATCGGCCGCATCAAGTTCCACCAGGGCAAGCTTGACGAATTCAAGCGCCTGTCCGCGGAGGTCATGGGGATCGTGCGGACCAAGGACACCGGCACACTGCAGTACGACATCTTCTTTAACGACGATCAGTCCGAATGCATCGTGGTCGAGCGCTACAAGGACTCCGCGGCGCTGACGGAGCACGCGCAACACGTAGGTCATCTCATGGAAGCGATCTTCGCGACGGGATGGGTCTCCAGCGAAATGCTCGGTGACCCGAGCGCAGACGTCCGAGCAAAGATCGCCGACGGCCAAGTCCGGCTTTTCACGCCCTTCTTGTCACTGTAGGGATCGGGAGGACCTTTCATGCCCAAAGCCGTCGTACTGACCCAATACGGACCGCCGGATGTTTTGGCTTGGAGGGATGTACCGATGCCCGAGCCGGGCCCCGATCAAGTGCGCATCCGGGTCATCTCCGCTGGAGTCAGTCCTACCGACCTGAAAATCCGCAGCGGCGAAGTCCCGTTCGCAAGTCCTCCGGACGGAGTTCTCGGGTTCGAAGCAGCTGGGGTCATTGACGTGCTCGGCTCCTCCGTCACGGGCGTGGAAGAGGGTGACGAGGTCGCCAGCCTCCTGCTAGCTCTGGGCGGGTACGCCGAATATGCGCTCGCATCCTCTTGGACTCTGAAGCCACCGAAGGTCACCTGGGGCGATGCTGCCGCCCTACCCGCCGCGGCAGAAGCCGCAGTGGGCACTTTGAAGCAGCTGCAGCTCACCGCCGGCGAGACCCTCCTCGTGCTCGGTGCCGCCGGCTCGGTCGGGATGACCGCGACCCAGCTTGCCGTCGCCCGAGGTGCCACGGTTATCGGCGCGGTCGCCCCACGCGACCACAATCTGATGCGCGAGCTCGGCGCCATTCCCGTCAGCTACGGACCGGATCTGGCCGCCCGGATCCGCGGGAACGTCCCAGCGGTCAATGCCGTGCTCGATGCGGCCGGAAGGGGTGGCCTCACCGACGCGGTCGACCTTGCTGGGGGACCGGCACGGGTCATCACGCTTGCGGATCCGACTGCGGGCGACCTCGGCGTGGCCTTCTCGGCAGGCACGCCCGACCGTGCACCCGAAGCCCTCGATCAGACGATGCCGCTCCTCGCGTCGGGAGCGCTTCGTGTTCGTCGCCAGCGCCACCTCCGCATGGAGCAAGCAGCCGACGCGCATCGGCTACTCGAGAACGGCGACGTCCACGAGAAACTCATCCTCGACGTCCCATGATCCGCCCGGACATCCGCAACAGAAAGGGAGCGCTTCCATGACGTCAACCACTGGACTGGATTTGCCCGACTACGTGCCGATCCCCCCGTCATCACTTGGACCAGAACTCAACGACCAGGGCTACTTCTGCGGGCGTGTCGAGAGAAACCTCTTCTGGGTCACCGATGGCACCTATCAGTCCGCGTTTCTCGCCACCGACCAGGGGATCGTCCTCTTCGACGCTCCTCCGACGATCGGCCACAACCTGCAACGGGCCATCGACGAGGTCGCCGAGAGTGAGGCCGTGGGAAACAAGGTGACGCACATCGTGTACTCACATCACCATGCCGACCACGCCGGTGCTGCCGATCTCTTCGGGGACGACCTCAAGCGCATTGGACACGTCGAGACGCGGCGCCTGTTGCTTCGGGACAACGACCGGACCCGGCCGGCTCCAGAAGTGACCTTCGAAGACACCTACACCCTCCGGGTCGGAGATGAGCACGTCGAGTTGGCATTCCACGGACCGAATCATTCGCCGGACAACATTTTCATTCACTTTCCCGATCACGACGTGCTCATGCTCATCGACATCGTCAACTCGGGTTGGGTTCCGATCTACAACTGCAACCTGAGCGATGACATCCCGGGCTACATCGATGCTCCCTCAATCGCGCTCACGTACCCCTGGAAGATCGCCATCAGCGGCCACCTCGGGCGACTGTGCACGAGGGAGGACATCGAGCTGCACCAGGCCTACATCAATGACATCGTGGAGAGTGCTAAGTCGGCGCTCGCGACGACGGACCCGACCCCGTACTTCGTCAAATATGGGCAAAACGTCTGGGCCGGCGTAAAGGGCTACCTCGATCAAGTGACCGATACGGCCACCGCTCCAGTCGTCGAAAAGTACACCGGCGTCCTCGCTGCCGCCGACATCGTCGAGTTCACCCGGACTTCCACGTTCCAGATCATGCAATCGCTACGCCTTGACTATGGCGTCGGCTCTCAGGTGCACCCCTGATTGTCCTTCGACGATCAAAGAGTTGTGGGGTGGTTTCGAATCAGACTTTAGGAACGTCCTCGCTTCGGCCATTGGATCGCCTTGCTCATCGATCAGAGCGATTGGTCGTCGTCCTCGTATCTGCGTCTGGATCAGGTCCCGGGATCTCGCGACAATCCGAGCGAAGAAGAAAGGAATCACGGCTGGACCTGGCCGTCGAGACACACATTCCAAATTGGTAGGCGTGCAAGCGAATGACTCAGTGATCCGACGCATCCGCTCGGGACCCAGCTGGCCACGCTGAGGTCATCGAGGGCGGAAAGTGCCTCAACCACTTTTGCAGAAACAGAAGTGAAGACTCGTTCATCTTGAGGATCGTTAGAAGTCTCACTTGCGAGCTTCAGAAGGCTCGCACGCGCACTGATCAGAAACGCAATCGTGTCCGCCATGTGGCTGTCCCATGAGTTCGACCGATCAGGCCGTGCAGGCTCTTTGGAGCGGCGCGCTGGAGAATCGCTCGCGCCCAACATTAAGAGCCTTGGTCCTTTGGGCACGTCGATCACCCAGATCAAGATCGCTGACCCATTGAGGCAGCCTCGAGAGCCGCTAAAACCTCGTCGGTCGTTGCGAGTTCGGCAGTTTGGGGAAGATGACCATCGGTGTCACGGTCAGAAGCGTCCTCTACCAGAGAGATCCTCACAGTGCTCCGACCATCGCCTTGGGGTCGACGACGCGGTCGAAATCGGAAGCGCCGATGGCGCCACTGGCGAGTGCGGCCTCGCGCAAGGTGATGCCCTTGTCGTTGGCCGCATGAGCGATTGCGCTAGCTCTGTCGTAGCCGATGACAGGAGAGAGAGCCGTAACGAGCATGAGGGAGCGTTCTACGTACCTTCGGATCTGCTCGGCGTGTAGCTCGGTCCCCTCGATGCAGTACTTGCGGAGCTTCTCGCAGGCGTCGCCAAGGATTCGAGCGGAGTGCAACACGTTGTTGATGATGAGAGGGCGCATCGCATTGAGCTCGAAGTTCCCTTGGCTCCCGGCAAACGCCACGCAGTTGTCCTCGGAGAGAATCTGGATGCAGACCATCACCATGGCTTCGCATTGGGTCGGGTTGACCTTGCCGGGCATTATGGA
>DASXBZ010000113.1:0-1689 GCA_036491435.1 Acidimicrobiales bacterium
ACGTTCTTCTACCGCGCGCAGGGCCAGCCGAAGGCGTTCGGCCCGGTGCCGCTGGAGGTCAAGTCGCTGCTGACCGGCGGAGGCCAGGGCGTCAAAGGCGTGAGCGTGACCGAGAGTTCGATGCGAGCACAGGCCGGGCAGATCGCGAGCACGCTGACGCCGGAGAAGATCGACCAGCTAGTGGACGCCGCGCCGTTCGCCAACCAGCAGATGAAGGATGAGATCCGCACGAACCTGAAGGCCAGGGTGCAGTGGATGAGCGAGTTCGCCAACGGCCAGCACTCCGACATGCTGAGTGGAGTCAAGCTCGCGCCCGAGCCGCCGTCGAGCCTGCCGACAACGACGCCAGAAGCGCCGACCCCGCCGACACCGCCGACACCGCCGACGCCGCTACCGCCGTCGTTTGACGCCGAGCACGAGAAGGCGTTCACCGCAGCACAGAAGTGGCTGACCGGCCAGGGCATCACGCTCAACACCATCGCGAAGATCCACCAGGGCGCGATCATCTACCACGACAGCGGCAACGACTGGCCGACCTCCTACAAGTACGCCGCCGGCGATCACGCGGCCCACCTCCTCGCGAACAACCACACCCAGGTCGCCAGCGAGGTCGCCAAAGCCCTGCAAACCCAGCCCGAGCTACCGCCCGAGCCCGCTACGCACTGGACCCCCGAGCCGACCGGCACCCCGTCCGCACCCCACGTAGAGGACATGCCGATCAACCCGTACCTGTGGCACAAGGGCGGCGGCGGACAAACGTACACCGCTATCGCCAACCTCAAACCCGGCGAGGAGTTCTCCGACAAATCCGGTGCCAAGCACCGCGTCGTCTCAAGCGGCAGCGGGGTCACGGTCGCAGACGTGCTGGGCATACCGGGGAAGACCATCACGATTCCGCACAGCTTCATCAACACTCCGACCGGCAAGGTGCACCCCACCCGCGTGGCGAAGCTCACGTCAAGCGCTATTGTGGAGGGCCGGATAAGGAGGCTGCATGGCCGACCTCTGCGTCATCCCGCCCGAGTACGAATCCCGATATGACCTTTGAAATCCCACCCGAGTACGAGCCCCATGACGACCAGATTCCGTCGTGGGCGACCGACATCGGCCGGTTCCGCATCTGCTACGCGATCACGCTGAGGATCACCGGTAAGTACGACCCGGTGTTCTGCGAGCAGCTATACAACGGCGACATCGACACGGGCGAGGACATCGCAGAGCCCACCGGGATGCCTCCGCACCCGAACGTGCGCTAAGCACACGGAGCGTGCTAAGCTGGTCGGAGTACCAATCCCGACCAGAGGAGAATCAATATGCCTGACCCCGCTGACTATGTGCAGATGATGGCGCTCGACCTGGAGCAGATGGCAAAGAACGCCCACGGGCTCGCCGCCGCGATGCGCGCGGCAGCCTGGGTGCCGCAGGACCTGCCCACCGGCCAGGACATCGACCGGAAGTCCGCCGACGGCGCAGCGCTGTTCGTCGGCGACCGCGTGCAAGTGACCGGCTCGGACCGCTACGGCGACCCGTACGGCATCGTGCGCGACGCAGGACCCGACCTCGGCGACGGCAAGCCCCGCGTTTGCGTCAAGCTCGAAGACGGGCAGGACGACGCTTACACCCCGAGCGCTGGCCGCGTTCGGGTAGCACCTGTCGCTGAGTAATCAGCGGCCACGCCACACGCCCCCG
>DASXBZ010000114.1:0-5351 GCA_036491435.1 Acidimicrobiales bacterium
CGGACGAACGCGCCGTGCAGGGTCGACCGGATGCACGCATCGGTCTCTGCACCGGCGACGACGAGGCGGCCGACGCCGCCATCGGCCAGGACCGACTCGAGCGTGGTGTCCTCAAAGGCGTCGCCGTAGTGCTTCTCGACCAGCGGCTCGCCGGCGCCCGGCACGAGCTCGGGCACGATGCGCCAGTCGTCGGTGCCCCGCGGGAGCCCGTCGTCGGAGTGTTGGACCCACACGACGAGGACGTCCTGCTCCCGCGCCGTCTCGATGAGCTCCGCAATGTTGGACACGACCGCGTCGCGCTGGTGGGCACTCTCGACCACACCGTTCTGGGCGTCGACGACGAGAAGGGCGGTGTTGGGGCGATCGGCGAGGGTCGTCACCGTCTTGGGCCTACCCCGGTCGCCGGGCCGTCATGCGCCGTCGTCGGGACGGGTGGACGAATGCTCGTTGCCCTCCCGCGGCGTGATGTAGAGCATCGTCACCCCGTCCGGCGCGTAATTGCTGTGCCAGCGTCCCTGCGGAACGACCACGAGCGACCCCGCGCCGACACTGCGGGTGCGCACCTCGCCGTCCTCCAGGACGGACAGGTTCGACGTGCCGGCAAGGACGAACAGGAGCTCGTCGCCGCCGTTGTGGCGCTCCCAGTGCGGGCACCCGACGAAGGAGCCAATGCCGAAGCGGCAGTCGTGGAACGCGTGCTCGCCGATCGGGCTGCCCGGACGCGAGGTGACCTGCGAAAGGTCCACCTGCGTCATGGCGCGCACCGCCTCGGGGCTCAGGTCATGGACGATCACAGGCATGGTCGTCATCTTCGTTCATGCCGGGTCCGCCGCGCCGAGGCGGGGGCGGCCGGCCGGGACCGCGACCGTGTCAGCGCTTGGCCGGCAGCGAGCGCGCGTACTCGGTGCCGAGTTTCGCCCACTTGGCCAGCTGGGGTTTCGTGCGCACGTCGGCGCTCGCCACTCGCAGCCACCCCGCCATGGGGCGGCCGCGCATGACGGCGACGTCGGCCTTCGTGGTGGCGACGAGACGGTCGGACTGGTCGGGATCGACGCGGACGAGGATGCCGCCCTGGCCACTGGCGGCGATGGCCATGTTGCCGCCGACGAGGAAGGCGAGACCGCCGAACATCTTCTTCTCGGTTACGCCGCGCTCGGTGGCGATCAGGGCACGGATTCGACCCGCCAGGTCCTCGTCGTAGACCACTCGGACATCGTAGGACTCGGGTGTTCCCTCAGCCGCTGCCCGCGAAGGCCTCCTTCGCAGGCGCCAGGTCGAAGTACTCCCGCCAGGCGTGGATGCGGCCGTCGCGCATCTCGAAGACGCCGCAGATCGGCAGGACGACCGCCCGTCCGTTGAGGGTGATTCGATCGACGCGCTCGTTCATCACGACGGTCTCCGACGCGACCTGCCGGTGAACCTCGAGTCGACCCGGCGGGACACCGGCGAAGCCACGCACCCACTCGGCGATGGCGGGCTTGCCCACGATCGGGGTGAGCGGGACGCTGTGGTACACGGCGTCCTCGGTGAAGCAACCGACGATGAACTCGGCGTCGCGGGACTCCCAGGCGCGCATGAAGCCGCTGACCAGGGAGTCGTTCCCCGCTGCGGTGTCGTCGGACGCGGGCATGCCCGGGAGCGTAGCGAGCAGGGTGTGCCGTCAGCCGAGCTCGGCTAGGAGCTCGCGGCAGCGCCGCGCGTCGTGTTCGAGCTTGGCCCGGAACCCCTCCATGCGAGCCAGCTTGGCGCTGATCTGTTCCGCCAGAGACTCGTTGAGCCGCATGGCCTCCTCGAGGGTGGCCTTCTGCTCGGCACGCGCCTTGGTGGTCCGCTTGCCCTTGGTGGCGCGGTACGCGACGCGCAGCTCGTCGAGCCGCGTCTCGAGTGCGAGGAACTCGCGGATCTCGTCGAGGTTCATCCCAAGCACCTCGCGCAGTTCGAGGATGCGCTGCAGGTCGGCCAGGTCCTCGAGCGTGTAGCGGCGCTCTCCGCCGGCCGTGTAGAGGGACGGAGCAAGGAGACCGAGCTCCTCGTAGTAGCGCAAGGTGCGTGGCGAAACGCCAGCGCGGGCGGCGGCGTCGCTGATGCGGATCCCAGCCTCGGGCGACCCGGCCGCGGCGGCGTCCTCCTGCGCCGTGTCCGGCACGGCTGTCGATTTCGCTCGCGTCACGGCTCCCATGTCAGTCCACCAAGAGGGGCTCTGTCTCGGCGACCGCTTCCTGTGCCGATACTGGCTCGAAGGCCACGGTGGCCCCCGCCGGCACCTCCTCGTAGTGGTACTTGCCACCACGCAGCATGGAGGCGACCGCACCGAGCAGGCAGACGGCCGCGGCGAAGGCGAAGGCCGCCGTCAGCCCACGGGAGAAGGCCGAGGCGATCAGGTGGGGGAAGAACTGGCGGCTGGTCAGGTAGGCCGAGGCCGCGTGCGGCAGGTGGGCGAGCTCGGCGTGGCCGAGCAGCACCTGCATCGGGTTGTAGCCGAGGAAGGCCGCGAAGAGGCTGCCCACCGGCGGCAGGTGCGACACCTTGGTCGCCACCGCGGGACTGACGCCCTGGGCCGTGAGGCCGTGGTACAGAGACGCCGGCAGCGTGGCAGCGAGCCCGAGGATCATCAGGCTGAAGAAGATGCCGATGGAGAGGACCTGCGCGGAGGAGTTGAACGTGCCCGCCATGCCCGCGCCGGCACCGCGCTGACTCGCCGGCAAGCTGTTCATGATGCCGGTCTGGTTCGGCGCGATGAACATGCCCATCCCGATTGAGTTCAAGAAGATGAGCGCGGCGAACCAGCCGTAGGAGAAGTTGACTGGCAGCATCGTCAAGGCGATGAATGTGAAGGCCACCAGCACAAGGCCGCCCGTGGCGAAGGGACGCGCACCGTAGCGATCCGCCAGGACGCCGCTGACCGGACCGGCGAGGAGGAACCCGACGGTGAGCGGGATCATGTAGATCCCGGCCCACAACGGCGTCTGGGCGAAACTGTACCCGTGCAGGGGGAGCCAGATTCCCTGCAGCCAGATGATCAACATGAACATCAGGCCGCCCCGGCTGAGGGAGGCGAGGAAGCTGGCCACGTTGCCCGCCGTGAAGGCACGGATGCGGAAGAGCGTGAGCCGGAACATCGGCTGGGGCACCTTGGTCTCGATGTAGCCGAAGGCGATCAGGAGGGCAAGGCCGCCGAAGATCTCGGCCATCACGACAGGGCTGGTCCATCCCATGGTGTGGCCGCCGTAGGGAAGGAGGCCGTAGGTGATCCCGACCAGGATGAGGATGAGCCCGACGGCGAAGGTGACGTTGCCGAGCCAGTCGATCTTGGCCGGGGTGCGCACGCCGTGGTCCTCGAGCTTGACGTAGGCGAACGCGGTGCCGAGCACGCCGAAGGGCACCGACAGCAAGAAGACCAGGTGCCACTCGACCGGTGCGAGGAGGCCGCCGAGGACAAGGCCGATGAACGAGCCCGCGATGGCCGCGACGTTGTTGATGCCCAACCCGAGGCCGCGCTGATCTGCGGGGAAGGCGTCCGTGATGATGGCCGACGAGTTGGCGAACAACATTGCCCCGCCGACCCCCTGGCCGATGCGCATGACGATGAGCCAGATCGCGCCCGCGGTGCCGGTGAGCCAGGTCACCGCGAGGAGCACCGAGAAGAGGGTGAACACCGCGAAGCCGAGGTTGAAGATCTTGACCCGGCCGAACATGTCGCCCACCCGTCCGAGAGTGACGACCAGCACCGCGAGGGCCACCATGAAGCCCATCAGCATCCAGAGCATGTAGCCGGTGTTGCCTGGCGTGAGGGGGTTGAGCTCGATCCCCCGGAAGATGTCCGGCAGCGAGATCAGCACGATCGACTGGTTGATGAAGACCATGAGCGTGCCCAGGGTCACGGTCGTCAGCGCCACCCAGCGGTAGCGCGATGGCCCGGGCGCCATCAGCGACGAGACCGCTGACCCGTGCCCGCGCCCGTTCGTCAGTCCCGCCGTCGTGGTCATGTCCCAGAAGTTTAACGTTAACGTCAGGGTCATGAATCGACGGGCACCCGGCCGCCGCGAAGTGGGACTTCGCGGTCGTCCCGGCTCAGACCGTGGCGGCGGCACCCCCGACGGGCGCCGTCAGCGCCGCCTCGAAGACGGCCGCCACGTCGCCGGAGTGCATGGCGGCGGCCTGTGGCCCGAGCTGGGTCACCGACATCAGCACGGACAGCATCAGCGCGACCACGCCGTTGCCCACGGTGACCGGGTCGATGTCCGGCCGTACCGTCCCGGCGGCCTGACCCGTTCGGAGGAGCTCCGTGCAGGCTTTCCGCAGCTCGTTGAGGGCGGGAATGCCCAGCACACGGACGGTGACATCAGGCTCCAGGCCGCCGAGGAGCCGGCGGGCCAACGGATGGCGCTCGACGGCGGCAACCAGTGTGTAGATCAGGTCGTCGTGCCACCCCTTGACGTCGGACACGTCGCGGACCGTGGCCAGTCCTTCCTGGATCACACCAGCGGCGTCCTCGTCGACCGCCGCCAGGAAGAGGGCTTCCTTGTTGGGGAAGTAGGCATAGGCGACCGTCCCACCGACGCCGGCGTCCCGAGCGATGTCGGCCACGGAGGTCGCCCGGAAGCCGTCGCGGCCGAAGCGGCCGATGGCGGCCTCGAGGATCGTGCGCCGCGTCTGCGCGCCCTTGGTCTCCGACTCTCCCGCGATCATGCCTTTCAGAATAGAGGATTTGAGTATTTCTTTCAAATCTTCTACTATGACAGTGTCGAGCCGAGCGGGAGGCCCAGATGAGCGAGACCACGACCACCCTGTCGCAGAGCAGCAACCCGGACAGGAAGGTCCCTACCAGGCGGATGTCGTTCGAGGCATCGATGCGGGAGCTCCCGCGCCACTTCGCCCGGGACGGCGACCTCATTTCCGGGCACGTCATCGCCGCCCTGTCGTCGGTCTTCCCAGACGGAGAGGACTACTTCGTCCGATCCGTCCGCCGATACCGGGACCAGATCACCGACCCCACCCTGAAGCGGCAGGTGTCCGGCTTCATCGGACAGGAGGCGATCCACGGTCGTGAGCACCGCGTGTTCAACGACCGTCTCCATGAACTGGGCTACCCGGCCAAACAGTACGAACGGATGACCCGGTTCGGCCTCAAGGTGCGCGAACGACTGCTGCCGCCCAAGTCGAATCTGGCCGCCACCGCTGCGCTCGAGCATTTCACCGCGACGCTGGCGGAGCTCGTGTTGACCAACGAGGACGTGCGCTCTTCGATGGGTGCGGATGCGGTACGCGACCTCTTCGTCTGGCACGCGCTCGAAGAGTCCGAGCACAAGGCGGTCGCGTTCGACGTCTACAAGGCAGTGGGCGGCGGTGAA
>DASXBZ010000115.1:0-2080 GCA_036491435.1 Acidimicrobiales bacterium
ATGCCGTTCGTGCAGTTGATCGAGTTCCAGACCGACCGGATCGACGAGTTCGATGCCGTCATCGACGAGTGGCTGAAGACGTCGGCGGGCTGGCGGACCACATCCAGAGCGACGCTCGCGCAGGACAAGGACCGCCCCGGCACCTATCTGCAGATCGTGGAGTTCCCCTCCTACGAGGCGGCTATGGAGAACTCGCAGAGGCCCGAGACCGGCGAGTTCGCCGCACGCCTTGCGTCCATGTGCAAGGGCGAGACCACGTTCCGGAATCTCGACGTCAGGCGCGTCGAGGAGATGTAAAGCCTCTCGCCCGTCTCAGTACTGCCAGACCCGCACCCAGTCGACCTTCGTCGTCGCCGGCAGGGTCGTGGTCCACGATTGGAACCCGTTGGCGGTGCCGATCCCCAGGGCCTGGGTCAGGCTGAGGAAGAACGGCTGGGTGAACGGCTTGGGCGGCGTGTCGGGATAGGTCGCGTACGACCAGTAGTTGTCGGTGAAGCAGGTCACGCCGTCGTAGTACGTGGTGATCGTCGTCGGTGTCCACAGCACGCCGTAGGTGTGCCATTGCCCCGCGGTGGTCGCACCCGCGATGGCGCAGTTGTCGTTGGTGGCGTTCGGGTCCCGCGTAGAGCCGTGGTAGTGCACGACGGGCACATCGAGGTTGGGGTACTTCGAATAGAACTCGCCGAAGTCGATCTCACCGCTGTCAGGCCATGCCCCGTAGAGCGTCTCGTTCAGGGGATAGAGCCAGAGCGTCTCCTGCAGCCCCCGGGTCGCCTGCGCCGGGAGCTCGACCCTGGCCTGGAAGTAGCCGTACTGCTGGCTGAAGAGGTTCACGGAGTCGACCATGCCGCCCACGTATTTCGTCCAGAAGCTGTGCATGATCTCGTTGCACTGGAACGACTTGCCGTTGTTGACCACGGAGAGGTTCAGGGTCCCGCCCGATTCCGACACCGTCCTCGGGTCGTTCATGTAACAGACGTACGACCCCGACGGCCCCGTGTGATAGCTGCTGTTGGAGGTGAGCATCGGCTGCCACTTGCTCGTGTCCAGCGACGTCCCGTTGAACTCGTCGTCGAACATGCAGGCCCACTGTCCGCTCGGCGACGCGACGGGTGGCGTCGACCCGCTGCACGTGCTGGTGGTCGCGTGCAGTGCCTTGTCGGCTGGGCCGGCCGACGTTGCCCCGATCATGACCATGAGCCCGGCCAGGAGCATCGAGCTGCCGAGCGCGAGCGCGGTGCTGCGCCGGCGAGACATGGACTGCGACACGGTCTTCCTTCCCACCCAGGTTGGCGTTGGGATCACCCCTTGCTTCCCTCTGGAAACCCGGGTGCGCGGAAGAAACTTGTGCCGGAATTGGGCGGCAACCAGATCGTCATCGAACTCCCATCTGAGGCCCAGAATCCGCCGCCTGGGCACCCATATGGGGCATTTGGTGCAGCCCCCTTAGACGGGCTCCACCGTCTCGAAGACGACCGGTGCCGGGAGTCCGCCGATCTGGTTGTCGGCCTCGATCGGGACGACCGTGTCGTTCTCGTCCTCGGCCACGAGGTCGTCGGGCGTGATGCGCCGCGCGCAGCGCACGAGCAGTGCGAACGCCGCCACCGAGTAGATGGCGTACCCGACGCAGATGCCCCCGATGGCGGCGATCACCCCCCAGAGGATGCCGGCCGTCACCGAGCACCCGAACAGGACGGGGATCATCACGATCGACAGGCGGAGGTTCTCCTTGGCGGCGCGGATCGAGCGGAGCCCGGCTGCGAAGGCGCCCGAGAGCGAGGTCAGCGCGAACGCGAGCCCCATGAGCGGGACCATCCGGTGGGCCGCTGGCCACGTCGGGCCGAGTGCTTTGGTCATCACGTCGACCGGGATGAAGTAGACGAGGGCGCCCCAACTCAGCATGACCGTCGCGGTCGCGGCCCCAGCCAGGAGGACGAAACGCAGCGCCTTGCGGACGTCGACCTGGAAGAAACGGGCCGCCAGGGCGACCATGGACGTGACGATGCCCTGGGTCAGCACCGTGATGGGCCCGAAGGCAACCTGCGCCAGCTTGAACTGGCCGATCACGGCAACCGAGAAG
>DASXBZ010000116.1:0-2100 GCA_036491435.1 Acidimicrobiales bacterium
GGAGCGGGTGCGCACGCCGGCGGCGACCTGGTCCTCGAGGGCCGCCACCCTGATTTGGTAGAACTCGTCGAGCAGCTCGGAGAAGATGGCGAGGAACTTCGCCCGCTCCATCAGCGGCAGGCCGTCGTCCTCGGCGAGGTCGAGGAGGCGGGCACCGAAATCGAGCCGGCTCTGCTCCCGGTTGGTGAAACGCTGATAGCCGAAGGCCTCGATCTGCTGGTAGGTCGGCGCCGGGGGGTGGGGGGCGGCAGTCGCGTCCGTCTCCGACTGCGCGCCGGGAACCACGATGGGCGCATCGCCCGGGTCAGGGGACTGCGCCGGGGGTTGGGACTGTGGCTGGGTCTGGGTCATGGACGGAAAGACGCTGTTGGGCCAGCCTCTGCGCCGGAAAAAGGGCGTCACGACGGCGGCGGCAGCGACAGGGATGTCACCCTCGACTCTACCCCTCACCACTACCATTCGCCCGTGCCCGCTGGAGCCGAAACCGGTCCCGTAACCGGTCGAGCCGCGCCTGTCGCGAGCGTCCCGGTCCGAACCCGACAGCAGACGACGGCCCTTCGCCACGCGCCGCTTCCGCGCTACGAGTTCGGCCCCAAACCGAAGCGCCGCACCGAGTTCGTCCTGCTCATGTTCGGGTCGGGCATCGTCGTGGCGCTCTACATCATCACGTCGCTCGGCCAGAACTCGAAGATCCCGGCCGATATCAGTCCGTTCCTCGGCATCGTGCTGGGTCTCGCGCTGGTCGCGCACATGGCGAACCGGTGGCTGGTCCCCGATGCCAACGCCGTGGTGCTGCCGGTGGCCGCGTTGCTCAACGGCATCGGCTACGTGGTGATCGCGCGGTGGAACCACGTGCACCCCTACATCGGCGAGGCACGCAACCAGGCCCTGTGGACCGCCATCGGCGTCGGCGCCTACGTCTTCACCCTGTTGGTCGTGCGCCACTCCCGCGACCTGGAGCGCTATCGCTACCTGCTGCTGTTGCTCGCCGGCGTCCTGCTGGTCCTCCCGCTCGGCTTCTCGCCGATCAACGGCGCGCGGTTGTGGGTGCACTTCGGCAGCATCCGGTTCCAGCCGGTCGAGCTGTCCAAGATCCTCCTGTGCATCTTCTTCGCCTCGTACTTCGCCGAGAACAAGGAGCTGCTCACGATCCCGACGGCCCAGATCGGCAACCGTCTCTATCTCGACCCGCGGCCCTTGCTGCCGATCATCGTGGCCTGGGGGGCGGCGATGGCCATCATCGGCCTGGAGGACGACATCGGCTTCGCCGCCCTGCTGTTCGTCCTCTTCATCGGCATGCTGTGGGTCGCGACCGGACGCGTGGGCTACCTGGTCCTCGGGCTCGTCCTCTTCGGGATAGGCGCCTTCATCGCGGCGCACTACTTCGGGCAGGTGCACGTCCGCATCGAGGCGTGGCAGAACCCTTGGCAGACCGCGACCAACTACAACAACGGCGGCTACCAATTGCGCCAGGCCTGGTTCAGCATGGGCACCGGCGGCGTGGGCGGCACGGGCCTCGGCCTCGACAGCTTCACCGGTCTCTACGTCCCCGAGCTGACCAGCGACATGATCTTCGCGGCGATCGGGACCGAGCTGGGTCTCGTCGGCGCCACCGCCGTCGTGCTCGCCTTCGTGCTCCTGGTCGGCGCCGGCTTCCGGATCGCCCAGGCGGCCCGCTCGGACTTCTCCCGGCTGATGGCGACCGGCCTCACGCTGATCCTCGGGTTCCAGGCCTTCTTCATCATGGCGGGCGTGGTCCGGCTGCTCCCCTTCACCGGGGTCACGCTCCCCTTCGTCGCGTACGGGGGTTCGTCGCTCGTGTCGAACTACATCCTCATCGCGTTGTTGTTACGGATCTCCGACGAAGGGGCCAAGCAGCAGCGCGAGATGCTGGCCATGGGCGCGGCGGGTGGACCGGGTGAGCGTCCCATGGTGCCCGCCGGCTAGGGCCGGCCGGGTCGAGGGAGTCGGTTCTTTCCGCGGCCCGTGGGGTTGGAAGACCCCACTGTCGGCCGCCCGCCCTCGCCCCTCCTCCCCCTCCAAGGTCCTCGCCGAGGGAGGCGACCGCTTGGAGACAGTCTCGGGTACGACCCGCGGCCG
>DASXBZ010000117.1:0-8688 GCA_036491435.1 Acidimicrobiales bacterium
TTAGGAGAAGCTCCTCTCTGCGGCGCGCCGCTCGTCCTCTTCGTCCGAGCCGCGCTCGTTGCGGCTGATGTCGATGCCCAGCTCCTCGGCGGTGCGGAACACGTCCTCGTCCAGCTCGTGCATCTCGATCTCACGGCCGTCCACGGCCAGGACCTCGACGTCGAGACAGAGCGACTGCATCTCCTTGATGAGCACCTTGAAGCTCTCGGGGATACCGGGCTCGGGGATGTTCTCCCCCTTCACGATGGCCTCGTAGACCTTGACCCGTCCGAGCACGTCGTCGGACTTGATGGTCAGCAACTCCTGCAGCGCGTAGGCGGCGCCGAAGGCCTCGAGGGCCCACACCTCCATCTCGCCGAAGCGCTGGCCACCGAACTGCGCCTTCCCACCCAGGGGCTGCTGGGTGATCATGGAGTACGGGCCGGTGGAGCGGGCGTGGATCTTGTCGTCCACCAGGTGGGCCAGCTTCAGGATGTAGACGTAGCCGACCGAGATCGGGTTGTCGTACGCCTCGCCGGTACGGCCGTTGTAGAGCATCGCCTTCCCGTCGGTGCCGAGGAGCCTGATGGCGTCGCCGGGCAGGCTCGAGATCGGTGCCTCGGCGATGGTGCCGTCGACCGTGCCGAAGGCGCCCTCGGCGCTGCTGCCGTTGCTGTACCCGTTGGCGTTCGCGTAGGCGTTGCCGTTGCTGTTGCCGTTGCGGACCGCGGTGGCGGAGTCCGAGTTGAGCTGGCCGAAGACCTGCTTGATCGTCGGGTGCGTCCCCGCGTCCTCGGTCTCGTCCCAGTGGGCGCCGTCGAAGACGGGCGTCGAGACCCAGGCCGCCGGCTCGGTGCGCGGCCGCGTCTTGCGGGCCGCGCCGTCGCCCCGGGCCGAGGTACCGACCGCCTCGTTGACCTCCACGCCTTCCCAGCCGTGGCGGGCGGCGTAGCCGAGGTGCGACTCGAGAACCTGTCCGACGTTCATCCGGCTCGGCACGCCGAGCGGGTTCAGGATGATGTCGACCGGCGTCCCGTCGGCCAGGTACGGCATGTCCTCGACCGGGAGGATCTTGGAGATGACGCCCTTGTTGCCGTGGCGGCCGGCCAGCTTGTCGCCCTCGGAGATCTTGCGCTTCTGGGCCACGTAGACGCGCACCAGCTGGTTCACGCCCGGGGGCAGCTCGTGCGACTCCTCGCGGGAGAAGACACGGACGTCGATCACCTTGCCGTACTCGCCGTGAGGCACCTTGAGCGACGTGTCACGGACCTCGCGGGCCTTCTCACCGAAGATCGCACGCAGCAACCGCTCTTCAGGCGTCTGCTCCGTCTCACCCTTGGGGGTGACCTTCCCGACGAGCACGTCGCCCGGCTCGACCTCGGCGCCGACGCGGATGATGCCGCGGTCGTCGAGGTCGGCGAGGATCTCCTCGGAGAGGTTCGGGATGTCCCGGGTGATCTCCTCGGCGCCCAGCTTCGTGTCGCGGGCGTCGACCTCGTGCTCCTCGATGTGGATGCTCGTGAGCACGTCGTCGCGCACGAGGCGCTCCGAGAGGATGATGGCGTCCTCGTAGTTGTAGCCCTCCCACGGCATGAACGCGACGAGCAGGTTCTTGCCAAGCGCGAGCTCGCCGTTGTGGGTCGAGGGCCCGTCGGCGAGCAGGTCGCCCGTGCTCACGCTCTGCCCCTCGACCACCAAGGTGCGGTGGTTGATGCACGTGTTCTGGTTGGACCGGCGGAACTTGGAGAGGCGGTACACCTTGCGGCCGAGCGCCGTCCCCAGGCGGTCCTTCTGGCCCGAGGCGTACTCGACGGTGATGGAGTCACCACTGATCTCGGTCACCGTGCCGTTGCCCTCGGCCAGCACCACGTCGCCGGCGTCACGCGCGGCGCGGGCCTCGACGCCCGTGCCGATGTACGGCGCCTCGGGCACGACCAGTGGTACGGCCTGCTTCTGCATGTTGGCGCCCATGAGGGCACGGTTGGCGTCGTCGTGCTCGACGAAGGGGATCAGCGCGGTCGAGACCGAGACGATCTGCTTCGGCGACACGTCCATGAGGTCCACCTCGGACGGCGGCACGAAGTCGATCTCCGACGTGGTGCCGTAGGAGCCGCCCACCGCCCCGACGCGCACGCCGGTGCCTTGGGGGCCGCGCCGCACGAGCACGCGGTCCTCGGTCAGCCGGCCCTCGGCGTCGACCTGGGCGTTCGCCTGAGCGATGACGTGCTCCTCTTCCTCGTCGGCGGCCAGGTAGTTGACCTCGTTGGTGACCTTGCCGTCGACGACGGTGCGGTAGGGCGTCTCGATGAAGCCGTACTCGTTGACCCGCGCGTAGGTGGCGAGGGCGCCGATGAGGCCGATGTTCGGGCCCTCGGGCGTCTCGATCGGGCACATGCGGCCGTAGTGGGAGGTGTGGACGTCACGGACCTCGAAGCCGGCGCGCTCACGCGAGAGGCCACCCGGGCCGAGCGCGGACAGGCGCCGCTTGTGGGCCAGGCCCGACAGCGGGTTGTTCTGGTCCATGAACTGGCTGAGCTGCGAGGTGCCGAAGAACTCCTTGACCGCCGCCACGACGGGCCGGATGTTGATCAGCGTCTGCGGCGTGATCGCCTCGACGTCCTGGGTGGTCATGCGCTCGCGCACGACGCGCTCCATGCGGCTCAGGCCGACGCGCACCTGGTTCTGGATCAGCTCTCCGACCGAGCGGATGCGCCGGTTGGCGAAGTGGTCCTGGTCGTCGATGCGGTAGGTCGACTCGCCGTCGGCCATGTGCAGCGCGAGGTGGAGCATGTAGGTGGCCGAGGCCAGGATCTCCGACGGGCTCAGCACCGACTGGCCGGGCGCCGGCTTCTCGATGTCGATCCCGAAGAGGTCGGAGAGCCGGTCGATCTCCGGGCCGAGCTTGCGGTTCAGCTTGTAGCGCCCGACGCGCGTGAGGTCGTAGCGCTTGGGGTTGAAGAACGCGTTCTCGAAGTAGACGCGCGCGGCCTCGGCCGAGAGCGGCTCGCCCGGGCGGGCGCGCTTGTAGATCTCGAGGAGGGCCTCTTCCCGGGTGGGCGCGAGGTTGCGCTCCTTCTCCCACTGACCCTCGAGGAAGTCGAAGTGCCGCACGAAGCGGTCGAGGAACGCCTCATCGCCGTAACCCAGCGCGCGCAGCAGCACGAAGAGCGACAGGCGGCGCTTGCGCGCGACCCGGCAGCCGGCCGTGACGTCCTTGCCCGGCTTGGCCTCGATGTCGAGCTCGATCCACTCACCGCGGTACGGGTGGATGGTCCCGGTGAAGACGGTCTTGGCGTCGCGGCCCGGCTGGAAGATCACGCCGGGCGAGCGGACGAGCTGGGACACGACGACGCGCTCGGTGCCGTTGACGATGAAGGTGCCACGGTCGGTCATCATCGGGAAGTCCCCCATGAAGACCGTCTGCTCCTTGATCTCGCCGGTGGTGGCGTTGAGGAAGCGGGCCCGCACGAAGACAGGCGCCGCGTAGGTCATGTCCTTTTCCTTGCACTCCTCCACCGAGAACTTGGGCGGCGGGCGCAGGTCGGCGTCGGACGGGTCGAACTCGAGCTCCAGGCTCAGCTGGCCGGTGAAGTCCTCGATGGGGCTGATGTCGTTGAAGGCCTCGGCCAGGCCCTTGTCGAGGAACCACTGGAACGAGTCGCGCTGGATCGCGATCAGGTCAGGGAGCGGCAGGCCTTCGTTGATATTGGCAAAGGAAACGCGTTCGGGGCTGCGGGACCGTGAGGACAACGGTCAACCTCCAAGGAGAGAAAAGACGGGCCGGCTGGGGACGGGACTGCGGTACTGCGGGCGTGACGAGGGCGGACGGGACGGCTAGGCGGGACTACGAGGGCTGCCGGGGCGCGCGCCGACACGCAAGAATTACGAGTTCGAGCACACGGAGACGCACGGCAACCGTGCATCTTACCGTGAGACGTGCCTGGACACAACCCTTCGGCCGCGACGGCGCACACGGGCTGCGCCCGGGGTCCCCGACAGGGTAAAGGTGCCCTCCCCCGGCGTCAAGGACCCTGGCCGTGAACCTCCGGCGGGCACGCCCCCCTGGGCGTCCTCACCTGGACATATACAGCCGAGCAGCACCCGGACACGGAGTGTCCGGGTGCCGGGAGCGCCGCCGAGAGCCTGAAAAGGGGCTACTTGACCTCGACGGTGGCGCCGGCGCCCTCGAGGGCAGCCTTGGCCTTGTCGGCGTCTTCCTTGTTGACGTTCTCGAGCACCGGCTTGGGGGCGGCCTCGACCAGGTCCTTGGCCTCCTTGAGTCCGAGGCTCGTGAGGGCACGGACCTCTTTGATGACCTGGATCTTCTTGTCGCCGGTCTCCGTCAGGATGACGTCGAAGGACGACTTCTCCTCCTCCGCCGCGGCGCCGTCGCCGCCACCCGCCGGAGCCGCGGCAGCCGCCACCGCCACCGGGGCGGCTGCAGTCACGCCGAACTTCTCCTCGAAGTCCTTCAACAGCTCGCTCAGCTGGATCACCGACAGCTCGGCGATCCCGTCGAGAATCTCTTCCTTGGTCAGGGTTGCCATCTTTCCTGGCCTTCCTTTCTTTCCTTCGGTCTTTGGTGTTGGTCTTGCGGTCGGTTCGACTACTCGGCAGCCGGCTCTTCGGTCGCCGCTTCTGCTTCGTTGGAGGCCTCGGAGGCCTCGGTCGCCTCGGGTGCGGCCGCCTCGGGTGTTGCTGCCTCGGGGGCTTCCGGCGCCTCCGGCGCAGCGGCCTCGGCCTCTGCCGTCTCGGCGGCCGACTCCGGGGTCGAGGTGTCGCCGGCCGGCTGCGCCTCCGCTGTCTCGGCCGGTGCGGCCGCAACCGAGGCCTCGTCGACGCCACCCTTCTGCTCGATCAGCGCCGAGATCCCGTAGGCCATGTTCTGCGGCAGCGCCTTGAGGAGGCCGGCCAGCTGCGTCATCGGCGCGGCCAGCGCACCGGCCAGGCGGGCCAGCAGGACCTCGCGGGGCGGGAGGTCGGCGAGCGCGGCCAGGTCGGACGACGACAGCAGCGAGCCGTCGGCCAGGCCGCCCTTGATGACGAGGTGCGGGTTGGCGCGGGAGAAGTCGCGCAGCGCCTTGGCCACCGCGCTGATGTCGCCCTGGACGAAGGTCAGCGCGCTCGGGCCGCTGAGGTACTCCTCGAGGGGCTGGTACTCGCCACCATCGATCGCCCGGCGCACGAGGGTGTTCTTGAAAATCTTGTAGTCGCCACCGACCGCGGCCAGCGCGTGGCGGAGGACGGCCAGCTCGGCGACGGTCAGGCCGCGGTACTCGCTGACGATCGACGCGGTCGATGCGCTCATGCGCGTCTTGACCTCGTCGACGACCTCGACCTTGTGCGCCATCTGTGCGTTCTGCGTTGCCATCGGTTCCTCCACCGGGCTCGACTGCCCGGAAGCGGGCCAGCAGTCTCCGGCGTGCGACGGCGCAGGACGGCGAGGCCGCTCTGCACGATGTCGCCTCGTCAGGCCGGCCCGGCGGGCCGTTTCAGCACCCTGAGGTGCACCGGAGGTCTCTGGCGTACGGATTCAGTGCCCGGCCGCCGGCACTGCAGGCGGCGAGCTGTGCGGTGAAGCGTAGTACGAGCAGGCGGACCGTCCCGTACGGGGTGTCCGGCTCAGGCCGAAACGGCGAGCTCCTCTTCGGTGAAGCGGGCCTTGAGCGGGTCGATGTGGACGCCGGGGCTCATCGTCGTCGACACCGTGACCGAGAGGAAGTAGCGCCCCTTGGCGGCAGCCGGCTTGGCCCGCTGCAGCTCCTCGACCACGGCGCGGATGTTCGCCATCAGCTGCTCCTTGGTGAACGAGGCCTTGCCGACGCGCAGATGGACGTTGCCGACCTTGTCGGTGCGGTACTCCACGCGGCCGCCCTTGAACTCGGTGACCGCCTTGCCGACGTCGGTGGTGACGGTGCCGGTCTTCGGGTTGGGCATGAGGCCGCGGGGACCGAGGACCCGGCCGAGCGAGCCGACCTGTCCCATGAGGTCGGGGGTGGCGATGGCGACGTCGAAGTCGAGGAAGCCACCGTTGATCTTGGCGACGAGGTCGTCGGCGCCTACGACGTCCGCGCCGGCGTTGCGCGCTTCGGTGGCGGCATCACCGGCGGCGAACACGGCCACGCGGTTCGTGCGGCCGGTGCCCTCGGGCAGCGACAGCGTGCCGCGCACGATCTGGTCGGCCTTGCGCGGGTCCACTCCGAGACGTACCGCGAGCTCGACGGTCTCGTCGAACTTCGCGCTCGCCAGCTCCTTGAGGACGTCCACCGCCTCGCCGAGGCCGTAGAGCTGCTCACGGTCGACCTTGGTCAGGCTGTCCTTGTACTTCTTGCTGTGCTGGGTCATGTCGTTCTCCTCAGGCCGCCTAGCTGGCGACGGTGATCCCCATCGAGCGCGCCGTGCCCGCGACCTGCTTCTTGGCCGCCTCGAGGTCGTCGGTGTTCAGGTCCTTCAACTTGGCCGTGGCGATCTCGGCGAGCTGGGCGTCGGTGATCGAGCCCACCGACTCACGCCCGGTCGTCTGCGCGCCCTTGTCGAGGCCGGCCGCCTGGCGCAGCAGCACCGGCGTCGGCGAGGTCTTGAGGATGAAGCTGAAACTGCGGTCCTCGTAGATGGTGATCTCGACGGGGATGACCTGGCCGCGCATGTTCTCGGTCTGCTGGTTGTACTGCTTGCAGAACTCCATGGTCTGCACGCCGTGTGGGCCGAGCGCCGTGCCCACTGGGGGGGCAGGCGTGGCCGAGCCTGCTTCGAGCTGGATCTTGACCACGGCGAGCACCTTCTTCTTCGGTGGCATCGTCTGTAACTCCTTCTTCTTCGTTCTCTGTGTTCTGTCTCGGTCCGGTGCGGGTGCCGCGCCTAGAGCTTGGCGACCTGACTGAACTCGAGCTCGACCGGGGTCTCCCGGCCGAAGATGTTGACCAGCACCTTGAGCTTGAGCTGGTCCTCGTTGATCTCGGAGATCTGGCCCGAGAAGTCGGCGAAGGGGCCTTCCTTGACCCGCACCGTCTCGTTGACCTCGTACTCGAGGCGGGCCCGCGACCGCTTGGGCGCCGAGCCCGGCACGCCCTCCACCTTCACCTGGAGGATGTTCTCGACCTCGCGACGCGACAGCGGGGTGGGCTTGGTGCCCGGCCCCACGAAGCCGGTCACGCCCGGCGTGTTGCGGATGGCGCCCCAGGTGTCGTCGTCGAGGTCGCAGCGCACGAGCAGGTAGCCCGGGAACACCTTCTTCTGGACGGTCACCTTCTTGCCGCCCTTGAACTCGTCGACGTCCTCCATGGGGATGACGACCTCGAACACGCGGTCCTCGAGGCCGCGCGAGGCGACGACGTTGCCCATGTTCGAGCGCACCTTGTTCTCGTAGCCCGAGTAGGTGTGCACCACGTACCAGCGGCCCGGACGGTCGTAGGGGCTCTCGACCTCGACGATCTGCTCTTCTTCGTCCTCGTCGTGGCCCCAGCCACCGAGCTCGACGTCCTCGTCCACCGCGGCCGAGCCGTTCCCGGTGGCATCGAGCACGAGATCGGGCTCGGCGCTCGCCGCCGGCGCCTCGAGCTCGCTCTCCACCTCGATCTCTTCGACTTCCTCGACCGTGTTCAACGCCACTTCCTCGGCGATCTCCTCGGCCGCCGCTTCTGCGACCGGCTCGTCCGCTTGCTCGGCGGCGACCTCTTCCAGGACGTCGTCGGTCGACGTCGTGCTCATCGCAGCCTCCTCGGGCGCCTGTTCGGACTCTTCGCGCTCGGCCTCGACGGCCTCAGCGGCGTCTTCCTCGTCACCGCTCGCGAGGGCTTCTTCTGCTTGTGTGTGCGACATGTCGGTCATGGTGCGAGCTACTTCGTGAAGAGAAGGGTGACGAGCTTCCCGAACGCGAGGTTCAGGACGAAGATCAGGCTGATCATGATCACCAGGGTGGTGAAGACCACCGACGTGTAGTTGATCAGCTCGGCGCGTGAGGGCCAGGCGACCTGACGCATCTCGTCGCGCACCTCGCGCACGAACTGCGCGGGGGTGGAGCGGCGGCGGGCGGGTGCGCCACCCTTCTGCTGGCGCGGCGTCCGGGTTGCCTGCGCGGGCGCGCGCCGAGTGGACGGAGAGCCATCGGCCTCCATCTGCCCTTGGCGCTGCATCATGCGCTTGGTCTCGCGGTTCACTGGGTTCGCCTCACGTACTTCGTCGGGTGTTCACTTCCGGGGCAGGGCAGGAGGGACTCGAACCCCCAACCGCCGGTTTTGGAGACCGGTGCTCTACCAGTTGAGCTACTGCCCTCGGTGGGGTTGCCTTCGGTTGCCGTCGGGCAGGTGGTTCTTCCCCCTGACCTGGGGAACGGCCTGCCAGAGTAGCACCGGCAGGGTCGGATCGGCTCAGCGGGTCTCCTTGTGCAGCGTGTGCTGACGGTCCCAGCGGCAGTACTTCTTCATCTCGATCCGCTCACGGTCGTTGAGCTTGTTCTTGGTCGTGATGTAGTTACGCCGCTTGCAGACCTCGCAGGCCAGGGTGACCTGGACCCTCTTCTCGTTCTTGGGCATGGGGTTTCCTTCCTGATCGCTGCCCGGGGCATCCGCTCCGGACCTGGTAGCGGCGGCGGGACTCGAACCCGCGACAACACGATTATGAGCCGTGTGCTCTGACCAACTGAGCTACGCCGCCATGGGCGAGCCCCCTGTCGGAATCGAACCGACGACACCAGCCTTACCATGGCTGTGC
>DASXBZ010000118.1:0-11870 GCA_036491435.1 Acidimicrobiales bacterium
ATCTGATTCAGCAGTAGGGCCGACGCCGGTTCAGTCCATTCGCTGGGCCAGGGAGACGATGATTCCCTCAGGTCCGCGCACAGACGCCATTTTCCACGCGCCTTCGTACTGACCAACGCCGCCCACCGGGTGGTAGCCGTCTGCGGCGAGCCGTTCGAGATATCCCTCAAGGTCATCCACTTCGAACGCCACACTGCGCAGTCCCAGTTCGTTGGCCATGGCGTCAGGCGTTCCCGGTTCGTGGTCGGGCCGGACGAAGCTGGCCAGCTCCAGACCGGTTCCTCCTTCCGGCGGCCGCAGCATGACGAGCTCGGTACGGGAGTCAGGCAGGCCGATAACGGTGTCCAAGAACTCGCCTTCCAGCATCATCCGCCCCTCCATCTCGAAGCCCAGCCCGACGAAGAAGTCGCTCACCGCGTCCAGATCGGCGACCGTGATGCCGACGTGATCGAAGCTCCGAATCGGCGACATCGTGTCGTCCTCCTTCGTTCGTCCCACGGGGTGAGACTCGGTCTGATGCCGTCATGTCCCCGAGACAATCGGAGTTTGATGCCAATACCCCATAGGTAGTGCTGTGAACACAGACCCGGCGTTCGTTGACGCGCCACGGATGGCAACGGTTGTGACCTGGCTGAACGCCGCAATCCCCCGCTGTCCTGCGACCGTATCCCTGTCTGAACTTACGCGCGACCCGCGTGGTTGAAAAGAGGGAAGATGAAACGAACGTCAAGTGTTCGGCGGAAGGTCACACGACGGATCGCACCGATCGTGATCGTTGCTGGATTCGGTATTGCCGTTGCGGCATGCGGTTCGAGCGGCGGCAGCACGAGTGGCGGACAGCCGAACAACACGCCTACGACCTCGAGCCACTCCGGTGGTTCCGGTGGGAGCGGCGGCGCCGGCTTCTGAGCGCCAAGCCCGGCTCACGTCGGTCAGCGAGGAGCCCGAGGCATACCTAGTCCGATCATCGCGATGATGTCGCGCTGGATCTCGTTTGTCCCGCCCCCGAAGGTGAAAATGGTTTGGCTCCGTGCTTGCTGTTCCAAGCGGCCTCGGAGGACGGCACCAGGAGAGCCTTCTGGCAGGTAACCCGCCTGCCCCACGACTTCGAGCAGCATTCGGTAGACCTCGAGCGAGAGCTCGGTCCCGTACACCTTTGTGGCAGACGCATCAGCGGGGTTCAATCCCTTGCCGGAAGCCCACGCCACCTTCCAGTTGAAGAGTTTGAGTACTTCGATCTTGGCGTGCACCTTGGCCAGGCTGATCTGGACCCATTCGTGATCGATCACCGCACGTCCGTCACCGAGCTCGTGTTGCGAAGCCCAACGGCGGACCTCGGAGAGGCTGCGGAGCAGTCCCGAGCTCGGACAGATCGCCACCCGTTCGTGGTTGAGCTGATTGGTGATGAGCTTCCATCCCTCGTTCTCGGCTCCCACCAGGTTCTCCGCCGGGACCCTGACATCCTCGTAGAACGTCGAGCTCGTGAACTCTCCCGCGATAGTCGCCAACGGCACCCACTGGAATCCAGGGCTGTCCACCGGCACGATGAAGACCGACAGCCCTTTGTGTTTGGGCGCATCCGGGTCGGTCCGAGCCGCGAGCCAGACATAGTTCGCGTACTGGATGGCGCTCGTGAAGATCTTCTGGCCGTTGATGACGTACTCGTCCCCGTCCCGTACAGCCCGCGTTTGCAACGACGCCAGGTCCGTTCCAGCCGACGGCTCCGTGTAGCCGATGGAGAAGTGCACCTCGCCCCGGACGATGCCCGGGAGGATCCGTCGCTTCTGCTCGGCACTGCCGAGAGCCATCAGGGTCGGACCGACGCTGTTCAGGGTCAACAGCGGCAGGGGGACGCCCGCCCAGTGCGACTCCTCGACGAAGATCATCTGATCGATGGGTCCCCGCGCCTGGCCGCCGTATTCGACCGGCCACCCGAGCCCGAGCCAGCCGTCCTCGCCCATGCGGCGGATGTAATGGGTATAGGCCGCCTCCTCCGAGTCCGAAGCCTCGACCTCCTCGACCAACGCAGCGAAGTATGCCCGGAGCTCGGTCTGCAGACTCCCTTGCTCTGCGGTGAATTCCAGGTGCACGGTCCCCTCCGGTCGACGCGCTCGAGCCGCTCAGGGCGACGACTTTCGCGACATTCTCTCGCGTGGGCCGTGCCACCGCGCTCGCCATCCAATGCGCACGGCCCATGAACTCCCTATGGTTGCTGTCGTGTCATCGGCCTTGATGTCGGCGGCGGTGTACGTGGGCGACGGCAAGATCGCCGTCCAGGAGGTCCCCTCTCCTGCGCCGGGTCCAAGCGAGGTGCTCGTCGAGGTGGCCGAATGCGGCATCTGTGGGTCCGATCTGCACATGGTGTTCGACCGCTACGCCAAACCGGGAGCCATCCTCGGACACGAGTGGTCGGGCATCGTGGCGGCCGCGCCCGATGACTCCGGCTGGGTCCCTGGAGACCGGGTAGTCGGGACCTCGTCCCCCGGGTGCGGCCGGTGCCGTCCGTGTCGGCGCGGACGTCCCTCCGTGTGCCTGAACCGTCCGACGCCCGACTTCGCCGGGTACCGGGGCGCGTTCTGTCAGTACAAGACCGTCGCGGCCGACAGCCTGATCCGGATCCCTGATTCGCTCCCGACCCGGGTGGCCGCACTGGCCGAGCCCATGGCCATCACGCTGCACGCGGTGCAACTGGCCGACGTCCACGCGGATGACCGGGTACTTGTCACCGGCGCAGGCCCCGTCGGCCTGCTGCTGGTCGCAGTGCTGCGTGCCCGGGGCATCTCCGACATCACGGTCAGCGAGCCCTCGACGGCGCGCCGCCAACAGGCTCTTGCAGTGGGAGCCGGCCGGGTCGTCACGCCCGACCTGCTCGAAGCGCCGCCCATGGCCCTTCCGGTTGCCGAGCCCTATGCAGTCGTGTTCGAGTGTTCCGGTCACGCCAGCGCCCTCGAGGCCGCGTTCGGGCAGCTCGACTACGCCGGCACGCTCGTAGTCGTCGGGACCGGGTTCGAACCTCCGAGAATCAACCAGAACCGCATGATCATCTTCGAGCTCGAGATCATCGGGGCGTACAACTACAACGACGAGGGGTTCGGACCGGCCGTCGACCTTCTCGACAACGGCCGCCTGCCCCTCGACGCGTTGATCGAGCCCGACAACATTCCGCTCAGTGACGTGATGGTCTCGATGGAACGCCTCGCCCGGGGAGAGATACCGAGCAAAGTCATGGTGCAACCGAACCTGGTCGCACCATGACGACCGCTGCGTTCTCCCCTCGGATCAACCACCTGGCGATCAGCGTGGACGGCGAGATCATGGACGAAGCCGGACGCGCCGATTTGCTTCGCTTCTTCTCCGAGGTCTTCGGTTGGGTCGAGGGCGACAACAGCACGGAGAAGGGCAACCCCCTCATCCTCTACACCGGCTCGCTGGGCCAGTTCCTCTATCTCCTGCCGGCGACGGACGAGTTCATGGTCACGCCCAACATGGACCATTTCGGCATCGAGGTCTCCTCGAAGGAGGAGCTGCTCGAGCTGCTGGAACGGGTCAAGGCGTACCAGGAGAAGGACCCTCGCGTGCGAGTCACCGACGTCGGAGCCATGACCACGCGCTACCGCGAAAAGAGGTACACGCTCACGAACGCCTACGTCTGGTTCCTGATCCCGCTGTGGATCGAGCTCCAGCATGTCGAGCGGCTCGAAGGATCCCATGGACCTTGACCTGCTGGATCTGTACACACGCTCGAGCGCCTGGGCCTTGACGAAAGTCCGCGGCGCCGCGTCGCAGCTCGATGCGCCGACGACGTGCGAGTCCTGGGACGTGCGGACCCTGATGAACCACATGTTGCTCATCCAGAGCGCCTTCGTGGGGCATGCCCGCGGGGAGGCGTTCACCCTCTCGTTGGAAGAAGATCCGCCGGACGTGCTCAGCGACGACCCCTATGCGGACTTCGAGCAGGCGCGGGCGGAGGCGCTCCGTGTCTTCGGAGAGCCGGGTGTCATCGAGAGGACGGGCACGAACCTCGGCAACATCTTCGGCGACCAGCTGCTGCACGGGTGGGATTTGGCGGTCTCGACGGGACAAGACGCGACCATGCCCCAAGGGTTACCCGAAGCGGCCTATACGTTGATTGACGGCGCCTTCACCGAAGAGGGGCGCAAGGGCGTGCTCAAATCCGAGATCACGGTCGCGGCGGACGCGCCGGCGCAGGACAGGCTCCTCGCATATTCGGGCCGTGACCCTTCGCGGGGAGCCTGAGGCCGACTCTCCCCCACCGTCCGGCGAGGGCCTACTCGACCGTCCAACCCCCGGCCGAGCGCAGCAGTGCACCGAGGTCCCCGAGCCCGCGCTTCTCCTGGGCGGCCGTGACCTGTTCGGCCATCTGGGCGCCGTACTCGGGACGCTCCACGGCGCGGAACACGCCGATCGGCGTCGGCTCGTAGGGGCCGTTGGCCAGTCGCGACAAACGGAACGCGAAGCCGGGATCCGGCCGCTTCTCGTCGTGCACCAGCACGGCGTCCAGGCCCACGTCCGCCACGGACTGGATCTCGAGCTTGCCGTCCGCGCGCTGGACGACGCCGCGCTCCTCCCCCTCCGGCCCGAACACGATCGGCTCACCGTGCCGCAGCGGGATCAGCATCGTCGACCGGGCATCCTTGGCGGTGATCTTCTCGAAGGCGCCGTCGTTGAAGACGTTGCAGTTCTGCAGCACCTCGACGAACGCCGCGCCGCCGTGCTCGTGGGCGCGCCGGAAGGTCTCCTGCATGTGGGCGCGATCCATGTCGTGGGTGCGGGCGACGAACGTCGCCTCGGCCCCGAGCGCCAGCGAGACCGGGTTGAACGGCGTGTCCAGCGAGCCGAACGGGGTCGACTTGGTGACCTTGGCCACCTCGGACGTCGGCGAGTACTGGCCCTTGGTCAGCCCGTAGATCTGGTTGTTGAACATGATGATGTTCAACCGCACGTTGCGGCGCAGCGCGTGGATCAGGTGGTTGCCGCCGATCGACAACGCGTCGCCGTCGCCCGAGATCACCCAGACGTCGAGGTCCGGGCGGGTCGACGCCAGCCCGGTCGCGATGGCCGGCGCGCGCCCGTGGATCGAGTGCATGCCGTAGGTGTTCATGTAGTACGGGAACCGCGCCGCGCACCCGATGCCCGACAGGAACACCGTGTTCTCGCGGCGCACGCCGAGGTCGGGCATGAGCATCTGGACGGCGGCCAGGATCGAGTAGTCGCCGCAGCCGGGGCACCAGCGGACCTCCTGGTCGCTGGACCAGTCCTTGCGGGTGGTCACCGGCACCGCGGTGGCCACGGCGCCCTTGCCGTTGCCCGAGCCGTTCGAACCGTTGGACTCGCTCATGACTTCCCTCCGAGCAGCGCGGTGATCGCCGCCTCGATCTCTCCGACGCGGAACGGCACGCCCTGGATCTTGGACATGGTCTGCGCGTCGACCAGGTACTCCGCCCGGAGCACCTTGCTCAGCTGGCCGAGGTTGACCTCGGGCACGAGGATCTGCGTGTAGCGCCCGAGCACCTCGCCCAGGTCGGCCGGCAGCGGGTTGAGGTGGCGCAGGTGGACGTGGGCCGCCTTCATCCCCCGCGCCCGCACCCGCTTCACGCCGGCCAAGACGGCGGCGTAGGTGGAACCCCAACTGACCAGGAGCAACTGGGCGTCGCCTGACTCGTCGTTCACCTCGATCGGCGGGATGTCGCGGGTGATGCCGTTGATCTTGTCCTCACGCAGGTGGACCATCCGCTCGTGGTTCACGCCTTCGTAGGAGACGTTGCCGCTGCCGTCGGCCTTCTCGAGGCCGCCGATACGGTGCTCGAGGCCGGGCAGGCCCGGCGGTGCCCACGGGCGCGCCAGCGTCTCGGCGTCGCGGATGTAGGGCCAGAAGTCGGGGTTGCCGTCGTCGCCGGTGTGGTTCGGCTCCGAGGCGAAGGCGGGGTCGATCGGCTCGAGCGCCTCGAGGTCGGGCAGGCGCCACGGCTCGGCGCCGTTGGCCAGATAGCCGTCCGAGAGCACGATCACCGGCGTGCGGTACTTGACGGCGAGTCGGGTCGCCTCGATCGCGATGGCGAAGCAGTCGCTCGGCGTCTTGGGCGCCAGGATCGGCAGCGGTGCTTCGCCGTGCCGCCCGTAGAGCGCGTGCAGCAGGTCGGCCTGCTCGGTCTTCGTCGGCAATCCCGTGGCCGGCCCGCCGCGCTGGACGTCAACGACGATCAGGGGGAGCTCGAGGCTGATGGCGAGGCCGATCGTCTCGGACTTGAGGTCGAGACCGGGACCGCTCGTGGTGGTGACCCCGAGCGCGCCCCCGAAGGAGGCACCGAGCGCGGCGCCGACACCGGCGATCTCGTCCTCGGCCTGGAAGGTGCGGACGCCGAACTCCTTGCGCCGGCTCAGCTCGTGGAGGATGTCCGACGCCGGGGTGATCGGGTAGCTCCCGAGGAACAAAGGCACGCCGGCCAGACGGGAGGCCGCGATGAGGCCCCAGGCCAACGCCTGGTTCCCCGTGACCTGGATGTACTCGCCCTTCTCGAACGTGGCCGGCTTCACCTCGTAGTTGGACTCGAAGAGCTCGGCCGTCTCGCCGAAGTCGTACCCGGCCCGGAAGGCCCGCGTGTTGGCGTCGACCACCTGGGGCTTGCCACCGAAGCGCTCCGCGATCCACTCGATCGTGGGATCGATCGGCCGCGTGTAGAGCCAGCTGATCAGGCCCAGCGCGAAGAAGTTCTTGGAGCGCTCGGCGTCACGGGGCTTGACGCCCGCCTCCTTGCAGACCTCCTGGGTGATGGAGGTCATCGGGACCTCGTAGACCGTGTAAGCGGCGAGGGAGCCGTCGGTCAGGGGGTTCGACGCGTAGCCGGCCTTCGACAGGTCGCGCTCCTCGAAGGAGTCGCTGTTGACGATCAGGACGGTGCCCTTGGCCATCATGTCGATGTTCGCCTTGAGGGCAGCGGGGTTCATGGCCACGAGCACGTTCGGCGAGTCGCCCGGAGTGAGGATGTCGTGGTCCGAGATATGGACCTGGAACGCCGACACCCCGTTGACGGTCCCGGCGGGCGCCCGGATCTCCGCCGGGAAGTCGGGGAAGGTGGACAGGTCGTTGCCGAGCAGCGCACTGCTCGTCGTGAAGCGGTCGCCGGTCAGCTGCATGCCGTCGCCGGAGTCTCCGGCAAAGCGCACGATGACTTGGTCGAGCTGCTCGGTTGCGTGTTGCGTTCCCGATGCCACGGGCTGCCTCGTCTCGGTTGTCTCAGGTCGCGGAGAGCCCTGGCTCACTGCCACATCGGGGCCCGCGGGCACGGCGCGCGGCGCTCTCCGTCCAATATTTCGTTCGTGTGAATCCTAATCCCGCCCTCCAGGAGTCCTCCGGACACCCTGGTCCGGCCTCCGGAACCGGCCCGGCGGGACCGGCGAGGCGGCGCCCGCCAGGGCTCAGGCGATGGTCACCTCGGCGTCGAGGTACACGTCCTGGATGGCATGGATGAGGGCGGCGCCTTCCGCCATCGGACGGGAGAACGACTTGCGGCCCACGATGAGGCCCATGCCGCCGGCGCGCTTGTTGATGACCGCAGTGCGGATTGCCTGGGCCAGGTCGCTGTCGCCCGATGACTCGCCGCCGGAGTTGATGAGGCCGATGCGGCCTGCGTAGCAGTTCACGACCTGCCAGCGGGTGAGGTCGATCGGGTTGTCCGTGGTGAGCTCGTCGTAGACCAGTGGGTCGGTGCGGCCGAAGCCGATCGCCGTGTAGCCGCCGTTGTTCGTCGGCGCCTTCTGCTTGATGATGTCCGCCTCGATGGTGACGCCCAGGTGGTTGGCCTGGCCGGTGAGGTCGGCCGAGGTCTCGTAGTTGACGCCGTCCTTGGTGAAGGCCGGGTTCCGCAGGTAGCACCAGAGCACGGTGAACATGCCGAGCTCGTGCGCCTCGGCGAAGGCGTCGCTCACCTGCTGGAGCTCGCGGTCCATGTCGTCGGAGCCGAAGTAGATCGTGGCCCCGACGGCGACCGCGCCGAGGTCGAAGGCCTGGCGTACGGAGCCGAACATGATCTGGTCGTAGGTGTTGGGCACGTGCATGAAGGCGTTGTGGTTCAGCTTGCATATGAAGGGGATCCGGTGCACGTACTTGCGGCTGGCCAGGCCAAGTGTGCCGAGGGTGGTGGCGACGGCGTTGCATTCGCCGGCAAGGGCGAGCTCGATGATGTTCAGCGGGTCGAAGTAGGCGGGGTTCTTGGAGAAGCTGGCGGCGGCGGAGTGCTCGATGCCTTGGTCGACGGGGAGGATGGAGATGTATCCAGTGCCGGCGAGGCGGCCGTGGTTGAAGACGCTCCCGAGGTTGCGCAAGACGTTCGGCGAGCGGTCGGAGTTCGTGAAGACGGTGTCCAGGTAATCCGGGCCGGGGAGCGTCAGGTTCTCTCGTGGGATGGCCTTGGCGGTATAGCTGAGGAGCGCGTCCGCGTCGTCGCCCAGCAGGGAGTGCAGGTCGGTCGTCATGGTCTGTCAGCCTACCCCCGCGACCCGATCGGTCTTTGGGCTGGTGGGCGGGGTTGCCGCGGCCTTTTCCCTGATGGATGTGCCGTGCATGTTGGACGCATCCCCCGACGCATATTGGGAATATCTCGCCCATACGCTGCAGGGTGGGTAGGGGTTATGAGGCAACCAGATTCGCGTCAAGCGGAGGACGCTCGTGAGTGGAGTGCACAGAACCCGGGGAAGGCAGCCGCTGCGCTCCCTTCCTATGCGCCCGATCTTGCTCGGGGGCGGCGTGGTGGTCCTCATCGTGGCGGCAATCGTCGTGTTCAGCGGCGGCTCGTCGTCACCGCCACCGTCTCCCTCGCATTCGCATCCCGGGACTGCGAGCGTCTCGGATCACCGAGGGTCGGGCGGGTCGGGCGGGACTCTCTTCGTGACGTCGTCCTCGCCGGCGGAAGGCGCACAGAACGTGGCATCGAACATGCCGATCTCGGTGACGTTCTCCCAGCCGGTCGCCCTGGGCAAGGTCACGCCACAGCTGTCCCCCGCTTTCGGGGGTAAGTGGGTCCGCAGCAGCAAGAACACCCTGACGTTCCAGCTCAGCTCGCCGCTCGTCCCCTCGTCCCATGTCGTCGTCACGATCCCGGGCGGCCCGTCCGGGCTGCGGAGTCAGAACGGCGCCCGGCTGTCGAGGTCGACCACTGTCTCCTTCAGCGTCGTCGCCGGTGACGAGCTCCGCCTCCAGCAGCTGCTGGCGGGGCTCAACTTCCTCCCGCTGAGCTTTGCATCGAGCGGCACGGCGCCGACCAGGGCGAACCTGGCGACGGACCAGGCCGGGGCCTTCGCCTGGCGCTGGCCCAACCTGCCTACGGAGTTGACCACGATGTGGACCCAGGGCACAGAGAACGAGATCACCCGGGCCGCCGTCGAAGCGTTCCAGAGCCAGAACAACCTGACCGTCGACGGCATCGCGGGACCGGCCGTGTGGACCGCGCTCATCAACGACACGATCAACGGCAAGTCCGACTCGACGCCCTACATCTACGTGTTGGTCAACAAGGCCGTACCCCAGAGCCTCACGCTGTGGAACAACGGCGCCGCGCAATACGTCGGGATCCCGGTCAACACCGGAATCCCGGGTGCGGACACGACTGACGGCTCGTATGCGGTGTTCGAGCATGTGCGCTACTCGGAGATGAAGGGGACGAACGTGGACGGGTCGACGTACGACGATCCCAACGTCCCGTATGCGAGTTATTTCAACGGGGGCGATGCCCTCCACGGGTTCGTCCGCTCCTCCTACGGCTCGCCGCAGAGCAACGGCTGCGTCGAGATGAGCTACGCCGACGCGGCGTTGGTGTGGCCGTTGACCCCGATCGGGACGCTGGTCACCGTCGTCGGGCCCAACTTCGGGTCCACTCCCCCGACGACGACCACGACGGCGCCGCCGGCTCCGGCTCCGGCTCCTCCGGCCCCGACGACACCTGCGCCGGCGCCTCCGGCGACGACGACGACCGCCGCTCCGGCGGCGGCGGCAAGCACCGGGAACACGCCGGCGGGCTAGCTATGTGGTTGGGGGGGTTCGGGGCGGTCGGGGCGGGCGGGGTCGCGGGCGCGTGGCGCGGGCGGGTCAGCGAGCGGGCTTCTTCGGCGGGCGCTTGCGACTTCCGCCTGGGGCACGGCGTTCGGGGCCGAGGCTGCGCAGCCGCTCGGTGACGTCGTACGCCTCGGGGTCGCTGTGCCGGATCCGCTCGAAGTACTCGCGCGCCCGCGGGATGTCGCCCGCACGCTCGTAGAAATCAGCCAGGACGTACCACTGCCGCAGGTGCCGCTCCGCCGGATTACGCAGGTTCTTGGTCGCACCCGCCGTCGCCAACATGGAGATGGCTCCGTTGAGGTCGCCGGTTTCCGCGAGTGAGGACGCCGCCACGATGCGGCCCTCGGCGAGGACGTCGGGGTCCGGCGAGCTCTGCCGCAATTCGGTCCACAGCTCGGCCACCTTCTTCGGCTTGCGCAACGCGCGCTGGCAATCCATCAGCTCGGGCAGGTGGTTCGTGGCGTCGGTCATCTCGCCGAAGGTCTGGAGGTGTCGTGCGGCTTCGCGCCATCGGCCGCTGCGGTAGGCGGCAAGGCCGGTGAGCTCCTGCACGGCGGCGACGCTCGGGGTTTCGGCGACGACCGGTTTGATCTGGCGGAGCGCATCTTGGAAGCGTCCCCGTTCGTAAGAGCTGAACGCGGCCTCTGCCTTCTCGACGAGTCGTTCCCTGTGGGCGGCGGTGGCGATGTCGGCGGCGTTGCGGATCTCGGCGGCGACCTCGGGCGGAAGTGTCGTGCGGTTGCTCAGTGCCGCGAGGGCGCGGGTGGCCGAGCGGCCGGCCGGAGCTGCGCTCGGCCGTGGCGTTCGGGGCCGAGTTGGTTTCGGAGTCGATGTGGGCGCCGCTGCGGTGGTGCGGGGGCGTCGCTGTTTGGGCGGGGCGTCTGCCCATTCGTCGCGGCCGTCGTCACGAGTCCAGGCGACCTGCCGGCGGTTGGTCGGTGCGCTGCGGGTCGGCTCTTTGTATTGGGGGCGACCTTCGTCGGTATCGTCACGCGTGCGGGTGACGTCGCGCGCGCCGCGCCGGGCCACGTTGCCCCACTGCCTGGCTTTGGTCGGGAGTGGGTTTTCTTCTTCGAAGGTGTCGCGGCCGTATGGGCGAGGTTGCCTGGATGTGGTGCCGCCTGAGCCTGTGCCCCGTGTCGGTGGGCGTCGGGGACCGCGGTCGGGTCGTTCGTCGCGTCGGGGCTGCGCCTGGGATCGAGACTGGTCGCCGGTCCGGCTCCGGGTGCGGGGCCCCGATGGACGGCCGGTTCGAGAGGAGGCGCTAGATGATCGGCTCGACGTGGAAGCGCTCCGAGCGCCGGCGGAACGTCCCTTGTAACCACCCGAGCCGGACCCGCTCGATCCCCTCGAGGGTGCGCCGGGCCGGCCGCCGGAACTGCTCGACCTCGATGCGCTCGCTCGCTTGGGGCCGCCGCCAGCACGTCCGCCCGCGCCGCTCGTGCTCGGACGACCGGTTCGCCCCGAGCGACTCGCAGTGCCGCCGCGCGCTGGGCGACCGCCTTGGCCTGTGCCGCTTCGCCCGCCGGTGCTGGGGCGGCTCGGGCGCGCCGAGGAGGCGCGACGGTTTGGCCGTGGCGACTGCGCGGGCATTTGGACGATTGTAGGTGTCGCCTGGTTCGGTGGACGTCGGCTTCGCTCGTTCGGTCGACGGTCCGAAAACGACAAAGTCCCCTCGAGCCGGAGCTCAGAGGGGACCTCGTCAATGAGAAATCCCGGCGGCGACCTACTCTCCCAGGGGGCCTCCCCCCAAGTACCATCGGCGCGGGCGGGCTTAACTGCCGTGTTCGGAATGGGAACG
>DASXBZ010000119.1:0-41891 GCA_036491435.1 Acidimicrobiales bacterium
CCGAAGAGCTGCGCCAGGCCGATCGTCACCACCATCACGATCAGGCGCGGCGCGGTGAAGAACCGCCAGCGGATGATGGCGTCGACGAACAGCCCCAGCACCGCCCCGCCCACCAGGGCGATGGCGATGCAGACCCCCCACGGCACGTGGTGCGCCAGGTACAGCTCGACGCCGATCGTGGCCGCCAACGCGCCCATGGCGCCGTAGGAGAAGTTGATGACGCGCGACGCCCGGTACGTCAGCACGAGCCCCAAGGCCAGCAGCCCGTTCACCGCGCCGAACTCCGCGCCGACGAGGATCTGCCCCCGCGGCGCGGCATGCGGCCAGATAGCCGGGACCACGAACAGCATGATCAGCGCCGCCGCGACCGTGACGACCACGCCGCGCAGGCGCGCCGGCATGCGGGCCCACAGGTTGGAGACCTTGGCCCAGACGTCTTCGACCCGCGCGGGGATCTCGAGGCGCATCAGCGGTCAGCAGTCATGCGCTAGTAGGGGAACCCTTGGGGCAGCGGCAGCGCGCCGCCCGCGTAGGAGCCGATCTTGGTCCGGTTCTTGGAGAACACGTAGGCCCCCGCCTTGTCGTTGTAGGGCGACGTGAGGTTGGGGTTCCAGTAGATGAAGGTCCAGTCCTCCTGGGGGGTGAAGTGCCCGGCCGGGAAGCCCCACGTGCCGTAGAGCGCGTTCGCCGCGCCCGCCTGGCTCCCCGGATAGGCGCGCATCCCGCTCTCGAAGCTCTGTGGCGTGAGGTTCGGGCCGGCCATCATGAGCCCGATGGCCATCTCGTACATCTGCGCGTAGATGATGTCGACCGCGTTCGCCGGCTCGGTGCTCGGGCTCACCTGCTTGTACGCCGCGTAGCCGAACGTCTGCTGCTTGGGCAGCGTCTGGCCGTCGTAGCTGACGCCGAAGGCGTGCGACCACTCGCTCTGCTGGAAGAGCTGTCCCACGATGTCCTGGTCGGTCAGGGCGACGCCGGCCACCACCCACTCGGGCGTGTAGCCCTGCTCGGCCGCCCGGGAGGTCAGGTACACGGGGAAGACGGGGTCGCAGCCGCAGAACACCGTCGTGATGCCGTCGTTCTGGAGCTGGCTGATGACCGTCGCCGCCTGGCTCGAGAGCGTCGAGAGGTTCAGCTGGTACTGGATGTTGTCGGCGATCGGGTGCCCGGCCTGTTGCGCCGCCTGGACCGCGCTCTGCGCCGCCGTCTGGTACCAGGGGTTGCTCGGGGCGATGATCGCGACCTTGCGCGGCTTGCCCTGCAGGCTGCCGCCGGCGTAGTCCGCGTTCCCGCCGGCCATCGACTTGAGATACAGCTCCGAAGTCGCCGACACGACGTCGTTGGACTCGGTGTCGAGGCTCCACATGTACGGGGCGTACTGGCCCATGAAGTCGGCCGACAGGTAGGGCACCCCGAAGTTCACGACGTGCTGCTGCGACAGCGCGACGCCGTAGGGCTCCGACGCCCCGTTCAACTCGGCGAACGCGTGCATCTGCTGGGCGGCCGTCACGGCGTCGGCATCCGCCTGCTGCTGGCCGCTGCCCAACAGCTCGTTGGTGATGGAACCCTGGCCGTTGAAGAACTCGATGTTCAGCTTGCGTCCGTAGAACTGGAAGTGGGTGTTGAAGTACGTCGCCAGCGCGTTGATCGTCCGCTCGATGTCCGCCGTCGTGTCCACGATGTTGGCCCCACCGAGCGACGCCAGCGTCTGCTGGAAGCTCTCGGAGTCCGAGGTGATCCGGTAGGTGACGTTGATCTGGGTGGGGCTGACGCCGGGCGACGTGGCGCCCCCATTGCTCCCCGAGAACGAGATGCACGGCGGCGAGTACGGGTCACCGGCCACCTGTTGCGCCCCGCACCCGGCCGTGTGCCCGGCCGCCGACGCAGTGGCCGCGGCCCCGCTGGCCTTGGCGCCGCCCGCCGCGCCTGCGGCGCCGCCTGTGCCGGCGCTCCCGCCGGTGGTGGACCCGGCGGTCCCCGCCGTGCCGGCCGTCCCAGCGCCCGAGCCCGTCCCGCCCGTGACCCGTTGGGTCTCGTGCACGACGTCCTGTTGGGGCGCCTTCGTCGGTACCAACATGGCCATCAGGACGAAGGCCACCAGGAGGGCTGCCAGCGGTCCGTACCCCTTGAGGAGGCGGCCGTTGTTCTTCACCGCCGAGAGGCGCAGCTTGCTGCCGCTGCTGCCGACGCCGGTGGCGGCGCCGGCGGGGACGTTGCCGTCTTCGCTCACGTCATTCCCTCCACTGCTCCCATCAATCGGTCGCGGCGTCGCTGCCGCAGGTAGTCCCAGACGAACAGCGCCACCACGAGGCCGAGCGAGGCCAGCCCGATCGGTACCGCCGCGTTCGTGCCACTGCAGCCGCCGCCCGACGGCCCCAAGCTCACGCAGGCGGTCGTCTTCGAGATCGGCCCGAGCGACTCCTTCGTGCCCGACCCCGACCCCGGCGACGCCGGCGTGCCGGCCGAGCCCGGCGTGCTCAGGCCACCCACCCCGCTCGAACCGGTCACCGCCCCGAGGCCACTGCCCACGCTCCCCGAGTTCCCGCTCGTCGCGCTGACCGGGGCCGCCGGCCCGCTCGGCAGCGACCCGCTGCCGAAGGGCGACTGCTCCGCCAGGTCGTTCGTCGACGCCGACGCGCCGCCCAGGCTCACGTTGAGGTTGCCGCCGCCCGCCAGCACGCCGACGCCGATGTCACCGACGAGGATGGGCGTGGCGAAGTTGCAGTTGATGCCGAGCAACCCGTTCACGATGGCGGAGCGCACCGTCTGGATCTGGCCCAGGTTCGTGCCGATGACCTCCTGCCCCAGCGTGTTGTTGTCAATGCCGACGGTGAGCGGCGAGATCTGCACGGTGCCGTCCTGCAACGTCGACATGTTGGGCCAGTGGACGTTCAGGCCCACGGGCGACAGCGCCGTGTTGATGACGGTCAGCACGGTCTGGGGGTTGAAGGTCGAGGAGGAGGTGAGCTGCGAGCTGTCGAACTTGACGCCGGCGACGGTCAGCGAGCCGATGCTGAAGGTGCCGCTCGCGGTGGTGGCCGCCCCCGTCTGCTGCGTCGCCGTCCAGGTGAGGTTGCCGAGCTGGACCGCGCCGTGCGCCAGCGAGATCGAGCCGATGCTCGACGACGCGGTCGAGGTCCGCGTGTTGCCGTTGTCGAGCGACGTGTGCGAGCTCGACGTGAGCCCCGAGACGGTCAACATGCCCCCGGGAACCGTGATGTTGGTGACCTCGGTGTTCGAGGTGGCCGAGGGTTGCGTGGTGACGACCGCTGATTCGAGGCCGGCCCCGATCGGTGACGACGCCGGCGTGATTGCCTTGCTGAGGTTCTGGTTCCCGTCGACCGACTCGGCCTGCACGGAGGCGGGCACGTCGTTGGGATTCAGTGTGGGAGGCCCGCCGCTGCAGCCCGCGGCCTCGAGCGCGGTGCCGATGGCGCCGAGGTCGATCGTCTGCGAGAGCGACTGCGCCTCCATGTTCTGGTAGTCCGAGATGGAGATGCCGAGGCTGATCGCGTAGTTCAGCCCACCGGTCGTCGGCGCCACCGAGATCGCCTGCGCCGACGCCGTTGCGTTGCCCGGGACGAAGGACGTGTCGGCGCCCGAGTTCGAGCCGAACTCGACGATGCACACCGCGGCACCGAGGGCGCACGCCAGGCCGATGCGGAAGCTGAGGGGCGTGTAGCGACGCTCGCGGAACCGCGTTCTGAGCGACCGTCGTCGATTCACCCTGCGAGCCCTCCCCGTGGACCGATTCGATCCTGGGAGTTCAACGATCGTTGGGCTTGTTCCCTACGGCCGAGTTTCCCCTCTGCGGGCCGGACAGGCACGGCGACCGGCCACCCGAGTCCCGCCGGGCCGCCATCTGGTGGCCGGACCGGCAGCGCACCAGGCCAAACAGCCACGACGATCCATCGAGGGCGCGCCATGGCCCGCTTCGTCTTTCCCTGGAGAGCCCCACCGCTCCCGCCGCTCATACCCCGTGTACACCCCCCGCAGGATGCCGTTTCGGACGCCCGCCCCGGGCGCCGAGACAGTAGTCAATTGCCTCGTTCGTCGCGTGGTGGGCGGTGAGCACCCCCGCTCTTCTCGGACACTTCCCGCAGGACAGATACCCATCGGTCGAGGGCGTGAACCCCCAAGCCTCGAACAACTTTCCCGCTGTCGTCGGCGCGACGCAGCGTGACGGCGTCCCCCGCCCAGGGCCGTTCCACGAAGGCGACCGCCTCCTTCGACGTCATCACGCCGCCTTGGCGACCGAGCGACACGATGCTGTCGCCCGCCAACCGTGCCTTGTAGTTACCGTCGGTCGCGACGAGGTAGCGCTTGGCCTCGACGTGGAGCGCGACGATGCCCGCCACCCGCTCCCCCAACAGTCCCCGCACGGCCGCCGCGCCGTCGCCGGCGTGGGTCTCGTCGCGAGCGCCGGGCAACAGTTGGCCGAGATCGTGCACCAGGCCGGCGACCGCCAGCTCGGCGTCGTCCGGCTGATCCCGCCGCAGGATCGCCGCCGTCTGCAGCGCGTGCTCGAGCTGGGTGACCGGCTGACCCGGGCCCAGCGGTCGCGCGTCGCCGCCGGCCAGCAGGGCAACGATCTCCTCGACGCTCAACGCTGGCTCGCTGCGCATCCCGTCATTCTCCCCCGTTGCAGCTACGGTGGCGCGTGCCCTGGACCCCACCGCCGCGCAGCCCCTGGACCGACAAGATGGTCGCGCTCGGCCGCGGCCTGGGTGACGACGGTCGCTCTCTCATCTCGCTGAAGGCCGAGGATCTCCGCGCAGCCGCCACCGCGACGACGGGCCTCGACGACTTCGGCGACACCTGGTGGGAGGAGCCCTACGCCCGGCTCTGTGCCTCTCTCGACGGCGAGGCGCGCCTCCACCTGCCCGGACGTCTGCGCGCCGGGGGCGAGCTCCAGCTGATCCTCCAGAACCGCCTGCGCATGGTCGACCTCTGGAAGAAGGAGCCGGCCGTGCTCCAAGAGCGCGTCGACGCCCCGATCGTGGTCACCGGGTTCGGACGCTCCGGCACCACGCTCCTGCACGAGCTGCTGGCATGCGACCCGGACAACCGTCCGCCGCTGCTGTGGGAGCTGCTCCACACCGTCCCCTACGACGACGCCTCCGGTGACCTGTGCGACGACGAGATCAAGCTCATGGACGAGATGGTTCCCGCCTTCACCGCCATGCACGAGAACGGCGGACGCCTCCCGACCGAGTGCATCTTTTCGTTCGCGCACCAATTCTCGAGCGACATCTTCACCGGCCTCTACAACGTGGGCGAGTACACGGTGTGGCGCAGCGGCGTCGACCAGTCACCCATCTACGACTGGCACAAGCGCCACCTCCAGACGCTGCAGTGGGTGGCCGACCGTCCGACCACCCGCTGGGTCGTCAAGGCGCCCTCGCACCTTTCCGCCCTGCCGATGCTGTTCGCGACCTACCCCGACGCCCGGGTCGTTTTGATGCACCGCGATCCCCTGCGGGTCATCGGATCGCTGTCCGACCTCATGGCCACGTTGCACTACATGCACTCGAACCACGTGGACCACGCCATCCTGGTCGAGTTCATGGCGATGGGCATGGAGATGCAGATGGATCCCGTGTCGGCCGAGCGCGACGCCGGCGTCGTGCCCGACGACCAGATCGCGGACGTCGTTTACAAGGACCTCGTCGCCGATCCCCTGGGCATCATCGAGCGCCTCTACGCGTCGTGGGGCCTTCCCGTGACGCCGGCCTTCCGTACCGCGCTCGACGCCTACCTGGCGGCACGCCATGCGGGCCGCACCTCGGGCCACGACTATTCCTTCGCCGACACCGGACTCGACCTCGCGACCCACCGGGCGCTCGTTTCGCCCTACCAGGAGCGCTACGGCGTGCCCTCGGAGGTCTGACCGGCCGGTGCGCCGTCCGTCCCCGAGGCGTGACGAAGGACGGACCGTACGGTGCAAAGTAGAGCGGACAGAAGACGCCGAGAGACAAGGGGTGAGCCCGTGGACTGGAGACTGGAACAGATCGTGGTGCCCGTAGCGGACGTCGACCGGGCGAAGGCGTTCTACGAGGGGGCCGGGTTCCACGTCGACGTCGACCACAGCGCGGGCGACGATTTCCGGGTCGTCCAGCTGTCACCGCCGGGTTCGGCCTGCTCCATCGCCCTGATGAAGAACGAGGCCGCCGCCGGCTCGCTGCAGGGTCTGCACCTCGTAGTGCGCGACATCGACGTTGCGTTGTCGCAGCTGCGCGAGGCCGGCGTGGCGAGCAGCGGCCTCTTCCACTTCGTCGAGGGCGTCCAGACCGACGGTCCGGGACCCCAGCGGACCGGCTACGAGACGTTCCTCTCGTTCAGCGACCCGGACGGGAACGGCTGGCTCGTCCAGGAGGTGCCCAGCCGGCCCAGCTGACGGCTCTCACAACTGACGGCGTCCCGGCAAAGCGGCGGTGACGCCGTACCTCAACGCTCGCGTCGCCGGACAGGGACCGTCCACCAGGACAGGCCTGCGACGCGGTGGGCCGCGACTCGCCCGGCTTGCCTGCCGATCAGCGGAGCCGGGACGTGACTCCACAGTGGGTATCGGACACCGGTGAGTCGATTGATGACGAATGCCTGCACGACGAGTAGAGCCACGGCGGCCTCGAGAACGAAGAGGTAGGCGGGTTTGGTGACGACGCCGAGGGCCACGAACATCGCCGTCGCGGCGGCAGGGGGATGAGGGACGTTCAGGAGGATCATCAACGCTGAGGTCGTTGCGAGAGCCAGCGACACGGCCAGGATCCTGGTCCAGCCCAGCGTGGCGTCGGTCGCAGGTGTGGCGTGCTGCAGTCCTGTCACCACGAGCGCCCCGTAGCCCACTGCGATCCCGACTGCATTACCGCACAGCACGTTCCGCGGACTGGCGGGTGCTGTGGTGGGCGTGAAGAACACCGCGAATGCCACAGCGCCGAGCGTAGGAAAGATGAAGGGCGTATCGAAGAGCCTCGCCAGGGCGGTGAGAATGGCGATGCTGATGAAGCCGTTGACGAACATGAAGAGCGCCCACATCCGCGACAACCGGGCAGTACGGAGCACATTCGCTATCTGCTGTTGCCGCCCGGTCTCGGACAGCAGGTCTCCGAGTCTCGGCCGGTGCGAGAGGATCGCATGGAACTCCGCCATCGGGATCCGTAGGAGCATCGCGTCCCCACAGGCACGAAGGCTCGCGTTGCGACGGCCGGAATCGTCCTCCAACAAAGACTGCTCGCCGACGTGGTCGAGCTCCTCGAGTTGCGCCAAGACGACTTCGTCACCATTCCGATCGGTCGCGAACACCTGAAGGGAACCTTCAACGATGACATAGGCGCAGTCGCCGGTCTCGCCCTCTCGGAAAATGAGCGCCGCGTCGGGGAACCGGACAAAGTGGGAGACGTCGGCGAGCGCTCGCAATTCGTCGGCATCCAGATCGCCGAACAGAGGCACGCGCTGGAGAAAGCGCTCCCGTTCCGATGCGATCACGGGTCGTTCGAGGGATTCATCAGGTTCGCCGCAGCCGCTAAAGCCCTACCTCGCTGCAACGATCCCACCACCAACCGAATCGGAAGGCCGCTCGATCACACCAGGGCCGCTCCGAGCACAAGATCGTGATGCCAGACCGCAGGCCATTCCATCCCTCCCCGCGTTGCGCCGCGCAGGGCACCCGGTCGCGCGCCAAACCCTGCTGGTGCATCGACGCTAAACCGGCGTTGATTGGATGCCCAGAGCCAAAAGTCACCAGTGGTGTACAGGGAGGGATGGCAACCCACGAGCCCTTGGAACGAACCGTAGAACGGACCGAAGACTTTCTCCGTTGTGGGGTCCATGGCCGGGCTCAGAGGTCGGCCGCCTTGACCACCTCGGTGCTCGGGTGGGGCGGGCCGTCCGCCAGGATCCAGCGCACGATCATGTAGCCCTCGAGCCGCCCGCCGGTGTCGAGCCAGTTCTCCACGTTCGGGCCGGGATCCCTCGGTGCGATGACGAGGCGCCACGACCCGTCGTCCGAGCGCTTGGCCCTCTTGTTGTTCAAGTTCGTTGTGGTGTAGCGGTAGTCGAAACTCTCCATCCACGGCGACGTCAACGTGAGTCCCCAGTAGAGGAATGGCTTGTCCGGCTCGTGCACCGTGATCACGAGCGCCTCGTCCTCGGTGAGCTCGAACCGACCGCCGTGGTACGTCATCTCCGCGTTGGTGTGTGTACGCACCTCGTCCTCTTGCGCCGCGATGTGCGCCGACCCAGCCTGCCCACCGAAGGAATTGAGGTTTGGGGCAGCGTCGCGCCACATCTGCAGGGCCGTGTTGCCCACAAAGGTGAGGAACATGGACGCGAACTCGAGTTTCGGTGCGAGCTCGTCCACCGAGAGCAGTGGAGGCGGCACCACTTCACCCGGTTCAGGCACCAGCTCCATCCGCAGATCGGCGAGCTTCTCACTACGTTTGTCGAAATGGGTTGCCCTGAAAGCCAGCTGCGCCGTGCCCGGCTCGAGGATCACGGAGTTGCGCGGCCGCGGATCGGGCATCTTGTCCGCCGGGGCGATGAAGATGTCGACCTCACCGTTGGGACCGAGCTCGAATTCGTCGATGTTGGTCTGCGTCTGCGTGCCCGTCCGTCCCCCGACCTGGCCCTGCCCGAAGGCGGTCCCGAATGTCATCCCCACGTAAGCGGACTCGCCGCGTAACCCGATCATGCGATAGCTGCGAGTGTCGTCGAGCACGCAGAAGAGGTAGTTGGTGTCGGGGTTGTCGACCAGCAGCTTCTTGTACTCGTCCTGCAGGGTGAAGATCTGAGGATGGAGCGGATCTGAGCCCTCGACGATCCAATCCAGCGCGAGGCGCGACAGCCGGGTCACCCAGCGGTACCCCTCGGCCAGGTCCACCTCGCTCTCAGGTACCCCGGTGGCCTGGCGCACGACGTCGAGGGCGGCCGTCTGCGCTTGGAGCCAGGCGTCGAACGCTGCGTTGAGGCGGTCATCTTGCATGGAGCGGCACGCTACCGGCGTTGAGACCGAGTCGCCCTGTTCCCGACGCGCCCGGTAGTTTCGGGTCGTGACCGACACCGCAACCGAGACGACCAGCACCGACGAGCTGCTCAGCGAGCTCCGGTCCTGGCTGGAGAACAACTGGGACCCCGACCTCACGGTGGCGCAATGGTGGGAGCGCATGGGTCTAGCCGGGTGGTCGGCCCCCGGCCTGCCGACCAACGCCTACGGCAAGGCCATGGCCCGCTCGGACACTGTCCTCGTCCAGCAGGAGGTCGCCAAGTTCGGGGCCATGGGCGCCCCGGCGGGCCTGGGTCTTCTGCTCGCCGCGCCCACGATCGCCACGCACGGCACTCAGGAGCAGATCGATCTCTATGTCAGCGAGATCGTCACCGGGCAGAAGGCGTGGTGCCAGCTCTTCAGCGAGCCCCAGGCCGGATCGGACCTGGCCGGCCTCCAGACCAGGGCCATCAAGGACGGCGACGAGTGGATCGTCACCGGGCAGAAGGTGTGGACCTCGGGCGGCCAGTACGCCGACCTCGGCATGCTCCTCGCCCGGACCGACCCCGAGGTGCCCAAGCACCAAGGGATCTCCTACTTCGCCTTCGAGATGCTCCAGGACGGGGTCGACGTCAGGCCCCTCAAGGAGATGACGGGGCATGCCCTCTTCAACGAGGTCTTCATCACCGATGCCCGGGTGGCGGACTCCGCGCTCATCGGCGGGCTGAACAACGGGTGGGCGGCCGCCAACACGACGTTGGCCAACGAGCGGGCCGGCCTCGGTTCGGGCGGCGGCAACGCGGCCGGTGGAGGCATGGCACAGCCGGGCACGGTCATGGGCATGCTCGACAAGCGTGTCGGCGACCTGGTCGGGCCGAAGCCTTCGGGCCAAGGCAAGCAGAAGTCGCAGGCGCCCGGCGGTGCGCTCGGTGCCATGCGGGGCGGCGCCTCGATGCTCATCGGGCTCGCCCAGTCCCACGGGGTCAACACCGACGCCGGGATCCGCCAGGACCTGTCCCGCCTCCACACGCTCGCCGAGATCGGGCGTTTCAACGGCCTGCGCGTCAAGGCCGTGAAGGAGAAGGGCGGTGACATTCCGGGCATGCCCAACATCTCGAAGCTCTCGATGAGCAACATCGTCCGGCTGACGCGCGACCTCGGGCTCCGCATTCTCGGGCCGTCAGGCATGCTCCACGCGTACGACGCCGACAGCAAGGCCTCCCTGCAACAGGCGACGGGGAATCCTTTCGCCGGCGGCGTCACCGAGATGGCGCTGTTCGCCCAGGCACCCCCCATCTACGGCGGCACGGACCAGGTGCAGCGCAACATCATCGGCGAACGGGTGCTCGGCCTCCCCAAGGAGCCCGGCAACGAGCGAACCACGCCGTTCTCGCAGCTGCCAAAGAACGCCTAGCCCTCACTGCGACAGGGATGGGGCCGGGGCCGGGGGGCTGTCAGGGATGAGCGCGATGGACCGCAGCCTGCGGGGCGCCGCCGCGATCGTAGGCGTCACCGACGATGTCTCCCCCACCGGCGAGCTCGATCGCTTCGGCCGTGACCTCGAGGTCGCCATGGTGTTCGACGCGCTGGAGGACGCCGGGCTGACGCTGGCCGACGTCGACGGCGTCTGCCACCCCGAGTCGGCCGTGGCGTTCGCCGAGTACCTCGGCGTGCACCCCACCTTCGTGGAGTCCACGATGACGGGCGGCTCCAGCTACGAGGTCCACGTCGAGCACGCCGCCGCGGCCATCGCAGCCGGCATCTGCGACGTGGTGGTCAGTGTCTACGCCGCCACGCCACGGAGCGACCGGACACAGGGCCGGCGGCGGGAATGGCGGCGTCCCGGCGGCCCCAATCCGATGGCGGAATGGGACATGCCCTACGGACTGCGCACGCCGATGGGGCCCTACGCGCTGGCCGCGGCACGGCACATGCACGAGTTCGGCACCACGTCCGAGCAGCTCGCCCAGATCGCGGTCAGCACGCGGCAGTGGGCGGCGTTGAACCCGCGGGCGCGCTACCGCGATCCGATCGACATCGACGACGTGCTCGCCTCGCCGTTGCAGGTGAGCCCGCTGCACATCCTCGACTGCTGCCTCGTCACCGACGGCGCGGGTGCCTTCGTGATGACCAGCGCCGAGCGGGCGCGCACCCTGGCCAAGCCGCCGGTGTACGTGCTCGGCGCGGCAACCTGCACCGACCACATGGTCATCGGCCAGATGCCCGACCTCACCACGACGCCCGGCGCCGTGTCGGGGCCGCGCGCCTTCGAGATGGCGGGTCTCGAACCGGCGGACGTCGACGTCCTCATGGGATACGACAGCTTCACGATCACTGCGCTGTTGCACCTCGAGGACCTCGGTTTCTGCAAGAAGGGTGAGGGCGGCCCGTTCGTCGCCGACGGCCACCTCGGTCCGGGTGGCTCGCTGCCCATGAACACCAACGGGGGCGGGCTCTCCTTCACCCACCCCGGCATGTACGGGATGTTCCTCCTCACCGAGGCGACCCGACAGCTTCGGGGCGAGTGCGGCGAACGCCAGGTCGCCGGCGCCGACGTGGCGGTGGCGCACGGCTCGGGGATGTTCCTCTCGGTCATGTCCACGGCGGTGCTCGGCACGGAGGCGACGCTGTGAGCCCCGGACCGGCCGCGGGCAGCACACCGAGCCGGTTCGAACCACCGGTCGGCGTGGAGGGTGCCGCGTTCTGGGAGGCAACCCGCGAGCGCCGGTTGCTCGTCCAGTGGTGCACGTCGTGCGACCGGGGCGTTTTCTATCCCCGGGTGTTCTGCCCGCACTGCGGAGGCGGGAGCGAGGCGCTCGAATGGCGCACTGCGAGCGGACGGGCCACCGTCTACGCCGCTGTCGTGGAGCACAAGCCCGAGGCCGCCGGCGCCAATTTCTCGGACGGTGCGCCGTACTGTGTGGCACTGGTCGACCTGGAGGAGGGCGTGCGCATGCTGACCAACGTCGTGGGCTGTCCGCCCGACAGCGTTCGCAGCGGCATGCCCGTCACCGTCACCTGGGAACCCCTGAGCGACGGCCGCCAGCTTCCGCTGTTCGAACCGGGACCGGGAACGTCGTGAGACGGCCATGAGCCTGCCCGAGGACAAGCGCGCCGCCGCCGCCCAGGGCATGCTGCACGCCTGGTGGGCGGCACGCATCCCGGACCGGCTCGCCGTCGTCTCCCCGCACGGCGACCGCACCTACGAGGACCTGAACCACGAGATCAACCGCGTCGGCCGCGCGCTGCGGGCCCGCGGGCTCGAAGCGGGCGATGCCATCGCCTTGATGTGCACGAACGGGCCCGAGTTCCTCGAGGTCCTCTACGCGGCGCAGCGCATCGGCCTGCGCCTCACGCCGATCAACTGGCACCTGACGGGCGAGGAGGCGTCGTACATCGTCGAGAACTGCGGCGCCAAGGCGTTCGTGTGCTCAGGCGAGCTGGGTGAGCCAGTCGTGGGCGCCGCGGAGGGCGGAGGCGCCGGGATGGTGAAGATCTGCACCGGCGGGTATCTGCCCGACTTCGAGATGTACAACTCGGTGGTGGCCGAGGAGGACGCATCGAACATCGACGATCCGGTGATGGGCACGCAGATGCTTTACACGTCGGGCACGACCGGCCGGCCCAAGGGCGTGCACCGCGCCACCGCCGCCACGAGCGCGCTGGCCATGGTCAACTTCAGCGGCTACGACGAGGACTGGGCGGCGAGCACCGACGCCCACCTGGTGACCGGGCCGCTGTACCACGCCGCACCGCTGGCCTTCTCGGTGGCGGTCCCCTACCTCTACGGCGTGCCCCTGGTCGTGATGGACCATTGGGACGAGATCGAGGCGCTCCGTCTGATCGAGTCGGAGGGGATCACCCACACGCACATGGTGCCAACCATGTTCCACCGCCTCGTGGCGCTGCCCGAGGAGACGCGGCGGCGCTACGACACGTCGTCGCTGCGCTTCGTCATCCATGGCGCGGCGCCGTGCCCGGTGCCGGTCAAGCGTCGCCTCATCGAATGGCTCGGCCCGGTCGTGACCGAGTACTACGCCGCCACCGAGGGCCTCGGGACGTGGGTGGACTCGAAGACCTGGCTGGAGCACCCCGGAACGGTGGGTCGGCCGATGGTGCCGGGGCTGGTGAAGGTGGCCGACGAAGCGGGCAAGGAAATGCCCGCCGGTGAGATCGGGCTGGTCTTCCTCCAGGCGCCGACGGCGACAAGGTTCGACTACTACGGCGACGCCCAGAAGACAGCCGACGCGTTCCGGGGCGACTACTTCACGCTGGGCGACATGGGGTACATGGACGAGGACGGGTTCCTGTTCCTTACCGACCGCACGGCGAACCTCATCATCTCGGGCGGGGTGAACATCTACCCGGCCGAGGTCGACGCTGTCCTGCTCGAACACCCGGCTGTCGGCGATGTCGCCACGATCGGCGTGCCCGACGAGGAATGGGGGGAGGCGGTGAAGGCGGTGGTGCAACCGGTTCCGGGCGTCGAGGGCACCGACGAGCTTGGGAACGAGCTGATGGAGTTCTGCCGCACCCACCTCGCCCACTTCAAGTGCCCCCGCAGCGTCGATTTCGTCGCCGAGCTACCGCGAGAGGATACTGGGAAGATCTTCAAAAGAAAGCTGCGCGAGCAGTACCGGGCCGCTGCGGCCGGTGGCTGACAAACACCAAAGGAGCTGAACAACGTGGGTATCTGTGACGGTCGGGTCGTCGTGATCACCGGAGCGGGCCGGGGCATCGGCCGTGAGCACGCCCTGCTCTTCGCCCGGGAGGGCGCCAAGGTCGTGATCAACGACCTCGGCGGAGAGATGGACGGGACCGGGTCCTCGACCGGGCCGGCGGGAGAGGTGGTCGACGAGATCCGCGCCATGGGCGGCGAGGCCGTCGCCAACGGCGATGACGTCTCGGACTACGAGGGAGCGGGTCGCCTCATCCAGACCGCGATCGACACCTTCGGGACGATCGACGTGCTGGTGAACAACGCCGGCATCCTGCGCGACCGCATGCTGGTCAACATGACGATCGACGAGTGGGACGCCGTGATCAAGGTGCACCTGCGCGGCACGTTCGCGCCGACCCGCCACGCGGTCGAGTACTGGCGCAACCGCACCAAGGCGGGCGAGACGAACGACGCGCGCGTCATCAACACGACGTCGCCCTCGGGCATCTACGGCAATGTGGGCCAGACCAACTACGGCGCGGCCAAGGCTGGCATCGCGTCCTTCACCGTCATCGCCGCCATGGAGTTGGGGCGCTACGGCGTCACGGTCAACGCCATTGCGCCTGCCGCGCTCACCCGCATGACCGAGAACCTGGGCATGGGCGACCAGTCGGCGGAGCGCAAGCCCGAGGAATTCGATCCGCTCGACCCCGCCAACATCTCGCCGATCGTCGTCTGGCTGGGCAGCAGTGAGTCCAAGGACATCACGGGCCGCGTCTTCAACGTGATGGGCGGCAACATCAGCGTGGCCGAAGGCTGGGTGGCCGGCCCGGGCCAGGACAAGAAGGACCGCTGGGAGCCCGAGGAGCTCGGCAAGGTTGTGCCCGATTTGGTCGCCAAGGCGGCGCCCAACGCCAACATGGGCGGACGGCGCGGGTAGTTTCGGGCCCATGGTCACCGAGGTGACGCCTCCGCTCCCGGCCCGGCAGGACGTGGAGGCCTCCGTCCAGGTCATCCACGACAACGCGGAGCGCCTGTTCCTCTGGGACTACGAGCGCGACCGTGGGCAACTCGTCACGCTCTACAACAAGGCGATGGGCTCGCAGTGGAACAGCGTGCAAGACCTCGACTGGTCCATCGAGGTCGACCCCGAGCGTCTGGTGGCCGAGGGAGGGAGCCCGATCGTCGACGTGGCGCGGGTGGCGGGCACGCTGCCGGGGTCGCCGATGGCGAAGTGGACGGAGAAGGAGTACTCGCAACTCGGTATCGAGTTCTTCAAGGCGAACCTGTCGCAGTTCATGCACGGCGAGCAGGGCGCCATGATGACGGCCGCCAAGATCGTCGAGACCGTCCCGTGGATCGACGCCAAGTACTACGCGTCGACCCAGACGATGGACGAGGCGCGCCACACCGAGGTGTTCGCGAAGTACCTGCGGACGAAGCTCGGCGACGCGTACCCCATGAGCCCGTTCCTCAAGGCGCAGATCTGGGGGCTCCTCGAGGATTCGCGCTGGGACATCGCGTATCTGGGGATGCAGATCGTGATCGAGTCCCTGGCGCTGGCCGCGTTCGGCGACATGCTCCGGCGCATCAACGAACCCTTGTTGAAGAAGCTCCTGCGCTACGTGATGTCCGACGAGGCGCGCCACGTCGCCTTCGGTGTCCTGACGCTCTCGGAGTACTACGGCGACCTCAGCGAGGCCGAGCTGTTGGAACGACAGGAGTTCCTCGTCGACGCAACGTTGAATCAGCGGGCGCGGGCGACGACGCCCGAGGTGTGGGAGCGACTGGGCACCACCGGCGAGAAGGTGTTCCCGTTCCTGATGGACGCAGCACAGCAGATGAAGACGAACCTGATGGGCGGCTTCGCCCGGGGCTTCTTCGCCAAGCTCGTCCCCAACGTCCGCAAGCTCGGCCTGCTCGACGCCAACAACGGCTGGCTGCGCCAGCGCTGGGGCGAGGCCGGCCTGCTCGAGTTCGAGTACGCCGACGACACTGGCTCGGACTACGAGGCCTACGACGAGGTGGCCAAGGACCGGGCCGCGTTGGAATCGGAGGCGGAGGCGGTCGGGTAGGCGACAGCCGCCGGTTGTTCCGGGACCCCGGCGGGAATTTCTGTGGGAAACGCGCCCCCGGCCGTGGTTGGCCGGGGGCCGTTTCGCGTGCCGCTAGTGCGAGCTCAGTCGACGACACGCGGTGTCATACTGCGACACCGCCGCCGTGCTCCCTGCATGTTGCGTCGAGCCCGGGCCGTTTCCTGCATACACGGTGCCCGCGTGCCCTGGCAGCGACTCGTTGAACGCCGAACCGGGAGCGTTCGCGGCATTCCCGGGCTCGACCGGGGCCGTGTTGCCGGGCCCGCAGTTGAAGCCAGCCGTCGTCCCGGGCTGACCAGTTGTCGGGTTTTGCATCGCACCAGCGATGCCAACGGGTACGAATGTGGCCACCGCCGTCACGGCACACGCAGCGAGGCTGCACCTGAATCTGGACATGGAGGGTCTCCTCTCCCGCTCTTGGTACCCAGGTATACGGACAGCCGTGCGGGAGAGATTTGGGAAGTTCACACCCGCCGAGGCCTGGGATTTTGGCCACGGCCACGCACCTCTGGTGAACGTTTCGTGACAACGTCCATTTTTCGGTCGGGCTCGGTCGATTTGGCTACCGCCATTTCGTCGTAAGGACGAGCGAAGCGTCACCGAGGCGCTCGCGAGGACAGGAGGAAGTTCCCATGCCCCACCCCGTGATTCACGCCGAGATCCGCTCTGCCGACCCCGATTCGACGCGGAAGTTCTATGCCGACCTCTTCGACTGGAAGGTGGCGTCCGAAGGCGGCTTCCCCGGCTACACCTTCATTGACACCGGCGTCGAGGGCGGTACCCACGTCGCAATCAGTCCGCGCCAAGGCTCCGAAGACGAAGTTCTGTTCTTCGTCGCGGTCGAGGACGTTGCGAGCACGCTCAAGAAGGCCGAGGCCCTCGGGGGATCGATCGTTCAGCCCGCCCAACAGGTGCCGGGTGTGACGTTCGGCGTCTTCGCGGACGAGCAGGGGCACAAGGTCGGCGTCGCGTCGAACGGCTAGGTCTGTCATTTGCCGCTGCCACCTTGGTCGTAGGGGTGGCGGCGGCGATGACGCCGCGGAGCTCCAAGCGTCAGGCCCAGGGCTCGAACGGGGTCCCGGCGAGAGCGGACAAGGGGTGAGGATCAGTTGGCTGTCATCGTCGTATGGACGTGCCGCTTGTGACGTCGATCGTCGTCGACCGCTCGGTGTAGACCGTAGCCAGTGAAGCTCAAGCTGGACCTCCACGAGATCTACAACCGAGGGGGCGACATTGATCGTGCCCTCCGAGCCATCATCGACGAGGCGATCGAGAAGAGGGTTCGGCTGGTGGAGATCATCCCGGGCAAGGGAAGCGGTCAGCTCAAGAAGCGCGTCCTGCGATTCCTCGACCAAAAAGACATCAAGGCGCTCTATGACCGAGTCGAGAAGGACTCCCGCAATTTCGGCCGGGTCTTCGTCCACTTCCGGCCGAAGTAGGTGACCATCCTCGGGCTCCGGCCAAGTGGGGTGCCGGGCTTTCTGAGGCCCTAGCCGCTCTTGCGCCTCGTTCGAGCTCCTCCCAAGTGGTTCTCACACAGCATTTCCGCAACGTGTTCGGATCGCAGGGGAAGGCCAATGCCGATCGGAACGGCCGCGCCACCGTCTTGCTGGCACTCCCGGCAGCTCACCACCCATCGACCATCGTTGCGCCGCGAAATCTGAGGGTGATGTGATGGATTGTGCATCGCCTACTCCTGCCGTGATCCCCTTCCGGATGGGGTGACCATACCCAAGGGTTCGTTTCGCTACCGCTGGCAATCGTCGCTGCAGAGGATTGTTCACCCAGACTTCAAGGTCATGACACCTTGCTGACCCATTCCGGACGAGACCGGGCGACGCGGGCTGCTGATTCATCCCGCGTTGATTCGATCCCGGGCGAACTTCTTATCTGAATCCGACGCTGCGATCAGGGCCCGTTTACCTCGAGCACGTAGCTTGGAACACTCGCCCAGGCCGATCACGACCTTTCTCCCAAAATGGAGACCACACATGCGCGCCACACACAAACTGCGAATTTCCACGACCGACGAGTCCAATGCGCTCGGCAACGCTTGCTCAGAGGTGGCATCAGCAACCGGTCTTCGGGTCCAGGCCGAGTTTCAAGAAATTGAGGGACGTTGTCTGGTCGTCGAGCTGCGGCTTGGCACCGATGCCTTGGTCTCGACTTCCCGCTCGCGCCTCGCGCAGGCGATCGAGAAATCCGCTACTGACGTCGAAGTGCTCAGCGCGTGGAATGAGCCCGCCGGCCCCACCCTCAGCGCAAGACGCTGTGAGGAGGTGCTTGGAGCGGCGCATGACACGATGCCACCCGTTGCCCTCCGTGCGACCGCAGACGGTTTGCCGACCGCTCAGTGGGACCGACCTGGCGGCAGTTGGCATCTGGCCGTGCCGTCTGCGTGTCGTGACCAGGTGATCGTCGGGATGTTCCATCGCAGCGGGTATTCGCATCGCTTTACGACGATCGACGCGCTCGCCTTCCGAAGTTCTCGGGCTTCCTAGCCTCGGGCTTCGTCTCCGGGCCGGGGTACAGGTCACCGCGGAGACGCTAAGCATTCGGTATGGATCCGGCCGACAAGCTGGCCGTCGCTGAGACGCTGTACCGCTACGCCTTGGGAGTCGACCGGCGCGATTGGGCGCTGTACCGCTCGGTGTTCGCCGACACCGTGACCATCGACTTCTCTGGCTTCGACCCGAGCCTGGAACCGCGGGTGATGCACGCCGACGACTGGGTGGCTGGGGTCACACCGTTGTTCAGCGGGCTCGCCGCCACCCAGCACTCGATGACGAATCCGCTGGTGACGGTGGATGGCGACGAAGCCAGCATCACGATGTACATGCACGCCCATCACGTCTACGACCTCGACGATCCGTCGTCCTGGTACGCCGTCGCGGGCTACTACGACGACACCCTCGTACGCCTCGACAGCCGATGGCTGCTGACGGGCGTGCGCCTGAGCGTCACTTGGAGGGCTGGCGATCCGGAGATCATGGATCGCGCCCGAGCGGCAGGGAACCGCCTTCTGAACGGTTAGGAGCAGTCAGTGGTCATGTCGGACCTGTCGACCACTGGCTGCGGCCGCCCGACGTAAGGGCACCCCGTCTACGACACAGCGCTATCCCGGGGGAGCGAAGAACTCGAGAGCGATGTTGTCCGGGTCCCGAAACGACAGGCCCGAGCCGTACGGCGCATCAACGATGCCACCGTTGGCGACGCCCAGTTCGTTGAGACGACGCTCCCACTCCTCGAGCTCAGACCGATTCGCACATCCGAAGGCAAGATGGTCCAAACCCAGTCGACGCTCGTCAAACTGTTCCGAGTCCTTCAAGTCCGGGAACTGGTGAAGCCCAACCAGCGTTCCTCCGGTCAGCCAGACGACGTGGTGGAACGGACCGGTGTCTTCATCGATGAGGGGATCGGCGCCGAAGAGTTGTTGGTACCAGGGACGGCTCCGGCCTAGATCCCTAACGGTCAGCGCCACATGGGTGATCGCAGGAAAGTCGGGCATCACGGCCTCCTTTTCATGGAGTGCTTCCGGAGGATAGTCGGCTCGTGGATCGCTGGCCTCGAGGATCGTGCGCTCGGCGGATCCGTGGAGTGCCGTTCAGGCGGCTGGATCCTTGCCCATCGGATATGGCCCCGAGTTCCGATTTTGTGCCCTGAGGCCGGCGTACCGCGGCACCTGCATTCCACCTATGGTTCCAGGGCTGCCGTATTCTTCACGCAAGAGCATCATGCGGCGGGACTTACTCTTGAAGGGTGGTCGGCTGTCGATTCTCGAAACACCCTCGGACGGTCTGAGACATCCGGAGACTGGTCGGGACTCCCGCCCGGATGGAACCTGTCGATAGAGGAAGAGGTCAAACACGATGAGTGCGACCATGATCAAGCCACCCGCGGGCCTCCAAGACCAGGTCCCCGTGGACTCCTCGGACGTCAAGTCGCTTTGGCAGCAGGTGGCACTGGCCTTGTTCATCGCAGTTCCGTTCGCGGCGTTGATCCTGGTCGTTCCCGTGCTCTGGGGTTGGGGGCTGAGCTGGTCGGATGTGGTCATTGCGCTGGCCATGTACCTGATAACCGGCCATGGGATCACGGTGGGGTTTCACCGCTATTTCACGCACCGGGCCTTCCACGCGCGACGTTGGGTGGAGGTGACGATGGCGATCGCCGGCAGCATGGCCATCCAGGGCCCCGTCGTCCGCTGGGTCGCTGATCACCGGAAGCATCATCGGTTTTCCGACCGCTCGGGTGACCCCCATTCGCCATGGCGCTACGGCGCGACGCTGACGGCCCTCGTCCGAGGTTTCTGGCACTCCCACATCGGTTGGCTGTTCGACTCCCAGACCTCTCAGGAGAAATTCGCACCCGACCTTTGCAAGGACCGGGTCATCTCGGGGATCTCGCGCTCGTTCCCGGTCTGGGTGGCCCTCTCGATGCTGATCCCTCCAGCGGTTGGCGGACTCTGGGGTTGGTCCTGGCAGGCCGCTTTCTGGGCCTTCTTCTGGGGAAGCCTTGTCCGCGTCGCCTTGCTCCACCATGTGACCTTTTCCATCAACTCGGTGTGCCACATCACGGGTCGCCGTCCCTTCAAGACGTCAGACGAGAGCCGCAACGTCTGGTGGTTGGCGGTGCCGTCTCTTGGGGAGGCCTGGCATAACTTCCACCACGCTGCTCCTGGATCAGCGCGCCATGGCGTCAAGCGATTTCAGATCGACACGAGTGCGCTCGTCATCCGGGCAATGGAGCACCTTCGGTGCGCCCACAATGTTCGCTGGCCGGATTCTGGCCTGATAGCCAAGCGCCGTCTTCCACGCGTCAGCTAGAGCCGCTGGAAATGTCGGCCCCGGACGGGGGTATCGGGCACGTTCTCGCGACCATGGCGAGGGCCATTCGGGAGTAGCCCATGCCGAGGTCAGCGAGTGCGTCGCAGAACTTCGAGCGTCGTCTTGGCCGTCGGTGCTGCCGCCATCTCGGCGGCGACTGCTCGGGCGCTTTCGCCATAGGAACTGTCGGCGAGGACTGCTTCGACGGCGTCGCGGATGTGGCGGGTGTCGTCACCGCCCGGACGCCGGCGCCCTTGAGCGTCTCGGTCGGCGTCGATCAGAAGACCGGCACCGACTTGGCGTACGCGCGTTCCGTTTGTGAACTGGTCGGCGAAGAGTGGAACCACGACCACCGGGACACCAGCGGCGAGGGCGCCGAAGGTGGTCCCCGATCCGCCATGGCACAGGACCAGCGCAGTCTCCCCCAGCACGTCCGCCTGATCGACCCAGGCTTCGACATGGACGTTGTCGGGCACGTGATCCAATTGGGAGGCATCGAACTTTCGTCCGACGGTCAGAAGCACGCGGGCGTCGATCCCGCTGACGGCCTCCAACGCACCCCGGTAGACCTCGGATGCGATTGTCATATGACCGAGGACCGTGCCGAAGGTCATGTATACGAGGGGGGCGCTCGAACCAGGCCACCAGTCTGGAACCGCGCCACGAGGTGCAGCTAGCGGTTCGCTGAACCGGCGCGTGTCGGGAAAGGGCGACGGGTCGAGGCTGGCCGGGAACCTTGTCAGGTAGGGCGCACGGCGCAGCTCCTCGACGAGTCCCGCGCGATGGGCTTCGAGGGCTGGCGCTGCGACATCGGTGGCGTCCCACTCGACTTCGGCCAGGCCGATCGCGACTGTCACCGTCGGGATCCCGATCGGCGCCGCGGCTACGGCCGAGGCATATTCGCACGGATCTCTCAATACGACATCGGGCTGCCAGTCCCGCAGCACAGAGTCCATCGACGACAGCATTGCCGTCGTCGCCATGCGCCCGAACAGATCCCTGTTGCCCAGAACTGATGCCTCCCCTGCGGGCACAATCGGAAGTTGTTCCCGGATCGGGCGCACAGCGCTTTCGGGCGGCTCACCGCCCACCTTGAAGGGGTGCCCAGTCTCATCGACCATGGCTGCCATCGAAGGAGGGCATACCACGAGCGTTTCATGCCCACCTCGGCGCGCCTCGTCGAGGAAGGGTACGAGCGGCTGGAGATGGCCGGCTCCACCGAGTGAACATGCTGCGAGCACTCGCACGCGATGACACTAAGTGCTGAACGCTCGTCGAACCCAAGCCCGACGGACCGGGACCACGCGCCTCGAGGTGACGATGAGAGCCGCCAAGTCTCACGCTCCGTGTCTCCGAGGGGCTACGAAGTCCTCCCCCGCGTCGGATTCTCTGTCACCGACCCGCGCGCTGTTCCAGCCGCGGGCGCCTCAGCAGACGCCCCCACCGACGATTTGACCGGTGAGGATCCTCTCGACGTCGAAGGGGAGACAGGAGACGGATCCAACCAAGGGGACGGGGGCGTTCAGAACGTCGCCGAGTGTGGCGCTGACCTGTGCTTCGAGAGCTGCCACTTCCGGACCGAGGTCCGGGATGCCCGTACTGGCGGCAGCGGAACTGGTCGACGCGCCGGCCGCTGTCGTCGTCGCGGCAAGACCGCCGAAGGCCATCAGCGATGCGACCGGGACCAAGACCAGCGGCGCACGTGCCGTGAGTCGACTGCGACGTGCTCGATCGCGTCCTCGAGAACCCATGGAAATCCACCTTTCTCTAGGTCCCCCGCTTCCTCGAGAACGTCACCGCACTGACGGCCTTTCGACCGGGCGCCGGATCTCAATTGAGCCTCAGCCGTTCGTCGGGTCCCAACACTCGATCGCCCATAGAATTTCGTCGTGACTGGCCTGCCGATGACCGAGCCGAGCGACGCGCTGGAGGATCTGTCCGGATCCGAACACGAAGCTGTCGTGGCGTTTCGGCATACGCAGACCGGCCTTCGAACCATCATCGCCGTGCATTCGACGCTCCTGGGTCCGTCCTTGGGAGGCGCTCGGTTCTATCCCTATGAGAACGAGGCACTGGCCCTCCACGATGTCCTTCGCCTCTCGAAGGCCATGACGCAAAAGGCAGCTCTTGCAGGACTGGCACAAGGAGGTGGCAAAGCGGTCATCATCGGCGATCCGAGCCTCCTCAAGACCCCCGCGCTCCTCCGTGGTTTCGCCGAAGCGGTCAATATGCTTCAGGGTCGCTACATCACCGCAGAGGATGTCGGAACGACCCAGGACGACATGGATCTGATCCGCCAGACGACGCCATTCGTGGGGGGCACGTCCACGGCTCGGGGCGGATCCGGCGATCCCAGTTCCGCAACTGCATTCGGCGTCGTGGTTGCGATGGAGGCCGCGGCGACTCGCCTGTGGGGTGACGGCCTCGAGGGCAGGACCGTCTGTGTTCTCGGCGCCGGGAAAGTGGGCGGCGAGATCATTCGGCTTCTCGTGCAACGGCAGGCCGTCGTCATCGCCTCAGATGTGGATCGCGCCAAGGCCGAGCGAGCCTTGGCCTCGGGCGCTATCCGTCTTGTCGAGCCTGCCGACGCCCTGAATGTGGCCGCCGACATCCTCTGCCCGTGTGCGTTGGGAGGGCTGCTCACCGAAGAGGTCGTGCCCGAGCTTTCCTTCGCGCTCGTCGTCGGAGCGGCGAACAATCAGCTAGCCCGTGCTCAGGTTGCGGACTCACTCGCTGCGGCGGGCATTCTCTACGTCCCTGACTTTCTTGCGAACGCGGGTGGCATCATCAACATCGCCGAAGAATCCCATGGTTATGACCACGCACGTGCGGTGCAGGCTGTCGGTCAGATCCGGACCACGACGACCACCGTGCTCGAGCGAGCTGCGTTGTGCGGCATCACGCCGCTGGCGGCGGCCGAGGAGCTGGTTGCCCAGCGTCTCGCCAGCGCCAGCGCCAGCGCCAGCGTGGGCGCGGGCCAGCCCGACTGAGGGCCCCAGGGACCCGCCGCGGGTGGCGTTCGGTGCGACGTGTCTGGCAGCTGCCCGACCTCAGCGCAGAGGAGAAAGGCCAGTCAGCGTCGAGAGCATGCTCTCGCTGTAGTGGATGCCGCCGGACGTCACCGCTACCGCTTCTTTCTCCTGCACGATCAGGCCGCTGCTCGGCACGATCCAGAAGTCGGTCGGGTTCGTGCCGGCCTGGCTGCCGTCGAACGTGAGGGTGATGCGGGTGTGCTCGACGCTGACCGAGTGGCCGGCAATCGACATGGTCGACTGCCCCAGCGCCTCGCCGGCGAGCGCCACCTTCTCGGCCGGGCTCTGCAGGGTGCACCTCGCGGCCCAACTCTTCCCCGGAGTTGCATTTGGCGGCAGCAGGTAGGCCGTGGCCGGGCAGGTCACCGTTGAGGTCGTGTCGGAGCCGGCGATCGATTCTTGGGTTACGAGGCGCGGCACGGTGAACCCGCCGTTGGGGCCCGCGCACTCCGTCGTCGTCTCGGTGTGCTGGGTGAGAGGCACCCAACTGACGGTGGCGCAGGTGCCGCCCGTCACGATCATGGAGGTGGTCGGGGGGAACGAGCGCGCCATGCCCGGGAGGCTCAGGCTCTCACCGCCGGTCGTGCGGTAGGAGTAGACCCCCGGTGACGGCAAATGATCGAGCAGCGCCTGAAGCATCTTCTCGGTCTGCTCGCGGCGGTAGATCCGCAGGGCTTCGCGCAAGCCGACCGGTGACGAAACCGTGCGGAAGACAAGGGCCCACGCCGTCCCGCCCGCGGAACTGACGATCACGAAGGCCAGGATCAGGACCGAAAGGAGCCGGTGCTGCTGGACCCAGTGCCAGACGATCACCCCGAAATCCTACCCCCGAGGCGCGAAAGGCAACCTGCTGCCGGTGTCAGGGCTGGTCTGGGACCCAGTTGCCGTGGAACCCGGCCGGGACCCGCTGCGGGAGCTCGACGACGGCCTGCGGCTCGCCAGCCGGGTCGGCCGCGTTGAGGATGTAGAGCGCCGAGGTGTCCTTCTCCGGCGAGTAGGCGAGCGTGAGCAGCCAGCCGTCGTCCTCCGCGGCGTCGTCGGCGCGCGGAACGAAAACGGCCTCGCCCACGCCGGCCCCTCGGCCGAAGGAGCGTTCGACCGTCGTGCCGCGCTCGAAGTCGTGGCACACCAACATCGACTCGGTTCCCAAGATGTCCTCGGTTGTGCCGACTGCGACGGCGTAGCCGTAGCGGTGCGGCCGGCCCACGACCCGCTCGTCGACGCGCGGGAACTCCTGTCCGTGGTCGTCGAGACGCTCTTCCTTGACGGCGCCCCCGTTCCCGTCGAGATGCCACCGCTCGAGCGTCGGTGTGCCCTCGCTCGGCCCGAGCAGGTGGGTGCGGAACATCGAGGGATGCCGCACGACGTCGAGAACGACCCCCTTGCCGCCAGGCTCGTCGTAGGCGTTCATGACGTGGAACACGTAACAGGACTCGACGTCGTGCCAGACGACCTCGGTCGAGTCACCCTCTCGCGGCAAGAGACCCACCCGCGAGTGGTAGCCCTCCTGCCAGCGATAGGGAAAGCTGGCCCCCTCGGCCACGGCGTCCATGCTGAAGATGACAGGAAGATCGAGCAGCACGATCGCCCGTTCGGTGATCGCGCAGTCGTGCAGGCTGACCGATCCCCCCATCGTCACCTTGCGAGATGAGCGCACGCGGGCGTTGGTGTCGACGATGCTCACCTCCACGTCGTCGCCCCAACCCCAGAAGTACGACACCGCGTAGAGTTCGCCGCTCTGCGGGTCGCGCTTGGGATGGGCGGTGTAGCCACCGTCCAGCGTGCCATCGAAGTCGCATGGCCCGACGGTTTCGAGCTCGTTGGTCAGTTCGTAGGGCAACGAGCCGGCCTCGACGATGGCGAACGTGCGGCCGGCGTGCCCGATGACGTTGGTGTTCGAGGCGAAGTCCATGTCGCCGTGCACCGGTCCCGGCTTGGGGTCTTCGCCGAGTGCTTGCGCGACCCCGGACGAGCGGACCCAGCGGTTGCGGTACCACTCGGCGCGGCCGTCCCGGAGCCGGATCCCGTGCACCATGCCGTCACCGGTGAACCAGTGGTACTTCGCCGGATCGGGGGCAATGACCGGGTTAGGGCCGTTGCGCAGGTAACGCCCAAACAACTGCTCGGGAATCGAGCCGGAAACGGCCAGTTCGGTGGCTGTCAGCTCCTCGTGCACCGGCGCGTAGTTCCCCACCAGGTACGGGTTGGTGACGGTAGCCATGAATGCCCCTTCCGTTCGCTGAGAACGACGGGCCCAACGATAGGCACGAATAGGCGTGTGAACAACGTGTGACCCCATCGGGGCGTTCTCACGAAAACACGACGCTTCCTCTGGAGGCCGCGCTATGGTTCTCCTCCGAGGGCACCACCAGCAATGCTTTGGAAATCCCTCTGGCTCGCAAGAGCTACCGGCCATGGCCCCCGATGGAATGGGCTAAATCTGGCCAGGAGAGGAGTGGATTTTCAATGGCTACTGGTTCCGTGAAGTGGTTTAACGGTGAGAAGGGCTTTGGCTTCATCACCCAAGACGGTGGGGGTCCCGATGTATTCGTGCATTACAGCGCGATTTCAGGTTCGGGCTACCGCAATCTCGAAGAAGGACAGAAGGTCGAGTTCGAGACGAACCAAGGCCCCAAGGGGCTGCAGGCCGCCAACGTGCGCGCCATCTGAGCGTCTCACGTGCAGGCTTGACGACAGAACCCCGCCTCTTCGGAGGCGGGGTTCTGTTCGTTCACGGCAGTCCGTGACGCACGCCTACCAGTAGGGCCGGCGCTGGCGCGTGGTGACGTCGAGCACGGCGGACGCGTATTCGGGACGGCACACCACCAGGTCGGGCAGCCAGGCGTCGGGGTCTCCGTAGCGCAGCGGCTCCGCGTTGAGCCGGCTGGCGTGGAGGCCGCTCGCCAGCGCCACCGCGGCCGGTGCGCACGAGTCCCACTCGTACTGGCCGCCGGCGTGCACGTACACCTCTGCATCGCCGAGGATCACCGCGGCAATCTTGGCTCCGGCCGATCCCAAGGGAACCATGACGGCGCCCAGCGCCTCGGCGACGTCGTAGGCCACCTCCGGGGGGCGGCTGCGCGACACGACGAGCCGCGGTGGCTCGCCTGTGGGCGGCTTCAGCACAGGAGGCGCCCCCGTCGACAGCACCATGTCGAGCGCGGGCAGCGCGACGGCACCGACGGCTGGCGCGCCACTGACCGAAAGGGCGACGTGCACCGCCCAGTCCTTGCGTCCCCGCTCGCGGAACTCGCGTGTGCCGTCGAGCGGGTCGACGATCCACAGCCGGCCTTCGTTGGCGACGTGCTCGAGACCTTCCTCCGAACGGACATCGTCGCCGGGATACAGGCGGTTCAATTCCGAGACGAGGAGGTGGTGCGACATGTGGTCGCCCGCCGCGCCCAGGTCGCGCGTGCCCGCGGGTGGTGCCTCGCGGAGCTCCATCAACGCCCGGCCGGCCAGCACCGCGAGCGCGGCCGCGTCGCGATGCTCCGCTGAAAGATCGTCGGCCATGGGCCCTTGTTCTAGACCAAACGCCTGTCGGTGGCCCACCTCGTGAGCTCGTGACGGGTGGACAGCTGCAATTTGCGCAGCACGGACGAGACGTGGGACTCGACCGTCTTGGCCGAGATGCTGAGGTCCCGCGCCACTTCCTTGTACGTGTAGCCCCGGGCGATCAGACGCAGGACCTCGCGTTCGCGCGGGGAGAGCTGGTCGAGCTCCGGGTCGAGCCCGGCGGCCGGCGCCGCGCCTCCGTGCGCGAAGGCATCGAGCACGAATCCCGCGAGGCGGGGCGAGAAGACCGCGTCACCTGCGGCCACCCGGTAGACCGCTTGGAGCAACTCGGGCCCGGAGATCGTCTTTGTGACGTAGCCGCGCGCGCCCGCCCTGATCACGTCGATGACGTCCTCGGGTGCGTCCGAGACCGAGAGGGCGAGGAACTGCACCTCTGGATGGTGTGGCAGCACCCCACGCAGCACGGCCAGCCCGCCACCGCCGGGAAGGTGCACGTCGAGTAGCACGACGTCGGGCAGGCGCTCACCGATCAGCTCGATCGCCGCGTCGGCGTCGTCCGCCTCGCCCACCACCTCCACCGCGTCACCGAGCTCCGCCTTCACGCCGGCCCGGAACACCGCATGGTCCTCGACGAGGAAGATGCGAGGGCGGCCCCGGGGTGCGGGGACCTCTCCGCTCGCGGTCACCGCACCCGTTCGCGTCGGGGCATGCGGAGCTGGACCTCGGCCCCTTCGCCGGGAGCCGACCGGATGACGGCGTCACCGCCGAAGCGGGCCACCCGCGCCTCGATCGACTGCGCGATGCCCTGACGGTCTTCCGGCACGGAGGAGCGATCGAAGCCCTGGCCGCGATCACGCACGTAGATCTCGACCGCATCCGGCTCGACCTCGGCGAACACGGAGACCTGGTCGGCACCCGACCACTTGGCCGCGTTCACCGTGGCTTCGCGAGCCGCGTCGAGCAGGGCACGCTGGGCATCGTCGAGCTCGCAGTCACCGACCACGACGACGTGCACCGTGATGCCGTGATCCGCCTCGACCTGCCGCTGCAGCAGACTGACCCCCTCGCCCAACAGGGTCGCCTCGCCACCGATCACACCGGGTGACCTTCCCTCGAAGAGCCAGGCGCGCAGTTCCCGTTCCTGGGCCCGCGCCAGGCGCACCACGTTCTGGGGGTCGTCGGACGACCGCTGGATCAGCGCCAACGTCTGGAGCACCGAGTCGTGCACGTGCGCAGCCATCTGGGCCCGCTCCTCGGCCCGGACGCGCGCTTGGCGCTCGGCGATGAGGTCCCGTACCAGGCTCAGCCACCACGGCCCGAACACGATCACCGCCGCCGCGACCACCAGTGCCGCACCGCCGACGGGCTTGAGCGCGGCGACGGTCGTGTGCCCCTCGACCAACAGCACGATGCCAACGGCCCCGATCGCCAGGCCGACGACGATGCGCACGATCAACAGGCGCCGCCTGCCCTGCCCGTGGACGTCCGTCCCGAGGAGCGGGACGACCTCGTGGTCGATGAAGTCCTTCTCCGACTCGTTGGCGTTGCGCCAGATGAGGACGACGACGCCGGCCGCGAGCAGGGTGGGCCAGCTGATGAACCCGAGGAAGGGCATGTGCAGACTGCTCGTGATGACCGACAGCAAGACGAGGACGGGCACCAGCACGGCGACGACGAGGCGGATGCCGCGCTTGTCCCTGATCGCCCGCGAGTAGATGTTGCTCGTCTGGCCCTGCATCGGGATCATCAGCCACGCGACGGCGTAGACGAAGACCATGACCCCGCTGGCGAGGCAGAGCAGCACGGTGCCGATGCGCACCCAGGTGACGTCGATGCCGGTCGCCTGGGAAACGGCGCCGCAGACGCCGCCGAGCACGCGGTTGTCCTCGGTCCGACGCAGGGAGCGCAACTTGCGCGCCACGTTCTCATGGCCGTGGTGGCGATGGTGCGACCAGTCGTGGTGACCCCGGTGGCGCCACGGGGGTCCGTCCCACTCCGCGTCCGGGCTGCCCGAGGTCGGCGTCTCGGGGGCCCGCGGGATCTCGCGCGTCTCCGGGAGCGCGACGGGTAGCGGTTCGGTCGGGCCCCCGCTCTCGGCGAGCGGGAACGGGCCTGATTCCTGTGCCTCTGTGATACCTCGATGATCGCGCGGCCCCAGGAGGCCGGGCCATCAGGGACATCCCTGAGGGGTCGGGGTGCCCTTCAGGGTCCGACCAGGGTGTTTCCCGATTCACCCACGGGCCCTGCGTCGTCAGAGTGGGCTCATGGACACCGCACCGAACGAGACCCCCGAGAGCCAGGGCGCTGCCGAGGCTGCCAGCGCGCCCTCCTCGACCACCACCTCCCAGCCACCCCCCAGCCAGGCCGCCGGCCACGACCACAGCCACGAGATGCGCCTCCACCGCCGCCACGGTGGCCGCATGCTCGGTGGCGTGGCCGTCGGCCTGGCCGACTACTTCGACGTCGACCCGGTCCTGATCCGCGTCGGGTTCGTCGTCCTGGCCTTCGTGGGCGGCCTGGCCGTGCCCCTCTACCTCGCCGGATGGGCGCTCATCCCCGACGAGGACACCGACACCTCGATTGCAGAGGAGATCCTCGCCCGGGAGCGCACACGCAGCGCCTACTGAAGGATCCGTCGAGAGCGTCACATCCGAGCGATACCAAACGTCTACTAGGACAGAGAAGGAGACGACATCCGATGCGCTACCGCTGGGACCCCGCCTACCCCATGGGCCGACGGGACAGCACGTCCTATGACACGGGGCTGCGGGCATCCGACGACGAGCGCAACGCGGTCGCCGACAAGTTGTCCCGGCACTATGCGGAGGGCCGGCTCGACGAGGGCGAGTTCAAGACCCGCCTGGATGCGGCCATGTCGGCCACGACGCGGGGCGACCTGAACGGGCTGTTCCACGACCTGCCCAGACTTCCCGAGCCCGCGCCACCACCGCCGACGCGGCGCCAGCGCACCGTGCCGTGGTTGTTCCTCCTGGCTTTCGTGGCCGTGGTCGCGGTGGCCACGCTGCCCTTCTATCCGCTGTACCACGTGCCGTGGTTCCTCTTCGCGATCGTTGGCTTCCTCCTCTGGCGGCGCGCCGCCGGGGGCCACTGGCACCACCATCACGGCAGCGGGGCGAGCCGTCCGAGCTCGGTCATGGACCACTGAACACACAGAGAAAGGACCTCATGCGCACCCACCTCCCCCACCCCCAGCGCACCCCGAGCGAGCCGGCCCTGCACGAGGATCTCGCACGCGCCCTCCGTGCCACGCCGCTCTTCGCCGGCCTGCCCGAGGACGAGCTCGAGGAGCTCACCGTGGACTGTGAGCTCTGCACGGCCCACCCCGGACAGGTCGTCCAGGCCCAGGACGTGCCCGTTCGTTACTGGCACGTCATCACCGGTGGCCACGCCGTCGTCCAGCGCGACGGCACGCCGATCGGCCTCCTGGGCCGGGGCGACTCCTGGTCCGAGCACTCCTTGCTCAACCAGCTGCGCTCCTCCATCGCAGTCGTGGCGCTCTCGCCTCTCACGCTGCTGACCCTGAGCCAGCGCCGCTTCTTCGCGGTACCCGAGCGCTGCCCGGTCCTGGCCGGACGGCTCGTCGCCCGGTCGGCGACGTCGGCCGACCGCTTGGCCCTGCCCGTGTTCAATGCCCTCGTCCACCTGGACCTGGCGAGAGGTAGAGGCACCGAAGACCACCTGGCAGGCCAGTACGATTAGGGCCGCCCGGCGGCGCCGGTAAACGGCGCCGCTGCGTTCCCCCCAATCGCCCGAAACCGAAACCTCTGGAGGAAACTGCCTCATGCGCACCCTGGCTGGGTGGTGCGTCCGACACCGGCGCATCGTTCTCCTTCTGTGGGCGGCTGTCCTCGTCAGCTCGCTGGTTCTGGTCAGCGCGCTGCACGCTGACTACACGAACAACTTCAACTTCCCCCATACCGAGTCGTCCGACGCCATCAACCTGCTGAAGTCGGTCGCGCCCGGGCACTCGGGTGACACCGAAGAGGTGGTCTTCGGCACCTCGGGCGGCAAGACGCTGAACGACCCGGCTGTGGGCCAGCGCATCACCACGATGGTCGACAAGATCAATGCGCTGCCCAACGTGACACACGTCACGAGCCCGTACGACTCGTCGGGCAACCTGGTCAACACCACCAACGTCAACGCCGACCAGACCGTCGGCTTCCTGCAGGTGAACTTCGACAAGCTGCCGAACAAGCTCCCGGGGAACGAGGCGAAGAATTTCGTCCACACGGTCACCAGCACGTCCGACTCCGACCTGACAGTGTCGGTGACCGGTTTGCTGGCCGAGCAAGCCAACAACCAGTCCTTCAGCAGTAGCGGCCTCGGCGTCTTGCTGGCGTTGATCGTGTTGCTCCTCGTGTTCGGGTCGGTCTTCGCCGCGTTGTTGCCGATCATCTCCGCGCTGTTCGCACTGGGGACCGCGATCGGCATCATCGGGTTGCTCAGCCACGTCATCGGCATGCCCGAATTCTCTCCCGAGCTCGTGCTTCTCATCGGCCTCGGCGTGGGCGTCGACTATGCGCTCTTCATCGTGACCAGGCACCGCCAGGGCCTGGTCGCCGGCCATGACGGCGAGACCTCCATCGTCAACGCCGTCAACACGTCCGGGCGCGCCGTGTTGTTCGCCGGCATCATCGTATGCATCGCTCTGCTCGGCATGTTCGCCTTGGGCGTGAGCTTCCTCTATGGGCTCGCGGTCGCCGCCGCCATCGGCGTCGCCCTCACGATGATCTCGGCCTTGACGCTTCTGCCAGCCCTGCTCGGCTTCATCGGGCCCAAGGTCATGAGCCGCAAACAGAAGCGGAACCTGGCCCAGAACGGACCGCGCATCGTCGGCGCCGACAGCAAGGGCTTCTGGCCGAATTGGGCCGACCGGGTGCAGCGTTACCCGTGGGTCTCAGCGTCGCTGGCGCTGATCGTGATCGTGGTGATCGCCCTGCCGTTCTTCTCCCTGCGCCTGGGCTCGGCCGACCAGGGGACCGACCCAGCCGGTACGCCGACCCGTGTCGCGTTCGACACGTTGTCGAAGGGCTTCGGTCCGGGCTTCAACGGGCCCTTGATGCTCGTCAGCGTCGTCCAGCCCGACCAGCGTGACGTCATCAACACCGTCATCCACGACGTCTCGACGCAGGGAGACGTGGCCAAGGTCGCGCAGCCGCTGTTCATCCCCTCCAAGACGGGCGGCGGTGACGTGATGTTGCTGAACGTCTACCCGAAGACCGCACCACAGGATTCCGCCACCACCGACTTGGTCAACCATCTCCGTTCCGACACGCTGCCGCAGGCCACCGCGGGCACGGGGGTCAAGGTGCTCGTTGCCGGCACGACGGCCATCTTCATCGACTTCGCCAACGTCTTGTCGTCCAAGTTGCCGCTCTTCATCGGCCTCGTCGTCCTGCTGTCGTTCCTGTTGTTGATGACGGTGTTCCGCAGCTTCGTCATCCCCCTTACGGCGGCAGCAATGAACCTGTTGTCGATCGGTGCCGCCTTCGGCATCCTCGTTGCGGTGTTCGAGTGGGGGTACGGCGGCAGCATCATCGGCCTCACGGGCACGAGCCCGATCGAAGCCTTCCTGCCAGTGATGCTCTTCGCCATCCTCTTCGGCCTCTCCATGGATTACCAGGTGTTCCTGGTGTCGCGGATGCACGAGGAGTACATCAAGTCGGGCAACAACAACCGCATCGCCGTGCGCAACGGTCTCGCCGCGACGGGCAAGACGATCACGGCTGCCGCGCTCATCATGATCCTCGTCTTCGGCTCGTTCATCCTCGGCGGCGAGCGGGTGATCAAGGAATTCGGCATTGGCCTCGCCGCCGGAATCCTCGTCGACGCCGTCCTCATCCGGATGTGCATCGTGCCGTCACTGATGATGCTGTTCGGCAAGTGGAACTGGGCGTTTCCGAAGTGGCTGGACCGCGCGCTACCGCGTCTCTCCGTTGACGCTGACGACCTGACGACGCACGCGGCGGACGAGGGCGGCCCGGAGCCCGAGCGCGAGCTGGCCGGAGTGGGCAAGCCCTAAGCGCCCAACCTCCGCACTACCAGGCGTAGTCCTCGGGCGCCGTCTTGTAGCCCGGGAAGATCTCGTCCAGACGCTGCAAGACCTTGTCGTCCAACGTCACGTCGACGGCGTGCAGAGCGGATTCGAGATGCTCCGGCGTCCGCGGCCCGACGATCGGCCCCGTCACCGCCGGACGGGTCAACAGCCAGGCCAGGCCGACGGCGCCCGGCTCCTCGCCGATCTCGTCGCAGAGGTCCTCGTACGCCTCGAACTGCGCGCGCTTGGCCACGACCCTTTGCTGGAGGTGCTCGGCCAGGCGCCGGCTCCCGTCGCGCTCCTTACGCACGACGCCACCGAGCAGCCCGCTCGCCAGCGGTGACCACGGGATCACTCCCAAGCCGTAGTCCTCGGCCGCCGGCAGCACCTCGAGCTCGATCTTGCGGGTGAGGAGGTTGTAGTGCGACTGCTCGCTCACCAGCCCCAGGAAGTTGCGCCGCCGCGCCGCCTCCTGCGCCTTTGCGATGTGCCAGCCCGCGAAGTTCGACGAGCCGCAGTAGAGGATTTTGCCCTGGTTGCGCAGCACCTCCATCCCCTCCCAGATCTCGTCCCAGGGCGTCGCCCGGTCGACGTGGTGCATCTGGTACAGGTCGATGTAGTCGGTCTGGAGACGCTTCAAGCTGGCGTCGCAGGCGCGGCGGATGTTGAGCGCCGAGAGCTGGCCCTCGTTGGGCCACTCCCCCATGTTCCCGTAGAGCTTGGTGGCGATGACGACCTTCTCGCGCCGGCCCCCGCCCTGTGCGAACCAGCGCCCGACGATCTCCTCGGTGGCGCCGCGGCCCTTGGAGCGGCCGTAGACGTTGGCCGAGTCGAAGAAGTTGATCCCGGCGTCGAGCGCCGAGTCCATGATGGCGAACGACGTCGCCTCGTCGGTCTCGGGACCGAAGTTCATGGTGCCGAGGCACAGGCGGCTGACGGTGAGGCCGGTACGGCCGAGGTGTGTGTAGCGCATGGGCCGAACCTAATGGTCGGACAGCGAGGCGTGCACCAAGCGGGCGTGTGCTCCGGTGGAGCCACCGCCCGATTCCGCCGGATCGTTGTCGGCGGCCGGACGGCCTTCCGGCCCCGGCTCGGGCAAGCCGGTCCCGACGCTCACCCCGCCCGCCTCCACGTCATCACGGCCCGGGAACTGCACCTCGATGCTCAGCCCACCCGTTGCCCGAGGCACCGTCCACAGCGTGGCACCGTGTGCGGAGGCGACGGCCCGCACGATGCACAGCCCCAGGCCGAAGCCTTCACCCCCGGTCACACGCTCGTGTTCCAGTCGCTCGAATGGCTCATAGAGCCGGGCGACGTCGTCGGGGGCGATAAACGGGCCGTCGTTGGCCACGGCGAGCCAGGCTCGCCCGCCGCGCGAGCCGGTCTGCACGCTGACCGTGCCGCCGGGCGCATTGTGCCGCAGAGCGTTGTCGAGCAGATTCCCTACGAGGCGCTCGAGCAGGCGCCGGTCGGCTCGCAGCGACGTTGGGCCGAGGGCCGGGATGATCCGTACGCGGCGCGCCGCCGCCTCGATCTCGCGTTCCCCGAGCGACTCCCCGACGAGCGCTGCCAGGTCCACCTCGTGCGCGTTGACCAAGGTGGCCTGGGCCCGAGAGAGCGTGAGCAGCGCGTCGATCAACTGCTCCTGCTGCTCGCCGGAGGCGAGGATGCGTTCGTGCGCGGCGCGCAGCGAGTCCAAGTTGGCGTCGGGGTCGGACAGCGCCACCTGGGCCAGGGTGCGCTGGCGGGCCAGGGGCGTGCGAAGTTCGTGGGACGCGTTGGCGACGAACTGGCGCTGCGAGCGGAACGACGCCTCCAGGCGTTCGAGCAACCCGTCGATGGTGTCGCCCAGCTCCTTGAGCTCGTCGTCAGGGCCCCGCAGGTCGAGGCGTTGATGGAGGTTGGAGGCCGAGATATCGCGGGTCGTCGCGGTGATGGTGCGCAGAGGGCGCAGGACGCGTCCCGCCACGAGCCACCCCAACAGCACCGAGATCACCGCCATGAGCGCGAGGGCGATGCCGGACTCGATGAGCATTTGGCGCAACTCCGAGCTCTGGTACGCATGCGCCAGGGTCTCGAATTGCTGCTGCTGGCGTGCGACCTGCCGCTGTTGCTGGCGGGTCGCCTTTTGTGTCGGTACGGCATGCACCGGCCCCGCGGCGGTCGCACCGACCCCGGTGCTCGCGCTGCTGCTGCCGCTCCCGGTCGTACGACCGCCCGATCCCTTCAAGCTCCCGTTCGAGATGGATGTCTTCGTTTTGGCTCCGTGAATGTCCGGAGGCGGGGACCCGATCTGGTAGCCGGCGATCGTCACCCCGTCCTTCGTGTGCTCGATGAAGGCGTTGCCGGTCGCCGCGTCGACGAGGAAGTAGGTCGTGGCGAGCAACGCGGCCCCCGAGAGCACGAACACCACGCCGTAGAGCAAAGCGAGGCGTAGGCGTACCGTGCGGCGGGGCAGATGTCCCGCCTTGGCCGCGCGGAGGAACTGGTCGCGGAGGGCCATCTCGTCCCTAGATCCGATAACCGGCGCGGGAAATCGTCTGGATGACGCCGGGCTCGCCCAGCTTGGCCCTGAGGCGGCTCATCGTCACCTTGACCGCGTTGGTGAACGGGTCGGCCGCCTCGTCCCAGACGCGCTCGAGGAGTTCCTCCGCGGAGACCGCCCGGCCGCCCGAGGCGAGCAGAAGCTCGAGGACGCCGAATTCCTTTGGCGAGAGATCGAGTTTCCGGCCGGCGCGGCAGGCGCGTCGCTGCGCGCGGTCCAGCGCCACGTCGCCGTGCCGCAACACCGGCGGGAGCGCGGGTTGGGCCCGCCGGTACAGCGCGCCGATGCGCGCCACCAGGACCGGAAAGTCAAAGGGCTTGGGCAGGTAGTCGTCGGCCCCGAGCTCGAGCCCGTCCACCAGGTCGTCCATGGTCCCCGCGGCCGTGAGCAGCAGCACGCGCGAACGGCAGCGCGACTCGACGAGTCGCCGGCAGATCTCGTCGCCGTGCACTGTGGGAAGGTCACGGTCCAAGACGATGACGTCGTAGTCGGTGTCGATGGCGCGCTCCAGTCCTGCACCACCGTCGAACGCGACGTCAACCGCCATCTCGGCGCGGCGCAGCCCGAGGCCGATCGCCTCGGCGAGTTCCCTGTCGTCTTCGATGACCAACACCCGCATTGTCGGGCCCCCTGTTCGAACCCTCACCACGATGTTCCCCCCGAGGTTTCAATTACGTATCGCTCCGAACGCAGCGCCAGTTTGTTGTCCGCTGTGCGCGCGCTGTGGATCTGGTGGCCACCTCATGCGCGGATGCGACGTCTGACGCAACGTTGTTGAAACCTCGCCTGTCGTACAACTCCGTGTCAGAGACCCATTGCCGATGCGAAGAGGACGACATGGAACGACCACTCCCTGACCCCACCAGCCCGGTCCCCCCCGCCGGCCTGGGTCGCCGACGGCGCCGCCACCATGTGTTGCCCGTGGCGGCGGCGCTGCTCGGCCTTGCCTTCGCGGCGGCCGCCTGTTCCAGCGACCCCTCGAGCCCCGGCGTCGCCGGATCGGGCGCCGGGAACACCTCGACAACCGCCGCCTCCGCGTCCAACCAGTCCGGCCCCACCATCACCCCGAAGCAACGCGCCGCCGGACTCGCCTATTCGGAGTGCATGCGCTCGCACGGAGTGCCCAGCTTCCCCGACCCCAACGCGCAGGGGGCGATCCAGATCACGGGCGGCTCCTCCAACGGCACCTCGAGCGGACTCGACCCCAACAGCGCGGCCTTCCAGAACGCCCAGAAAGCCTGCCAGTCCAAACAGCCGAAACCCACCCAGGCCCAACAGGCGCAGGCGCTGCAGAACGCGTTGAAGCAAGCCAAATGCATGCGTGCGCACGGGATCAAGGACTTCCCCGACCCGCAGAGTTCCAGCGGCCGCGTTTCCATAAGCATCAACGGCAGCGCGGGAAGTGACCTCAACCCGAACGACCCGCTCTTCCAGGCGGCCCAGAAGGTCTGCATGCCGAACGCACCGAAGCCGCCCGCCGGCGCGGGCAAGACAAGCACTGGCGCCGGGAGCGGCAGCGGCTTTTCCCAGCAGACCACCTCCGGTAACAGCTGATGACTACGACCGCACAACAAACGGTGATGGGCACGGCCGCGTCCGACGCACTCGACGGTGAGGAAGGTCGGCGGCATGGTCGGCGCCGGACTATCGCCGTCGTCGTCGTGCTCGCGATCGTCGCCGCAGTGGTGGCCGTCGTCGTGGCGGACCCGTTTGGTGGCAACGGAAGCACGCCCGGAGGTCTGGCCGACAACACGGACCCGACGTCGGTCACCACGGTGAGCCAAGGGGACATCTCCTCGCAAACCCAAGTATCCGGCACGCTCGGGTACTCGGGCTCCTACAACGTCGTCAACCAGGCCCAGGGCACGGTGACCTCACTGGCCGCCATCGGGCAGCTGGTCTCCGAGGGCCAGGTCCTCTACGACGTGAGCGGAAGCCCAGTCGCGCTCCTCTACGGAACCACTCCGGCGTACCGGGCGTTGTCAGAGGGCGCGACGGACTCGGCGACCAGCGGCGCCGATGTCGAGAACCTCAACTACGACCTCGTCGCCCTGGGCTACCTCACTAGCTCCGAGATCTCAGCCGAGCCGAGTGACTTCACGGCTTACACGAAGGCGGGTGTCGAGAAACTCCAGGCCGCGCTCGGCGTCACCCAGGACGGCACCCTTGCTCTGGGACAGGTCGTCTTCCTGCCCACGGCCGCGCGCATCACCGCGGTGAGCCAGAACATCGTCCTCGGCGGGCCGGCCCAGCCGGGCTCAACGATTCTCACCGCGACGTCGACGAGTCGAGTCGTGACCATCGACCTGAGCGCAGACCAACAAGGCGACGTAGCGGTGGGCAACAAGGTCACCATTACGTTGCCCAACAGCCAGACCACGACTGGCACGGTGACCTCGGTGGGCACCGTGGCCACCACTCCATCGGGATCGAACGGGAGCTCCTCACCGACCATCACGGTGCTGGTGACGCCCGACAACCCGAATGCCACCGGCAATCTGGACCAAGCCCCCGTCGAGGTGTCCATCACGGCAGGGTCGACGAAAAATGCCTTCATCGTGCCCATCGACGCCCTGGTCGCCCTGGCCGACGGCGGCTACGCGCTCGAGGTGATCGGTCCAAGGGGCGTACACCGCCTGGAGCCTGTGACGCTCGGCCTCTTCGACGATGCCAACGAGCAGGTGCAGGTGAGCGGCACCGACGTCGTCGCCAGCCAGCGCATCGTCATCCCCGCCAGATGAGCCCCACCGATGTGACCGACCCGGGCGCGGACACCGGCTTCGCGTCGGGCGGTGTCGGGGCGTCCGGGGCGGAACCGATCCTGGCTCCCCGGATCAGGCCGGCGAGGGCCGGTGGGGCGACCCCCATCATCTTGGAACTCGAGAATGTGACCAAGTCCTACGACGGCGAGCCGCCGCTGGTCGCTCTCGCGGGCGTGACCTTTGCCGTGACCGAAGGCGAGCTCATCGCGATCCTCGGACCCTCGGGCTCCGGCAAGTCAACGCTGCTGCACCTCATGGGAACGCTCGATCGGCCGACCACCGGTGCCGTGCGGCTTACCGGCCTCGACATCGCGCGCTTCTCGGAACGCCAGCTCGCCGCACTGCGTGCCAATCAGATCGGTTTCGTGTTCCAACAGTTCTTCCTGTCCGAGCATGCCAGCGCACTCGAGAACGTCGCCGACGGGCTGCTCTACACGGGGAGGTCGGCGCGCGACCGCCGGCGGGCCGCGCACGAGGCGCTTGGGCGTGTCGGCCTCGGACATCGCACGGCCGCCCGACCCAATCAGTTGTCGGGTGGCGAGCGCCAGCGCGTCGCCATCGCGCGCGCCCTCGTCGGGCGTCCGGCCATCGTCCTGGCGGACGAACCGACCGGCAACCTCGACAGCGCGACGGGTGCCGCCATCTTGTCGCTGCTCGAGGAGCTTAACGGCGAGGGCGCCACCATCGTCGTCATCACGCACGACCGCGATCTGGCGGCGCGCTTGCCCCGTCAGGTCGAGATGCTCGACGGACGGATCGTGGCAGACATCACCCGCGTCGTCGGCGGCGCGAACGGAAGTCGGCCGTGAACAACGGTCAGCTCACGCTCGCGCCGAAGAACTTGTCCTTCGGAGACCTCTTGCGCGTGGCCAGCGTCGGCCTGAGGACTCGGCGCCTGCGTGCCGCGTTGTCGTCGCTCGGCATCGCCATCGGCGTCGCCGCCATCGTCGCCGTGCTCGGACTCTCCTCGTCCTCCCAGGCCGGCCTACTCGCCGAGATCGGAAAGCTCGGCACCAACTTGCTCGAGGTCCAAAACGGCCAGACCGACTTCGGAAAGACGGCCGAGCTCCCCAAGAGGGCGCCGGCCATGATCGCCCGCATCGGTCCCGTGACCGAGACGCAGTACGTCGGCACGACCAGCGCGTCGGCCTATCGCAATCCGTTGATCCCGTCGGTCAACACCAACGCCATCGGCGTGGTGGCATCGAGTTTGCAGCTCCCCAAGGCGGTGGGCACGACGCTGTATACCGGCACGTATCTGAACGCGGCGACGGCGCATCTGCCCGTCTGCGTACTCGGGGCGGCGGCGGCACAGCATCTCGGCATCGACCGGCTGTTCCGGGGCGAGCGCATCTGGGTGGGCAAGCAATGGTTCTACGTCGTCGGGATCCTCAATCCCTCCGTGCTGACCCCTGAGATAGACAGCGACGTGCTGGTTGGCTTCCCGGCGGCCGAAAGATATCTCGGCTTCGACGGGCACCCGAGCACGATTTACGTTCGGACCAACCCCGATGACGTCGGTGCCGTCGACGCCGTGCTCGGCGCGGTGGCCAACCCTGAGAACCCCAGCAACGTCAACGTGAGCCAGCCCTCGCAGGCGCTCCAGGCACAGGCGGACGCCAAGAACGCGTTCAACGACCTTTTCTTGGGACTGGGTGCGGTGGCGCTGCTGGTCGGCGCCGTCGGGGTGGCCAACATCATGGTCATCTCGGTGCTGGAGCGGCGCAGCGAAATCGGCCTGCGGCGCTCGCTCGGCGCCACGAAGGGGCACATCCGCACGCAATTCCTCTCAGAGGCGATTCTGCTCAGCATCTTGGGAGGGCTGTTCGGCGTCGCGGCGGGCGCGCTGGCCACCGTCGTATACGCATCGGCCAAGGGCTGGTCGATCGACGTCCCGCCCTTGGCTTGGGCGGGCGGGTTCGCCGCCGCGCTGGTGATCGGCGCCGTGGCCGGCCTGCTCCCCGCGCTGCGAGCGGCGCGGCTGTCGCCGACCGACGCGCTGCGGACGGTCTGAGGTCGAGCGGGTACCGCCGGACCCGTCCCGGCGGACCGGCTCGGCGGGCCCGGAGGGCCTCGCTGCCATTTGGCCGAGTCGCCGGAGCCCACGGTAGTTTGAGAACACTCTTTTCGACCGAGCTCATGGGGGCTTCGATGGCCAAGCAGATCCCGTTGGTGGACTACCTGGTGCTGGGGGACGACCCGCACCTGGTGGCCCACGAGTGCACGTCCTGTGGGGCGCGCTTCTTCGACCGGCGTAACGCCTGCGCCTCGTGTGGGAACACCGAGTTCAAGCCGGCTGACGTGGCGACCACCGGCGAGGTGCGCACCTTCACCATCGTGACCTTCGCCGCCCCCGGTATCCCGGTGCCGTACGTGGCGGCGGTGGTCGACTGCGAGGGTACGAGCGTGCGGGGGAACCTGATCAACGTCACCCCCGACGCCGAACACGTCAGCACGGGCATGAAGGTCCGCCTGGCCACCGAGATCATCGGCACGGACGACGAAGGCACCGAAGCGGTCGGCTTCGGCTTTGAACTACTAGGAGGGTAAGCACGATGGCATCCGCTTCGGAAGAGCTCTGGATCCTGGGTATCGACATGACGAAGTTCGGCAAGCACCCGGACAAGGATCTCGTCGACCTGGCCTCGGAGGCTGTGCAGGGCGCATTGGCCGACGCCGGCGTCACAATGAAGGACATCGGCATCATCGGCGCCGGCAACCTGATGATGGCGATGGCGCCGACCGGCCAGATGGTGCAGAAGCAGCTGGGCCAGACGGGCATCCCCGTCTACAACGTCTCGAACGCGTGTGCGACGGGCGCCACCGCTCTGCGCGTGGCGGCCATGGCGGTCAAGGCGGGCGAGACGGACATGGGCCTCGCCTTCGGCGTCGAGAAGCTGGCGGGCGCGGGCCTGCTGGCGGGGGGCAGCCGCTCGGCCGACTCCAACACGTGGACGCCGCACGGCCGCTACGGCGCCGTGGCGGCGGTCGACGGTCGCATCGGCACCGAGATCATGCCGGGCGTCTTCGCTCAGATCGGCCTCGAGTACGGCCACAAGTACGGCGGCACGAGCTTCGAGCTCTTCGCCAAGATCGCCGAGAAGAACCACTCGCACTCGACGCTCAACCCCAAGGCCGCCTACACGAAGAAAATGTCGCTCGACGAGATCATGAACGACGTCATGATCGCCTACCCAAACACGCGGCCGATGTGCTCGGCCAACTGCGACGGGGCGGCGGCGGCCGTCATCGTGTCGGGGTCCAAGCTCAAGACGCTCTCGAAGGAGCAGCAGAAGCGGGCGGTCAAGATCTCGGCGTCGATCCTGACGACCGACCCGTTCGAGGAGGCCTGCCAGATCCTCCCGAACGTGAACACGCTGACGCGCAACGCGGCGAACCAGGCCTACGAGCAGGCG
>DASXBZ010000120.1:0-11465 GCA_036491435.1 Acidimicrobiales bacterium
ACCTCGACCCGCAGCTTGGGCACGAAATCGACCCGGTATTCCGCCCCGCGGTAGTTCTCGGTGTGGCCCCGCTGGCGGCCGAAGCCCTGGGCCTCGGTGATGGTCATCCCGTGGACACCCAGGTTCTTCAGGACGTTCTTCACATCGTCGATCTTGAACGGCTTGACCACTGCCACCACGAGCTTCATCGGCACGATCCCCTTTGATCAGCCGGGCCCAATGCCCTCAAAGCACCCTAGTGACGGAGCCCGGACCAGGCTCCGGGTCGAATTCACACCGCCGTAATCTGCCGGAAGCAGGCCGTTCTCAGGGCAGGGGTAGCCTTCATCGATGCCCGCGAACCGGGAGACCGGCAACAGCGGCGACGACGGCGCACCCATGACGCGCTGGGAGCGCCTGAAGTACGCCATGGTCAAGCCGGACGACTCCTCCGACGCGCGCCCGGCGACCGACGAACGATCGGCGGACGAACTCCGGTACGCCATCCGCTACGCGGACGACCGCGAACGTGCCGTCGGATTGATCGCCGGCCCGATCTCTGCGCTTATTTCGTTCATCGTCATCGGGTCGATGATCAACCGCAACTCGCAGCCGACGACCGCAGCGAAGAACTTCGTGCCTGCGTCCACCTACCACTGGGTCCTGCTGGTGTTCCTCGGGCTGGCGGTGGTGATTCTGGTGTCGGCGTGGTGGCGGAAGCGGATGGCCATGGCGATCGCACTCGCCCTCTATGGCGTCGGCCTTTTTCAGCTGGGTTGGCTCGGGTTTGCAGTGCCTTTCGTGCTGGCGGGGGCGTGGTACCTCGTCCGCGCCTTCCGGCTCCAACAGGCCTTCAAGAAAGCCGAGGCCGAAGAGGGCGGTACGACTCGCTCCAGCGCCCGCAGCAGCAACGGTTCGAAGCCCCGGGCGAGGGCGAACCGGCGCTACACACCGCCGACCTGACGGTCAGCGAGCCCCCGCCGCGGGACGGTGTCGGCGGCGCCGGAGCACTATGGCGATCACGAGGAGCGCGCACGCGCCGAGAAGCACGGCCGGGAGGATGTACACGCTCGCCGATGCGTGCTCCGAATTGAGGATGGCGGGTGTCGACAACAAGGTCGGGTCCGAGCGGACCGAGATCGCCTTCACGCGGTCGCCCGGCGCGTAGAGCGAGGACCCCGGCAGGTTCTCGAAGTAACGACGGCCGTCGACTGTGTAACTGCCCTGGCAGGAGTAGCCGGCCCCGTTGCTGCCGCTGCCTCCGAGCAGACCGAGGCATTTGGACACCACATAGGTCACCGGGACGCCGTGGTCCTTGAGCTCGTTGATCTGATCGTTCTTGTTGATGCCGACCACGATGAACACGATGCCGAGCACGGCGAGCGTGGCCAGGACCACTCCGATCACGACCTGCGCCGCGCGACGAGCGTCGACGGCTGCACTGGCGCCACGCAGCGTGGAGATGCGTGCATCTTCCGGGCGGGACGCCGCTTCGCTGGTGCTCAGTTCGGGCTCTTCAGAGGTCGTCGCGATCGCGAGATCGTAGTGTCATCGCCGCGATCCACTCCTGCGCCCATGGGCCGATGCCCCGTCGCTTCCGTGCCCTCCCGGCCCTGATCAAGCGCTCGTTATCCACAGGAATGTGGATTAACGCGCTGGAAACACAGCAGTGACGATGCGGAAACTCCTGGACTGCATTCTTTCAGCGGTCGGAGATCAGACCGTCTGAAGTGGCTTGTCGGACCAGGTGTTCTGTTGCGCACTGCGCCCAGGGTGGATCACCGGTCGGCAATGACAGGAGGAGAGCATCACGTGATCCATTTATTGGGAGCCACGGTTCCCGTTCCTTATCCGAGCTGGCTGAATCCGGCCGACAACACGTGGCAGCTCACCGCCGCGACCCTCGTCGGTCTGATGAGCATCCCCGGCCTGGCGGTCCTCTACGCGTCGATTGTTCCGAAGAAGTGGGCCGTCAACGTGCTGTCGATGATGTTCGCCGGGTTCTCTCTGGTGCTCATCGTGTGGGTCCTCTGGGGCTACAAGATGGGCTTCGGGGCGACGTCGATCGGAGGTGGCGTCCGGGACGGAGTCCAGACGCAACTCACCGGTACGGGGACGTGGCAACACTTCTTCGAGAACTTCGTCGGTAAACCCGGGCAGATACTCAACAGCTATAGCGAACAAGGGAGAGCGGTCTCCGCTGCGAACACGATCATCCCGTTCCATTTCCCGACCGCGAGCCTCGCCTACTTCCAGTTCGTCTTCGCTGCCATCACGCCACTTCTGTTCCTCGGCAGCGTGCTCGGACGGATCAAGTTCACCGCGTGGTGCATCCTCGTGCCCCTCTGGTCGACGTTCGTGTACTCCATCGACGCCTTCATGCTCTGGGGCGGTGGCTACTTCGCCCAGCAGGGAGCGCTGGACTTCTCAGGTGGTTACGTCATCCACATGTCGGCTGGCGTATCGGGATTCGTCGCGGCCTGGGTCCTCGGGCCGAGGCTGCTTCGAGATAGGCAGCACGCCTTGCCCAACAACCTGGTGATGGCGGCAGTCGGTGCCGGCATCCTGTGGCTGGGTTGGAACGGCTTCAACGGCGGTGACCCGTACTACGCCGGTGCCAGTGCGGCCTCTGCGGTCATCAACACGAACCTGGCCACCGCCACAGGCGTCCTGGTCTGGATGCTGATGGACGCCTGGCTCACGAAGGAACGCAAACCGACGTTCCTCGGCGGCGTCAACGGCATGATCTGTGGCCTCGTCGGCATCACACCGTGTGCGGGCTGGGTCAACGGTTGGGGCGCCATTGCCGTCGGCGCGATCTGTTGCGCCATCGTTTGGGTGGCCTGGAACTACCTGTCCAGGGTGCGGCCCTTCTCCAAGGTCGACGATGCCCTCGGGGTGGTGTACACCCACGGCATCGCCGGCTTCATGGGCGGCATGCTGCTCGGCATCTTCGGGGACCCGAACATGGTCGAGTACGGCTGTGGTCACCTCACCGCGAACGGTCAGGTGGTCGCGACCACGGCGGGGACCTATCTGTCGACCACCAAGAGCTGCGTGCCGTTCGGCGTGAACGGACTGCTCTATACGGGCTCGGCCCACCAGCTGTGGGAACAGTTCCGGGCGGCCATCTTCGTCATTCTCTGGTCCGCGGTGATCACCTTCCTCCTCATGTGGCTGATCAAGCTCGTGCTGCGTGGCGCCCGCTACAAGGACGACACCCTCGAAGTCGGCGACCTTGCCATCCACGGTGAGGAGGCCTTCCCCGAGGAGACACTCGCCACCCGAAGCGACGGTGCGTTCGCCATGGCCGGCCTCGGCGAAGGACGAGCACCTGATCCCGCGTCGACGTCGTCTCCCGGCGGCGGTTCCTAGGCCCGGACACTCAGGACGAAAGGAGATCGACAATGAAGCTGATCGTGGCAGTGCTCAAGCCGTTCAAGCTCGACGATGTCAAGGAGGTCCTCAAGGGCAAGGGCGTCCAGGGCATGACACTCACCGAGGCCCAGGGTTTCGGGCGTCAACGTGGGCACACCGAGGTGTACCGCGGTGCGGAGTACGAGGTGGACTTCGTGCCCAAGATCCGCCTCGAGGTGCTCGTGGACGACAGTCAGGTTGACGACGTGGTCGACGCCATCGTCGGGACAGCCGCTACCGGCAAGATCGGTGACGGCAAGGTCTGGGTCGTCCCGGTGGACACCGTCGTGCGCGTGCGCACTGGAGAACGCGGGGCCGAGGCGTTGTAGGACGCCACCGGTTCTGTTTGCGGTCGGAGTGGCCGGGGTGCGGCGAGGCGCCCCGGCCTTCCGCCGTTAAGGGACGGGTTCGATTCAGGCCGAATCGTCGCCCTGGCGAGCGACCGCCGCAGCCGCCGCGGCCGCGGCGGCGGGGTCTCCGAGATACTCGGCGGCGCACACCTTCAGGTCGTCGTCGAGCCGCATGCGGTAGGGGATGCCGGTCGGGATCTCGAGCTTTGTGATGTCGCCGTCGGCGATCTCCTGGAGGTGCTTGCGCAGCGCGCGGATGGAGTTGCCGTGGGCGGCGACGAGGACGGCACCACCCTGCCTCGCAGCGGCGCGCAGGTCGGGCACGATGGCCGTCTCCCAGTAGGGGACCGTGCGCACGACCACGTCCTTGAGGCACTCGGTGTGCGGGATGTCGGCCGGGTCCACGTCCCGGTAGCGGGGATCACCGCTGACGTCGTAGGGGTTGTCGGTCGAGAGGGGTGGCGGCGGGGTGTCGTAGCTGCGACGCCAGAGCATGAACTGGTCCTTGCCGAACTCCTGCTTGATCTCGGCCTTGTTCTTGCCCTGTAGGTCGCCGTAGTGCCGCTCGTTCAGCCGCCAGTCGCGGCGGACGGGGAGCCAGCTGCGGCCGGCGGCGGCCAGGGCGATCTCGGCCGTGCGGATGGCACGGGTGAGGACCGAGGTGTGCAGGGTCCGCAGGTCGAGGTCCGGGGACTCGGACAGCAGGTCGCCGGCGGCCTGGGCCTCGACTTCGCCGGCAGGGCTCAGGTCGACGTCGACCCAACCGGTGAACAGGTTCTTCGCGTTCCAGGTGGACTGGCCGTGGCGCAAGAGGACCAGGTCGAGCACGATCCGATCGTAGGGGGACCAGGCGGAATGGCTGTAATCAGCCTGGTCGGACTGCTTTCTAGGGGCGGGGGCCGACGCAAAGGGAGGTTCGGCCCTAGTCGGGATGCAACCCCCCCTGCCAGGATGCCAATTACCGAGCGTCCTGAATGGCGCAGACCCGCCAACTGCGCCGGACAGCCTCGGTTGTCGGGGTGATGGTGGCTGGCCCCGTCCGACCGCCGACTGCGGGGCCAGCCTGCACCCCTTGCCTCGCGTCGCACGTCTCCCACCAGGGGTTTTGTCTCCTGTCGCGCCCTGGCGGCGGCGCGGGAGCCCACCGGGTCCAGGCCGTGGCGGCATATGGTGGTATCTGGCATCAGAAATCTTGACACAATAGGACTCAACTTTGCTACACTGGTGCATACCAATCACAGAGGGACTGGTAGACGAGAAGAGCCGCGGCCAGGGAGGCCGAAGGGTGACGAGATCGACCGACGGCAGGGCCGGCGGCAGAGAGTAAGGACAGGACAAACATGGCCAAGGCCGTAGGCATCGACCTGGGAACCACCAACTCGGTGGTCAGCACGTTGGAGGCGGGCGAGCCCGTCGTGATTCCGAACGCCGAGGGAGGCCGGACCACCCCGTCGGTGGTGGGCTTCTCCAAGACCGGCGAGGTGCTGGTCGGTGAGGTGGCCAAGCGACAGGCCATCACCAACCCCGACCGGACCATCCGCTCGGTGAAGCGCCACATGGGCACCAAGTGGACCGTCGACATCGACGGCAAGGCGTACACGGCGCAGGAGATCTCGGCCCGGATCCTCGGCAAGCTGAAGAGGGACGCCGAGTCGTATCTCGGCGACACCGTCACGCAGGCCGTCATCACCGTGCCCGCGTACTTCGACGACGCGCAGCGCACGGCGACCAAGGAGGCCGGGACGATCGCCGGGCTCGAGGTGCTCCGCATCATCAACGAGCCGACGGCCGCGGCGCTGGCGTACGGGCTCGACAAGGAGGGCGCCGACCAGACGGTGCTTGTCTTCGACCTCGGCGGCGGGACGTTCGACGTCTCGGTGCTCGAGATCGGCGAGGGCGTTTTCGAGGTGAAGTCGACCTCGGGCAACACGCAGCTCGGTGGCGACGACTGGGACGACAAGGTCATCGAGTGGCTCGTGACCGAGTTCAAGAACACCGAGGGTGTCGACCTCTCGACCGACAAGATGGCCATGCAGCGCCTGAAGGAGGCGGCGGAGAAGGCGAAGATCGAGCTGTCCTCGGTGCAGGACACGCAGATCAACCTGCCCTTCATCACCGCCACAAGCGAGGGCCCCAAGCACCTCGACTTCAAGCTGACGCGGGCCAAGTTCAACGAGCTGACGTCGGATCTGGTCGACAAGTGCAAGGGCCCGTTCGAGGCCGCCATCAAGGACTCCGGTCTGAAGACGTCCGACATCGAACACGTCGTGCTGGTCGGCGGCTCGACGCGCATGCCGGCGATCCAGGACCTGGTGCAGAGCCTGACCGGCAAGGAGCCGCACAAGGGCGTGAACCCCGACGAGGTCGTCGCGGTCGGCGCCGCGGTGCAGGCCGGTGTCCTCAAGGGCGAGGTGAAGGACGTCCTCCTCTTGGACGTGACGCCCCTGTCCCTGGGCATCGAGACCAAGGGCCAGGTCATGCACAAGCTCATCGAGCGCAACACCACCATCCCGACGAAGCGCTCCGAGATCTTCACCACGGCCGAGGACAATCAGCCCTCGGTGGAGATCCACGTGCTCCAGGGCGAGCGCGAGATGGCGATGTACAACAAGACGCTCGGCAAGTTCCAGCTGGTCGACCTGCCGCCGGCACCGCGTGGCATTCCGCAGATCGAGGTCACCTTCGACATCGACGCCAACGGGATCGTGCACGTGGCCGCGCAGGACAAGGCGACGGGCAAGGAGCAGTCGATGACGATCACCGGCCAGTCCTCATTGGCCAAGGACGACATCGAGCGCATGGTGCGCGACGCCGAGTCCCACGCCGAGGACGACCGGGCGCGGCGCGAGGAGGCCGAGGTGCGCAACCAGGCCGACACGCTCGTGTACCAGACCGAGAAGCTGCTCAAGGAGCAGGGCGAGAAGTTCGAGGGCTCCGAGAAGGACGATGTCGAGGCCGCACTGAAGGGCGTCAAGGACGCCCTGGCCGGGACGTCGGTCGAGGAGATCAAGGACGCGACCGAGAAGTTGGTCGGCGTGTCGCAGAGCTTCAGCCAGCGCCTGTACGAGCAGGCGTCGGCCTCGGCTTCGGCCGGGTCGGCCGGCCCGAGCGGTGACGGTGCCGGTGGCGCCGAGGACACCGCCTCGGACGACGACGTCGTCGACGCAGAAATCGTCGATGAGCAATGAGCCTGTACGACGAGCGCCCTTTCGCCCGAGCGGAGGAGGCCGTCGAGGGGACTAAGCCCGGCGGGACGGCGGCTTCGGAAGAGGCCGCTGTCCCGGACGGGGCGCCCGGCGAGGGCGAGCCCCGCAACGGCGAGGATGCCCCCGCGCAACACGGCGGTGCCCTGGCCCAGGAGGCGAGCCATCTCGAGTCGGTGGCGCGCGAGCGCGACGAGTACCTCCTCGCGCTCCAACGCACCCAGGCCGACTTCGAGAACTACCGCAAGCGCATCACCCGCCAGCAGGGCGAGATGACCGCGCGCGCGGCGGCGGACCTCGTGGTCAAGCTGCTGCCCGTGCTGGACACGTTGGACCTCGCGGAGGCGCACTTCAACGAGTCGCTCGATCTGACCGAGGACGGCAAGGCGCTCCGCGCCTCCCGGGCGATGCTCATGGACATCTTGTCGAAGGAGGGACTCGAGCGCGTCGACCAGCGCAACGTCCCCTTCGACACCTCGGTGCACGACGCCGTCGCGCACGGCGAAGGCGAGCCCGGGGACACCGAGACGATGGTCGACGAGGTGCTGCGGTCCGGCTACCGCTGGAAGGGGCAGCCGCTGCGTCCGGCCATGGTCCGCGTGCGGGGGTGAGCTGACCCATGGCGGCACAACGCGAATGGTTCGAGAAGGACTACTACAAGGTGCTCGGCGTCGTCCCGACGGCGTCGGACAAGGAGATCACGCGCGCCTATAGGAAGCTGGCCAAGGAGCACCACCCCGACGCCAACCCGGGCTCCGAGGAGCGCTTCAAGGAGATCAGCGCGGCGTACGACGTGCTCGGCGACGCCGAGAAGCGCAAGGAGTACGACGAGGTCCGCACGCACGGCCCGATCGGCGGCTTCGGCACGCCCGGCGGCGGCGGCACCTTCCGCATGGAGGACATGGGCGACCTGGGCGACCTCTTCGGAGGACTGTTCCGGACCGGCGGGACGCGCACCCAGCGCGGGCCGCAGCGGGGCGCCGACATGGAGGCCCAGCTGCACCTGTCCTTCCAGGACGCCGTGCACGGCGTCACCACCTCGGTCAACGTGCCCCAGGAGGTGCGTTGCTCGAACTGTCGCGGCAGTGGCGCGGCGCCCGGGACGTCGACGCACACCTGCCCGCGCTGTGGCGGGACCGGCAGCCTCAACGACAACCAGGGCCTGTTCTCGCTGAGCACGGTCTGCCCGGACTGTGTCGGGCGAGGCACCTTGTTCGACACCCCGTGCCCGGTCTGCCACGGCACCGGCACCGAGCAGAAGGTCCGCTCGGTCAAGGTGCGCATTCCCGCCGGTGTCGAGGGCGGCCAACGCATCCGGGTGAAGGGCCGCGGCGCGCCCGGGCAGGGCATGGCGCCGCCGGGCGACCTCTACGTCATCGCGCACGTGGGCAAGCACCCGGTGTTCGGGCGCAGCGGCCGCAACCTGACGATCACCGTGCCCGTCACCTTCCCGGAGGCGACGTTGGGGACGACCATCACCGTGCCGACGTTGGAGGGCAAGGTCACGCTGAAGGTGCCGCCGGGCACGCAGTCGGGCCGCGTCCTGCGCGTGCGCGGGCGCGGCGTGCCGGCCGCATCCGGCCGCAACGGTGGGAAGCCGGGCGACTTGCTGGTGAAGCTGGACGTGCTGGTGCCGACCGAGCTGACGGACGAGCAGCGGGCGGCCGTCGAGTCGCTCGCGGCAGTGACGGACGCGGCACCGCGTATCGCGGTGGAGTCGTCGTGACCGGGGTGGTGATGGGCCATGGCTGAGCGCGACGAGCTGGACCGCGAGCGTGAACGCGCGGTGCGCGACGCCAACCAGGCCGTCTACGTGATCTCGGTGGCCGCCGAGCTCACGGGGATGCACCCGCAGACGCTGCGCATCTACGAGCGCAAGGGACTGCTCGACCCGTCGCGGACGAGCGGCGGGAGCCGGCGCTTCTCCGAGCGCGACCTGGACCGGCTGCGCCACATCCAGGAGATGACGTCGACCGGGCTCAACCTCGAGGGGGTGCGCCGGGTGCTGCAGCTCGAGGCCGAGTTGGCCCGCCTGCGCGAGGAGCTGGTCCAGGTACGGGCCGCGGCGCTCGACGCGGTGGCGGCGACGCACCGCCAGTACCGGCGCGACCTGGTGCCGGTGCGCCAGGCACCGGTGCCGTACCGGGCGGTGCGACGGAGCGAGGCATGACGGAGACAATGCAGACGAGAACGAGGAAGACGAGGACGAAAGGGACGGCACGATGCCGATAGACCCAGAACGCTGGACGAACAACACGAAGGCCGCCTTCAGCGCGGCCACGGGCCACGCCGCGTCGTCGAACCACCCGGAGCTGACGCCCGCGCACCTGCTCGACGCGCTGCTGCAGCAGCAGGAGACCATGACGCGCCCGCTGCTCTCGGCGGTGGGGGTCGACCCCGACGCGCTGGCGGGCAAGATGCACGACCAGCTGTTGCGCCTGCCCCAGGCGAGTGGCGGCGCCGAGCCGGGGCTGTCGCGTGACGCGCGCGCCGCGCTCGAGGCGGCGGACCAGAACCGCCGGGACCTGGGCGACGACTACGTGTCGGTCGAGCACCTGGTGCTGGCGCTGGCCGACCTCATCGGTGTCAGCAAGGACGCGCTACTGGGCGCGCTGCGCACTGTGCGCGGCAACCACCGCGTCACGACGCCGGACCCCGAGATGACCTACCAGGCGCTGGCCAAGTACGGCCGCGACCTGACCGAGGCCGCCCGCGAGGGCAAGCTCGACCCGGTCATCGGGCGCGACGAGGAGATCCGACGGGTGATCCAGGTGCTGTCGCGGCGCACCAAGAACAACCCGGTGCTGATCGGCGAGCCCGGCGTGGGCAAGACGGCCATCGTCGAGGGCCTGGCCAACCGGATCATCGAGGGCGACGTGCCGGAGGGCCTGAAGGGCAAGCGCGTGATCGCGCTCGACCTCGGCTCCATGGTCGCGGGCGCCAAGTACCGTGGCGAGTTCGAGGAGCGGCTGAAGGCCGTGCTCAAGGAGATCACCGACGCCGAGGGCGAGATCATCACGTTCATCGACGAGCTCCACACGATCGTGGGCGCCGGCGCGGCCGAGGGGGCCATGGACGCCGGCCAGATGATCAAGCCGATGCTGGCGCGCGGCGAGCTGCGCATGATCGGCGCGACGACGCTCGACGAGTACCGCAAGTCGATCGAGAAGGACGCGGCGCTGGAGCGCCGGTTCCAGCCGGTGTTCGTCGGCGAGCCCTCCGTGGAGGACACGATCGCGATCCTGCGCGGCCTGTCCGAGCGTTACATGGCCCACCACAAGGTGCGGATCCAGGACGCCGCGCTGGTGGCGGCGGCGGTGCTCTCGGACCGCTACGTCACGGGGCGCTTCCTGCCGGACAAGGCGATCGACCTGATCGACGAGGCGGCGTCCAAGCTGCGTATCGAGATCGACTCCATGCCGACGGAGCTGGACCAGATCACCCGGCGCATCCGCCAGCTCGAGATCGAGAAGCTGGCGCTCGAGAAGGAGACCGACGAGGCGTCGCTCGAGCGCTTGGAGCGGCTGGAGCGCGAGCTGGCCGAGCTGGGCGAGCAGCGCGACTCCATGGCCGCGCACTGGCAGCAGGAGAAGAACGTCCTCGAGCGGGTGAGCCAGCTGCAGCAGCAGAAGACCGAGCTCGACGAGGAGGCCGGGCGCCTCGAGCGCGACGCCGACCTGGCCGGGGCGGCCGCCATCCGCTACGGCCAGCTACCGGAGCTGGAGCGCCACATCGAGGAGGCCAACGAGGACCTGGCCAAGCTGCAGGCGGGGAACCGCTTCCTCAAGGAGGAGGTCGACCCCGAGGATATCGCCGAGGTGGTGTCGCGCTGGACGGGCGTGCCCGTGTCGCGGCTCATGGAGGGCGAGGTGCAGAAGCTCGTACGCCTCGAGTCGACGCTGCACGAGCGCGTCGTGGGCCAGGACGAGGCCGTGTCGGCCGTGTCCAACGCGATCCGGCGCAGCCGGGCGGGCCTGAGTGACCCGAACCGGCCGATCGGCTCGTTCCTGTTCCTCGGCCCGACCGGCGTCGGCAAGACCGAGCTGGCCCGGGCCCTGGCCGACTTCCTCTTCGACGACGAGCGGGCCATGGTCCGCATCGACATGAGCGAGTACATGGAGAAGCACGCCGTGTCACGCCTGGTCGGCGCGCCACCGGGCTACGTCGGCTACGACGAGGGCGGCCAGCTGACCGAGGCCGTCCGGCGCCGGCCCTACTCGGTCGTGTTGCTCGACGAGCTGGAGAAGGCCCACCCCGACGTGTTCAACATCTTGCTGCAAGTGCTCGAAGACGGACGGCTGACCGACGGCCAGGGGCGCACGGTCGACTTCACGAACACGGTGCTGATCATGACGTCGAACCTCAAGGGTGAGCCCCAGGACTACTTCAAGCCGGAGTTCATCAACCGGATCGACGAGATCGTGCGCTTCAAGGCGCTGAGCCAGGAGGACCTGGCCGTCATCGTGGAGATCCAGCTGGGCCGGTTGCGGAGCCGGCTGGCCGAACGGCGCCTCTC